>NZ_JAFCXH010000002.1:0-404239 GCF_049898225.1 Pseudomonas sp. DSP3-2-3 | reverse complement strand
ACCTGATCCCGGCGGCGCTGGCCGAGATTGGCTATCCGTATTGGGATGAAAGCGAGAATCCGGCTTATAAGCTGTTTTTGGGGTGAATGGGTGGTTGTGGGACCGGCTTTAGCCGGGAATACGCAGGTTCAGGCTCTGAAAGTCTAGCGAATGTACCGGCCTCTTCCCGGCTAAAGCCGGTCCCACAACAGCTGCATCACGGTGCAGTCTTAGTTTCCGGCGCAGCCTCGACAGGCGCTGGCTCGGCCTGGAAGGAATCAGCGGCGCCGGGAGCCGGGACTGGCTGGCTGGTTTCCACAGCGGGCGCGGCGGCTGGCTCAGCTTTCGGGGCTTCTTCAACTGGCTTGGTTTCAGCAGGCTTGGGCTCGGCGAGGGCAGCAGGTTTGGCGACTGGCTCCGGCATGCCGAGATCGGTCTTCGGCTTTTCCTTGATATGCGCGGCTTTCTTCGCTTCTGGCGGCAGGAAGTTTTCCACCAGGATGAAGAAACGGTCGTAGAACTTGTCAGACGCCACGGTCTCGCTGGCGACCTTGACCATCGAGTCATCAGTCGAGCCGATCGGCATCGACACCGAACCCAGCACGCCGACACCCACGCTCGCGGAGTTGTTGGTCTTTTTCAGCGCGTAGCGGTCCTGCAAGGCATTGGCGAACATCGTTGAGCTGTTTTCGGTGCCATCAGCAGCGCAGACCACGTTGAAGCTGATCTCCATGTGGGTTTCGCCGGTTTGCTGGAAGCTTTTGTGCCCGCTGATCATCTTCGGGTCGCTGCTGGTGATGATGTAGCCCTGACTGAGCAAAGCACGGCGCGCCGCTTCACAGGAAGCGGAGTCGGTGACGGGGTAGGCTCTGGAAAAAGTCCCCGCATCGTCAAAGTTTTCATGCTCATACACAGCGGCCTTCTTTGCCGAACAGCCTGCGGCAGCCAGCAGGGCAACTGCCCAGCACGCGGTACGAAAGCTAAATAATTTTGGCATCAAGAATCCTGGAGGAGATAACGGTCAGCAGTACTGCGGACTGGGGAAGCGCCGACAAGTCTGCAACAAGGCAGGCGCAGGATCAACGCGGACAGTGAAAGGATGTGGATTCAAATGACGAAATAACGCTGCGCTTACCGGATTCAGGGCAAAAAAAAAGCGACCCGTTAAGGTCGCTTTCTTTCGCTTCAAGGAGTTCAAGGGCCTTGAAGCTATGTATGGCGCAGCGGACGGGACTCGAACCCGCGACCCCCGGCGTGACAGGCCGGTATTCTAACCGACTGAACTACCGCTGCGTATCGCTCGGACTTGCATCCGTTTGAACCTGTTGAAACAGATCTTCGAGAACCTGTTTCGTTGTAACCCTGACTGATCAGCCTTGAGGCTTTTCAATCGCAGACCGGGCTGACCCGATCCGTAAAATATGGCGCAGCGGACGGGACTCGAACCCGCGACCCCCGGCGTGACAGGCCGGTATTCTAACCGACTGAACTACCGCTGCTTGTCGGTGGACTTGCGTCCGGTGCTGCTATCAAACGTTGTAGCTTGAAACTCACGAAGTGGTGGGTGATGACGGGATCGAACCGCCGACCCGCTGCTTGTAAGGCAGCTGCTCTCCCAGCTGAGCTAATCACCCTTTGCTTCGTTGAGGCCGCGAAATTTACGCACCTAACGAACCTAAGTCAATAGCCTGCTTGAAGTTTTTTTCAGGGGCCGCTTTTAGCGACAGGTTTCCAGCTACAAGCAAGACGAAGAAAACGCGCAATTTCTCGCGCCTTTACTTACAGCTCGCAGCTTGAAGCTTGAAGCTATTCAACATAAACCATTTTGCGGGTCATGCCGCCGTCGACCACGAATTCCTGCCCGGTAATGAAACCGGCATTGCGCGACAGCAGCCAGGCAACCATCGCTGCCACGTCCTCCACGGTCCCTACCCTGCCAGCCGGATGCTGCGCATGATCAGCGTCAGACAACGGCTCAGCGCGCCTCACAGACGGGTCGCGGACGTCGATCCAGCCGGGGCTCACCGCATTGGCCCTGATTTCAGGGCCAAGGCTGATCGCCAAGGCGTGAGTCAACGCCATCAAACCGCCCTTGCTGGCCGCGTAAGCTTCCGTATCGGGTTCTGATTGACGACCGCGAGTCGAGGTCAGGTTGACGATGCTTCCGCAGTGAGCGCGCAGATACGGCGCACAGTGCTTGGCCAGCATCATCGGACCATTGAGATTGACGGCCAGCACACGATTCCAGTGGGCAAGGCTCAAGCTTTCGAGAGTGGTGTTGCGCGGATCCGCCACCGCAGCGTTGCAGACCAGTGCATCCAGGCGTCCGAAGCGACCGATCACTTGCGCGACGCCAGCGGCAACCTGTTCTTCACTGGCCACATCCATGCCAATGAACAACGCGTTCTCGCCCAGCGCTTCAGCAACCCGCGATCCACGGGTGCGATCAATGTCGGCGAGCACGACCTGCCAGCCCTCGGTCATCAGCCAGGCAGCGATGCCCAGGCCGATCCCGCGTGCCGCACCGGTGACCAAGGCCACCCGGCCATTGCTGGAGCTGGCGGCCTGCATCACCCAATCGCTCACAATGCCGCCAGACCACGCGCCAGATCGGCTTTGAGGTCCGCGACATCTTCCAGGCCGACTGCCACACGAATCAGGCTGTCACGAATACCCGCGGCTTCCCGCTCCTGAGGCGCCAGACGCCCGTGAGACGTGGTGCTCGGGTGGGTGATGGTGGTTTTGCTGTCACCCAGATTGGCCGTGATGGAGATCAGACGCGTGGCATCAATGAAACGCCATGCGCCGTCCTTGCCGCCTTTGACTTCAAAACTGACCACGGCACCAAAACCTTTCTGCTGGCGTTGAGCCAGAGCATGCTGTGGATGGCTCTTGAGACCGGCGTAATGCACCTTCTCAATGCCGTCCTGCTGCTCCAGCCATTCAGCCAACTCAAGAGCACTGGCGCAATGAGCGCGCATGCGCAGGTTCAGGGTTTCAAGGCCCTTGAGGAAAATCCAGGCATTGAACGGGCTCAGGGTCGGCCCGGCCGTGCGCAGGAAACCCACGACTTCCTTCATCTGCTCGCTGCGTCCGGCAACCACGCCGCCCATGCAACGACCCTGGCCGTCGATGAACTTGGTGGCCGAATGCACAACCACGTCAGCACCCAGCAGCAGCGGTTGTTGCAGCGCCGGCGTACAGAAGCAGTTATCCACCACCAGCATCGCGCCCTTGGCGTGGGCGATTTCGGCCAAAGCGGCGATATCCACCAACTCAGCCAAGGGATTGGACGGCGACTCGACGAACAGCAATTTGGTGTTCGACTTGATGGCCGCATCCCAACCCGCCAGCTCGGCTAACGGCACATAATCGACTTCGACACCAAAGCGCTTGAAGTACTTCTCGAACAGGCTGATGGTCGAACCGAACACGCTGCGCGACACCAGTACATGGTCGCCCGCGCTGCACAGACTCATAACGGTGGCCAGAATGGCCGCCATGCCCGTCGCGGTCGCTACTGCCTGCTCTGCGCCTTCCAGCGCGGCGATACGCTCTTCGAAGGAGCGCACCGTCGGGTTGGTGTAGCGCGAGTAGACGTTGCCCGGCACTTCACCGGCGAAACGCGCGGCCGCGTCGGCGGCCGTGCGGAACACGTAACTGGAGGTGAAGAACATCGGGTCGCCGTGCTCGCCCTCTGGCGTGCGGTGTTGACCTGCCCGTACAGCGAGGGTGTCGAAACCCACGCCTTCAAGATCGCTGTCCAGCCGACCGGCATCCCATTCCTGAGTCATGCCGCGCCCTCCCTGATGATTAGTTGTTGTACAGATCGATGATCGCGCTCACAGCCTGAGTCTTGACCTTGGAGGCGTCATTACGCGCCTGCTCGATCTTGTTCAGGTAATGCTCGTCGATATCACCGGTCACGTACTTGCCGTCGAAGACCGAGCAATCGAAGTTGTCGATCTTGACCTTTTTGCTGCCGCTGACCGCTTCGATCAGATCATTCAAGTCCTGATAGATCAACCAGTCGGCGCCGATCAGATCCGCGACGTCCTGGGTGGTACGGTTGTGGGCGATCAGCTCATGAGCGCTCGGCATGTCGATGCCATACACGTTCGGATAGCGAACGGCCGGTGCAGCGGAGCAGAAGTAGACGTTCTTGGCGCCTGCTTCCCGTGCCATCTGGATGATTTGCTTGCAAGTGGTGCCGCGCACGATGGAGTCGTCCACCAGCATCACGTTCTTGCCGCGAAATTCCAGCTCGATGGCGTTGAGCTTCTGGCGTACGGATTTTTTCCGCGCGGCCTGGCCGGGCATGATGAACGTACGGCCGATATAGCGGTTCTTGACGAAGCCTTCGCGGAACTTGACGCCCAGATGGTTAGCCAGTTCGAGAGCCGCGGTACGGCTGGTGTCAGGAATCGGGATGACCACGTCGATGTCGTGATCCGGACGCTCGCGCAGGATCTTGTCGGCCAGCTTCTCGCCCATGCGCAGACGCGCCTTATAGACCGAGATACCGTCGATGATCGAGTCCGGACGCGCCAGATAGACGTGTTCGAAGATGCACGGGGCGTATTTCGGGTTCGCCGCACATTGACGGGTATGCAGTTTGCCGTCTTCGGTGATGTAAACCGCTTCACCCGGCGCCAGGTCACGGATCAGCGTGAAACCCAGTACATCCAGGGAAACGCTTTCCGAGGCGATCATGTATTCGACGCCTTCGTCGGTATGACGCTGGCCGAACACGATCGGGCGAATGGCATCCGGGTCACGGAAACCAACGATGCCATAACCGGTGATCATCGCAACGACGGCATAGCCGCCACGGCAACGATTGTGTACGTCGGCCACTGCCGCGAAGACGTCTTCTTCGGTGGGCTGCAACTTGCCGCGCTGTGCCAGCTCATGGGCGAAAACGTTGAGCAACACTTCCGAATCGGAATTGGTGTTGACGTGGCGCAGGTCAGATTCGTAAATCTCCTTGGCCAGTTGCTCAACGTTGGTCAGGTTGCCGTTGTGGGCCAACGTGATGCCATACGGCGAGTTAACGTAGAACGGCTGCGCCTCGGCCGAGGTCGAGCTGCCCGCTGTTGGATAACGCACATGGCCAATGCCCATATGTCCGACCAGGCGCTGCATATGGCGCTGGTGGAATACGTCACGAACCAAACCATTGTCCTTGCGCAGGAATAACCGGCCATCATGACTGGTTACGATACCGGCAGCGTCCTGGCCGCGGTGCTGGAGGACGGTTAGCGCGTCATACAGCGCCTGATTGACATTCGACTTACCAACGATACCGACGATGCCACACATGCGACACAACCCCTACTTAGTGGAACTGGATTTACCGAGCACTTCCTGCGGCATTGTAGGCGGCAGAAGGTGATCCTTGAACGGCAGATCAGCAGGTACGCTGATGCCGCTGGCGAGCCACTTGCTGGACATCCCGAGAATCAGGTTTTTCGACCAGTCAGCGACCATGAGAAATTGTGGCAACAATCTGGACTGCTGCCACCATTGATCCTGTTGCACCGGCCCCAGGCTCAACAGCCCGACCGCCACTACGACAAGCAAGCCCCCGCGCGCCGCGCCGAAGACCATGCCGAGAAAACGATCGGTCCCGGAAAGCCCGGTGACACGAATCAGTTCTCCGATGAGAAAGTTGATCATTGCGCCGACCAGCAAGGTGGCGACGAATAGAATAGTACAGGCTGCGATCACCCTGAACGAGGGCGTCTCAATATAACTGACCAGATACTGCGAAAGCCCCGCACCGAACATCCAGGCAACGACGCCTGCAATGATCCAGGTCACCAGCGACAGAGCTTCCTTGACGAAGCCGCGCTTGAGACTGATCAGAGCAGAAATGACGACAATCCCGAGGATCGCCCAGTCGACCGGGGTAAATGGCACGTTTGAGCCTGCGAACAGATAAGGCGGCGCATTTTAGCAGAGCGCCAGCCTGCCGGTAAGCGGGGATTACCGGCAGGCCTCACATTCGCCGAAAAAGCCTCAGCCGCGTTCGGGCTGGAAGCGCACGACGATGCCCTTGAGCTTCTGCTGCTTGTCGAGCTGATCGCGCAGACGATCGGCCTCGGCGCGCTCGATCAGCGGACCGACGAACACCCGATTCACCCCGTCGGCGGTGCGGATATAGGCGTTATAGCCTTGGGTACGCAGGGTTTTCTGCAGGTTGTCGGCATTGGCCCGATTGGACAGGCTCGCCAGTTGCACCGACCAGCTGACCGACAAGCCATTGGCATCGACACCGCTTGGCGTGGCCGGTTTGGTCGCTGCTTGTGCCGGGGCAGTCGCCGGAGCTGCTGGAGCTGGAGCCGGAGCCGAAGGCTTGGGTGCCGGCTTGGCAACAGGGGCGGCTGGCGCAGGAGCTGGTTTGGCAGCGGGCGGCGCAGGCGCGATTGGCGTCGTTGGTGCCAGGGCAATCTGGCCGATCTCGTCGTCGGCCGGTACTGGTTCCTGAGGCAAGGCCTGAGGTTCGGGAACCGGAACCGGTTCGATCCGCACCTGAGGCGTGGGCGGTGTCTGCGGAGCAGCCGGCGCGTCGACCAATACCCGATGCGACTCGTCTTGTTTTGTGAACAGCATTGGCAGGAAGATCACCGCCACGGCAATAAGCACCAGTGCGCCGACCATTCGCTGTTTGAATACGTTATCCAGCAGTGCCATTTGCAGCTTCCTCTTTGGCGTGCCGGGTCAACCATTCCAGGGCCTCGGCAACACAGTAAAAAGACCCGAACAGCAAAATTTCGTCATCGGCCGTGGCGTGCGCGCACTGAGCTTCCAGCGCCAACGCAACACTCTGATAGGACGTCGCTTTTGCTCCAAGGTTCTGTAGTGCCACCTGAAGATCGGACGCCGGACGACTGCGAGAGGTCGGCAACGGCGCAACAGCCCACTCAGCAATACTGCCAACCAGCTCGGTGACCACGCCTTCGAGCTCCTTGTCAGCCAGCAAACCAAACACCGCCAGACGCCTGCCGACGACCGGACGCTGCGCCATGCGCCGGGCGAGAAACTGTGCAGCATGGGGGTTATGGCCCACATCCAGCAGCAAATGCAGGTGCTTGCCATGCCAGTTGAACGAGCGACGATCCAGACGACCGATAATCCGCGTGCCAAGCAATGCCGCACGAATGACCTCCGGCTGCCAGGCAATATCCAGCAACAAATAGGCCTGCAACGCCAGTGCGGCGTTTTCCATGGGCAAATCGAGCAGTGGCAGGTCGCGCAATTCAACCAACTGCCCTGCCCCGTCGCGACCCAGCCAGTTCCAGTTGTGGTCGGTGATCGACAGATCGAACTCCCGACCACGCAACCATAGCGGGCAATTGAGTGCAGCAGCCCGATCCAGCAAAGGCGCCGGAGGGTCCAGATCGCCACAGAGCGCAGGACGACCTTCGCGGAAAATGCCCGCCTTTTCGAACGCGACAGATTCACGGGTATCGCCCAGCCAATCGGCATGATCGATACCAATGCTGGTCACCAGCGCCAGATCCGCGTCGATCAGGTTGACCGCATCCAGACGACCGCCGAGACCGACTTCAAGCACGGCAACATCCAGCGCGGCCTGCTCGAACAACCAGAAAGCCGCCAGGGTGCCCATCTCGAAATAAGTCAGCGTGACATCGCCCCGCGCTGCTTCGACAGCGGCAAACGCATCACACAGTTCCACGTCAGTCGCTTCGACCCCCTGCACCTGCACCCGCTCGTTGTAACGCAACAGGTGAGGTGAGCTGTAGACGCCGACTTTCAAGCCCTGCGCCTGCAGCAATGCTGCGAGAAATGCGCAGGTCGAGCCCTTGCCGTTGGTCCCGGTGACGGTAATCACCTTGGGCGCGGGACGGGTCAGACCCAATTGCCGGGCAACCTGTTGCAAACGCTCCAGCCCCATATCAATGGCCGAAGGGTGCAACTGCTCCAGATAGGCGAGCCAGTCGCCCAGCGATCCTGGGGTCATACGTTCGCCGGAACCGGCGGAACGATGATCGGTTCCAGTACCGGCGGTACGAATTTAGGGGTCGGCAGGTTCATGAATTGCGCGAGCAGATTGCCCAGGCGCGGACGCAGTTCCTGGCGATGGACGATCAGATCGATAGCGCCGTGCTCCAGCAGGAACTCGCTGCGCTGGAAGCCTTCCGGCAGTTTTTCGCGCACGGTCTGCTCGATTACCCGAGGACCGGCGAAACCGATCAATGCTTTAGGCTCTGCAACGATGACATCACCGAGCATCGCCAGGCTCGCGGAAACCCCGCCGTAGACCGGGTCAGTGAGTACCGAGATAAACGGCAGGCCTTCTTCGCGAAGACGAGCCAGCACGGCCGATGTCTTGGCCATTTGCATCAGGGAGATCAGCGCTTCCTGCATGCGTGCGCCACCGGAGGCTGCAAAGCATATCATCGGGCAACGTTTTTCCAGCGCGTAATTGGCGGCCTGTACGAAACGCTCGCCAACGATAGCCCCCATCGAACCACCCATGAAGGAGAACTCGAATGCGCAAGCAACCACTGGCATGCCCAGTAAGGAGCCGCTCATGGAAATCAGCGCATCTTTTTCACCGGTCTGCTTCTGCGCACCGGTAAGACGATCCTTGTACTTCTTGCTGTCGCGAAACTTCAGGCGATCCACTGGCTCCAGATCAGCGCCGATTTCGGCACGACCATCGGTATCCAGAAAGATGTTCAAGCGTGCCCGGGCACCAATACGCATGTGGTGGTTGCACTTGGGGCAGACGTCCAGGGTCTTTTCCAGTTCTGGACGATAAAGCACCGCTTCGCAAGAAGGGCACTTGTGCCAAAGACCTTCGGGAACCGAGCTTTTCTTGACCTCGGAACGCATGATCGAAGGGATCAGCTTGTCTACCAACCAGTTGCTCATGCTTTATTTCTCCAGTACCGGTGGCTCGAACGCAGACGAATCGACGTCTGCGCATGCCCTTGAGCTAAATTCTTGGATGATCTGACAACCCGGCGTCAGCGGTCGGCAATTGGCCTGACCTGCATGACAACAACGTCGTCAATCGTGGAACTGCAACAGCTTCTGCGCGGCGTACCAACGCCTGCGCACTCTTGAATTCGACCTGTGCGCCAATCGCGCAGCCAGGGTTATGGACGGCAGACAATCAACAGCCGTCACATCTATAACGGCTCGCTATCAAGCGCCATGCACCGCACTCATGAACGCGCGGATCTTGTCATGGTCCTTGATGCCTCCACTCTTTTCGACTCCGCCACTGACATCCACCGCATACGGACGGACCTGGGCGATGGCTTGCGCCACATTGGCGGAAGTCAGACCACCCGCCAGAATGATCGGTTTACTCAGACCACCGGGAATCAGGGCCCAGTCGAAGGTTTCACCCGTGCCGCCAGGAACCCCGGCAACATAGGTATCCAGCAGAATACCGCTGGCTCCGGAATACGCCCGGCAACTGGCGGCGATATCGTCACCGGCCTGTACCCGCAACGCCTTGATATAAGGGCGATGATAGCCTTCACATTGCTCTGGCGTTTCATCGCCATGAAACTGCAACAGATCCAGCGGCACGGCGTCCAGCGTCTCGTTGAGCTCGCAGGCACTGGCATTGACGAAAAGCCCGACGGTACTGACAAACGGCGGCAGCGCGGCGATGATCGCCCGCGCTTGCTGCACGGTCACCGCGCGCGGGCTCTTGGCATAAAACACCAGCCCGATAGCATCAGCCCCGGCTTCGACAGCAGCCAAAGCGTCTTCTATGCGGGTAATGCCGCAGATCTTGCTGCGAACGGCTGACATGTAGAGAACCCCAAGCCTTTCTGTAAAGTTCGGGATGGTAGCAAATGCTTTTCCGGACGTCAGCCGTCAAGTTCCGAGAAGCCTGTCAGAAAGTGCGGCCCGACATAGCGTTCCGGCAATGGAAACTCGTCACGATACTCAACCTGCACCAGATACAACCCATATGGGTGTGCCGTTACGCCGCCGGTCCTGCGCACCTTGCTCTCCAGCACATCCCGCGCCCACTCGACAGGACGCTCGCCCGTGCCGATGGTCATCAACACGCCAGCAATATTGCGCACCATGTGATGCAGAAAGGCATTGGCGCGCACATCAATGACAATCATCTTGCCGTGCCGCGAGACGCGCAGATGGTGCAGCTGTTTGATGGGTGACTTGGCCTGGCACTGCCCAGCCCGGAACGCGCTGAAATCATGAGTGCCAACCAGATACTGCGCGGCCTGCGCCATGCGTTCGGCATCCAGCGGGCGATGATTCCAGGTGATTTCCTGGTTCAGATGAGCCGGACGAATCTGATCGTTATAGATGACATAACGATAGCGCCGGGCGATGGCCTTGAAGCGCGCATGGAAATCCGCCGGCATCACCTTGGCCCACGTCACGCTGACGTCATGGGGCAGATTGATATTGGCGCCCATGACCCAGGCTTTCATGGACCGCTCGGCCTGAGTGTCGAAGTGCACCACTTGGCCACAGGCATGCACACCCGCGTCGGTGCGCCCGGCGCATAGCAGCGACACCGGCGAATCCGCGACTTTGGAGAGCGCATTTTCCAGGGTTTCCTGAACGGTCAGCACACCGGAAGCCTGACGCTGCCAGCCGCAATAGCGAGAGCCCTTGTACTCGACACCGAGTGCGATTCTGGAAAAACCAGCGGCGGCCATTTCGGCCGCCGCGTTATCTATATTCGCCAAGAAGTGACAGCCTGTTGAATTACGAAATGGCGGCCATTATAAGGCCGCTGAAAAAAGACGCCATGCGCCCTGCCCCGGAAATGCAAACGGCCGCAAAAGCGGCCGTTGCAGTCAATGGCAGAGCACTCAGACCAGACGACTCAACATGTCCCTGGCTTCGGTTTTCTGGCCATCATCACCTTCGGTGACGACTTCATCGAGAATGTCCCGAGCGCCATCGCTGTCGCCCATCTCGATGTAGGCGCGGGCCAGATCGAGCTTGGTGGCCGCCTCATCGGTACCTGACAGGAAGTCGAATTCCGGCTCGTCATCGTCGAGTGCCGCAACGTCTTCGGCGGTGAAGCTCGGCGCTTCGAACGGCTTGGCCATCGGCGGCTGCTCAAGATTCTGCGACAACCGCTCCAGCTCGGCATTCACATCCTCGATCTCGGAGGCAAACGCTTGAGTCGCCTGATCGGTCTCGATTTCGTCGGCCAGCGACAGATCGAAATCATCCGGCAGATCCAGATCGTCGGCAGGCTGAGACGGCGCTGACTCACCCAGATTCAACGGTTCTTCGTCAAGACTGAGCAGGAAATCATCCTCGGCGCTGAGTGCAGGCTCGTCTTCAGCGCTATCCAGATCGAAGTCAGCCAGATCAAACTCCGCCAGATCATCAGGCGCGCTCGCCGCCTTGGCTTCGCTTTGCTGTTTCAATACCGACTCGAAACTCAGCTCGTCATCGTCATCTTCATTGATTGCTGGCAAAACAGGTGCATCCAGATCCAGATCGTGCAGATCGGTTGGATTGGTCACTTGCGCAGGTGAGGCCTCTTCAAGGTCATCCAGGCTCAAATCGAAATCATGATCGAACTCATCGAGTTCATCCGCTTGAGCGTCAGGTTCCGGCGTTGGCGGTACAGGTGTTGGCGCCACAACGGCCGGCTGAGGCTCGGGCTCCGTTGCTTCCGGCTCGTCGAGCAACAATTCCTCGAGGTACTTCGCATCCATTTCTGCAGCGACCGCAGCGGCGGTCGCTGTCGCTGCCGCCGCAACGACGGCAGCGGTGATCATGGCCGGGTAACGACTCTTGAGCCGCTCGACCTCAGCGTGGTGCTTTCCCCCGGCCACCATTTTCCGCTCATGAATCGCGAACGCCTTGCTGTTACCTTGCTCGGCGTAGATTTCCATGAGCTTGAGACGAATATCGTCCCGGGACGGGTCTTCCTTCAACGACTCTTCCAGCAGCTCGACAGCCTGATTCATGCGCCCGTAAGCAATATGGATCTCAGCCTGAACCAGCGGATCGGCTGGACGTTCGCGAGCAGGATCGACACTCGCGCTGCCCATTGGCGCCATTTTCACGTTAGGCGCGGCAACCACCAGCCCATCGAAACTGGCCTGCGGCACGTCCATGTCCATGTCGGAAACGAATTCGGATTCTTCAGCCAGCGCACGCGCCATGCGACGGTGCTTCTCGGCTTCGGCCTTGGCATTGCGGCGGCGGGCCAGAAACAGCATCAACAGGAGCAGGAGCAGCACGACCGCCCCGCCGATCAGGCCGAGGACTATCGGGTTACCGAGCAGTTGCTTGAACGCTTTGTCCGAATCCTCCTCCTGAGCCACAACCGGTTCGACGGCCAGAGGCTGATCCGCAGCAGGCGCGCTGACTTGAGCCGCGCCCGCTGGCAGTGCGTCTTCGGGTGCAATTTCGCCCGGCGGCTTGGCAGCAGCGCCAGGCGCCGGGACCAGTGCTGCCGGCAAAGCCGGATCGGCAGGCACCGGTGGAACCGTTGCACCCGCGGCCTGCATCTTGGCCAGTTGATCGCTCTTGAGCTGAATCAGGCGCTGCATCTTGTCCAGCTGACTCTGCAAGTCGTTCATGCGACTTTTCAGTTCGGCGTTGTCACGGCGCGCGGTATCGAGGCTTTCCTCGGCTACCGCGAGCTTGTTACTCAAATCCTTGTCGCCTGCCGCACCTTTGGCAGAAGGGTTGGAGCCTGCGGCGACCAGACTCAGGCTGTCGCTTGGAGCAACTCTGGACGGCGCAGCGCCGGCGCGATCACGACGGGTCGCATCGACCTGACGGGTACCGGACGGCAAACGCCGACCCTGGCGCCAGGCCTGATTCTGTTCGGCAACCTTGGCCACGGCTTGAGGCTGCGGCACGCTAGTGGTTTGTTGCGGATCAGGCAGGCGCAATACCTGGCCTTTTTTCAGGCGGTTGATATTGCCGCCGATGAACGCATCAGGATTGAGCGCCTGAATGGCCAGCATGGTTTGCTGAACGGTGCCGCCATTACGCACTTTCTCGGCGATTTCCCAGAGCGTGTCGTTATTGGTGGTGGTGTATTGCGCAGGTTTGGCCTCGGCTGCAGGGGCGGCCTCGGGAACAGGAGCAGGCGCAGCAGGCGCTACCGCTGGAGTTGCAGGCGCCTGGGCTGGCTGTGGAGCAGTCGCCGGCAATTGCGGCGCTGCTGCGGCAGCCGCGGCCGCTTCAGGGGAAAACTTCGGTGGGTCCAGCAACAGGCTGTATTCACGCAGCAGACGGCCATTGGGCCAGAGCACCTGCACGAGGAATTTCACAAAGGGTTCACGCACCGGTTTACTGGAGGTAATGCGCAATACGCTTTTACCGCTGGCATTGAGTACCGGAGTGAATGTCAGATCGTTGAGAAATGCCTGCCGGGCAACACCCGCCTGAGCAAAATCAGCGGTGGTCGCCAGGCTTGGCACCACCTGCGCGGCACTCAGGCCTTGGGCCTGAGTCAATTCGATCTCGGCTACAAGGGGTTGATTCAGGGTCGACTTGACCGACAATTCCCCGAGTCCCAGCGCGTGCGCCATGCCTGATGACAACGCCGAAGCGGCAGCAATTGCCAATACCAGTTTGCGAACCTGAACCATAGCCCATCCCTTGTTTAAAAACTCCCCGGCACCCGGGAAGGTAAAGCATGCATTGGGTGTCTAAGCAGACATCTCAGGAGATCGACGACACACACGGCTAGAAAGTTTTTTCAAAATGAAGGCAAGTATCTTTTACACATAGTCTTTTATCAACAATTGCGCGACCTGCACAGCGTTGAGCGCGGCACCTTTGCGCACATTGTCAGACGTCACCCACAGATTCAGCTCACAGGGATCGTCTATTCCACTGCGCACGCGTCCTACATAAACAACATCCTGGCCTACGGCATCTCCTACAGCCGTCGGATAATCTCCGGCTTCGACCAGCTCAATCCCTGCAGCAGCTTCCAGTGCAGCATTGACCGCTTGCAGATCAACCGGCCGCGAGGTTTGCAGCGACACGGTAAAGCTGTCGCCAAAAAACACCGGCGCTTGCACGCACGTGGCCGAAACCTTGAGTAAAGGCAATGCCAGCAACTCGCGCAACTCTGCCACCAGGCGAACTTCCAGCGGTGCATGGCCTTGCGCATCCGGCGCACCGACCTGAGCGAGCAGGTTGAAGGCCATCTGCCGATCAAAAAAACGCGGTTCGAGGGGGCGAATATTCAGCAGTTCGGTGGTTTGTCGAGCCAGTTCGGCAACGCCTTCGCGGCCCTGGCTGGAGACTGCCAGGCACGCGGTGACATTGACGCGCAGGATTTCCAGCACACCGAGCAACGGTGCGAGGGTCAGCGCGATGGCCGTGCCGGAAGCGCTCGGACTGGAAATCTGATAAGGCTTGCCGTGAGACTCAATCGACTGCGCATTGATTTCCGGCACCACGCCGGGTGCGTCTGCAGCGGGCAATCCGCCCGACAGATCGATCACCGAACAGCTCGCGGCCAAGGCGCGCGCAGCGTAACTGCGGGTAATGGCCGGACCAGCGGCAAAAAATGCAACCTGCGCCTTGTTGAAATCGAACTCGTCGACTTCTTTGATCCGCACATTCTTGCCCCTGAACGGCACGGAATGCCCCGCCGACTCGATGCTGGCCAGCAAGTGCAACTGCCCAACCGGGAAGTCGAGCTCCTCAAGAATCTGGACGATGGTTTCGCCGACAGTACCGGTGGCGCCGATCACGGCGATGTCAAAGGACTGGCTCATGCAAAACCTCAGGAAAAACGGGGAGCGGCACTTTAACCGTCGCGCCCGGAGCAGGCAATTGAAGGGACATTATCCGAAGGCTTCGTTATTCAGGGCTCAAGGCCGATTGGAAAAAACAGACCGCCGCTCCAGACACCCAGCCAGCGCTGGCCATCGATGTCGCGAGGCACGGCCAGCTCGACCAATTGATAGAAGACGTTGCGATGAATCAGGGCTTCGAGGTTGACCCGCACATTGATGTACGGCGCCGGTTCGTCGGTCTCGGGATCGATCAGCACCCGCAATGCATGCTCGGGACCGGCTTCAGTCATGTCGTCGACATTGGTGGTAAAGCGCAGCAGTTGACGCTCGCCCTCACCTTCGACTTGCAGACTAACCGCCACGAATGGCGCGTCATCGACCTTGATGCGTACCTTCTCCACTGGAGTGATCAGGAAGTAGTCGTCGCCGTCGCGGCGCATGATGGTCGAGAACAAGCGAACCATGGGCTTGCGACCGATAGGCGTCCCCAGGTAATACCAGGTACCGTCGCGGGCGATGCGCATGTCGATATCGCCGCAGAAATCCGGGTTCCATAAATGAACAGGCGGCAACCCTTTGGATTTGGGGATCTGCGCGAACAGATCATTGGCCTTGCCTGTATCACTCATGACTTTCTCCTCAACGGCTTATGCCCAACAGACTGCGAGCGTAATCCTCCAGAGGCGGGCCAAGCAAATCTTGTGGTTTGGTGTCATGCAGTGTCAGCAATCCGCCACGGCTGCGAATTCGCGCGCTGTCGATCAGGTAGCGGGTGCTGGTTTCGATCAACATCAGCTGGATGACGCCGCTGTCGATGCCGAGCCGGTCCAGCGCTTCCTGGTCGGACCACTCGTCGGTGTTGCCGATTCGGTCATCGGCCTTGGCGAAGCGGGTATACAGCAGATAATGCGCGCCCGCCGAACGTGCTTCGTTCATCGCCTCATCCAGGCCTAGTGGCCCGCGAGCGCGACGAACCATCGGGAAATACTCGATGAAACCGTTGAAAGCTTCTTCGGCCACCACGTTCGGTCTTGGGTAGGCGCTGCCCGGCGGCGCAAACGCACCTTGAGCGATATAGATGAAGGAATCCGGCTGCAGCCGCCAGTTACTGATGCGGCGGGTTTCACTGTGATCCAGCAACCCGGCGTCACTGAACTGATCATGAGCGCCCTGGCCCAGATCGCTGACACTCATACAACCATTCAACGCCAACAGCGCCAGTAGCAAAACCAGGCTACGCATCACTTCCTCCCAAGTGCCGGTGACGGAAAACCGGCGAATGGTCGTCGGATGCAGCTTCCGCGCCATCATGGGCAAAGCAGGTCATTAATGCGTGCAGGTCCTGAAATGGCTCAACCGCCAGCAGTATCGGGCTTCAGATCACCAATTGCCTCGGGATCACGCTTGCGCTTGTTGCCCATGCGTACGCCGATGTCCATCAGGAACTGGAAAAAACCTTCCTGATCTTCGAGAACATTGCTCCAGAATGGCGAGTGGTACAGCGCCACTGCGCCATGAACCAATGCCCAGGCGGCGCAATAGTGGAAGTAAGGCGGGACGTCTTCGAGTTTGCCTTCGTTGATTCGACCTTTGATCAACAGCGTCAGGCGCTCGAAGTTAGAGGCGCGAATCTTGTGCAGCTCTTCGACCAGCTCCGGCACCTGATTGCCCTTGACGACTTTTTCTTCTAGCCGATCAAACAACCGGTAACGCTGGGGATCGCGCATGCGGAACTCGAAATAGGCGCGGGACAGGGCTTCCTTGTCCTTGTCGACATCCGCCGAATGCAGCAGCTCGTTCAAATCACGCTCGTAGTCGAGCATCAGGCGCAGGTAAATCTCCGCCTTGGATTTGAAGTGCTTATAGATCGTGCCTTTGCCGATACCCACGGCATCAGCAATCATCTCGACGGTGACGCTGTCTTCACCTTGATCGAGGAACAGCTTGAGCGCGGTGTCGAGAATTTCTTGCTCGCGGCGTCGAAACTCACGGACCTTTCGGGGTTCTTTCTGCATAAGAAGGTCTGTAGGGGTCAAAATCGAAGCCGGGTATTATGCCTAACTTGCGCGAAATTGCACGGATCATCCGACCATGGCGCGGTTTATTGGCCTAAATGGCCGAACGGGTGTCATGCGCCGCCAACGCAGGACGCAAGCAAGCGTCGTGATAATTGCGGACTCAGCAGCCGCCCGGCTATTCCAAATCTGTTTAAAAAATGAGCAGAACTGACTGGACGCCGTGCATTCCTGACCAATACTTAAGACGTTGGCGTTGCATATCCCCCAAATGACACGCCAGTAAAGGTGCCGACGGATGGCGCACCTTTGTTTTACTCCTAATGGTCTTAACCCGGATTCACCCCCCAGAACCCGGGTTTTTTTTGCCCGGGATTCGGTACGGGACGGGTCTAGCGCTTGAGGTGCGCCAGAGGGAACAGGCGCGCAAAGTTGTCGGTGGTCATTTCGGCAAAGCGCTCGTAGGACTCGCCACGCAGCATTGCCAGAAACTCAGCGACTTCGCGGACATACTGAGGCAGGTTTGGCTTGCCCCGATAAGGAATCGGCGCCAGGTAAGGCGAATCCGTTTCAACCAGCAGGCGATCTGCGGGAACCTGACGCGCTACGTCACGCAACGCATCGGCATTACGGAACGTGACGATGCCGGACAGGGAAATGTAAAACCCCAGGTCCAGGGCCGCCTTCGCCATGTCCCAGTCTTCGGTGAAACAATGCAGCACGCCACCTTGCGGCAAGGCCGCTTCGCGCAACAGATTCAGCGTATCGGCACGCGCGCCACGGGTATGCACGATGACTGGCTTGCCGGTGACGTTGGCGGCTTGCAGATGCAGGCGAAATGACGCTTGTTGCAACTCGGCAGCTTCAGGCTCGTAGTGATAATCCAGACCGGTTTCGCCAATGGCGACCACGCGCGGGTGATTCAATTCGTCCAACAACCATTCCAGCGCAGGCGCTTCACCCGGCTTCAGGTCCAGCGGATGAATGCCCACCGAGCAATCCACGTCGTCATAGCGCTCTGCCAGGGCTTTGACCGCGCCCGCATTGTCAGCGCTGACGCCGATACAGAGAAAATGCCCGACCCCTCTTCCCCGTGCCGCTTCGAGCGCGGCATCCAGAGAACCGGCGTGTTCAGCGAGGTCCAGGCGATCAAGGTGGCAATGGGAATCTACAAGCATGGCAATGGTTATCTACATCGTGTGAGTTGGACGGTCGGACTTCAAAGCACCGGCCAGATAGGTTTCGATCATGTTACGGGCAGTATTGTCGCCGTCATTGAATTGCACGCCGACCCCGGCAGCCCGATTGCCCTGCGCGCCCTTGGGAGTAATCCAGGTGACTTTGCCAGCGACCGGAACCTTCTCCGGCTCGTCCATCAGATTGAGCAGCATGAACACTTCATCGCCCAGCTTGTAGCTCTTGCTGGTCGGAATGAACAATCCGCCATTGCGGATGAACGGCATGTAAGCGGCGTAAAGCACGGACTTGTCCTTGATGGTCAGGGACAAAATACCGTTACGCGGACCGGAATTCAGCGGCAAGCTCATCACAACTCCTCAGGATTCCAATGAATACGGCCTAACGTTGCAGCGGCAATCCAGCCCACTGTACCAATAAAGCTTCGAGCAGCAGCACGCGGTTCAGGTTGGCCTTGGACATGACCTTCTGGCGCTGCGCCAGGATCCAGTCCTGAATGTCGAGAACCTTACCCTGATTTGATTTCTGCGCCATGTACTGCAGCACTTTACGCATATCCGCCAGGCCGAGGCCTTCTTCGTCCTCGGTGAGCTGATAGCGCAGGATCAGGTGCGACCAGTCGCAGAACCAGTCAAACAGCAGCAACAGTGGAATATCTTTCCAGCCTTCGGCCAATTGCGTTGGCGATTGTTGCTGCTTGAGCAGCTTCTTCACCCCGTCGACCACCAGCGCACGCTGCTCGCGAACGCCCTGAGCCTGCAGACTGACAGCGGCCAGCGGCGAACCTGCGGCAAGGACCAGCAATTCGTTACGCTCGTCCTGCGTGCAGTCGGGCAGTGCATCGGCCAGCCACGCCAGGCTCATGGCTTCGCTGGGCAGCGGGCAGGCCTGCTGCACGCAGCGGCTTCTGACCGTCGGCAACAATCGGCTTGGTTGATGGCTCACCAACAACAGCACGGTGTTGCCCGAAGGTTCCTCAAGACTTTTGAGCAGGGCGTTGGCGGCGTTGATGTTCATCGACTCCACCGGCTCGATCAACACCACTTTGCGCCCGCCCATCTGCGCGGTTTGCACCACGAAGCTGACCAGGTCGCGCACCTGATCGACCTTGATCGCCTTGTCGGCCTCTTCCGGCTCCAGCACGTAGTTATCCGGATGGCTGCCGGCAACCAGCAGCATGCAGGATTTACAGCTTCCGCATGCATCCAGCCCCTCGGGACGCTGACACAGCAAACTGGCCATCAGCCGTTCGGCCAGGGCCCGCTTGCCGATTCCGGCCGGTCCGTGCAGCAGGTAAGCATGCGCGTGCTGTGGGCGTCCGGCCATTTGCTGCCAAAGCGCTTCCTGCCAGGGATAGGCCTCAGCCACGGTAAAGCTCCAGCATTTCCGGCAGCAAGGTATCGAGGGAGCGCTGCACTTCCGGCAACGACAATGCCGCATCCACCAGACGATAACGCGCCGGCTCGGCACTGGCTCGGTTCAGATAAGTGCTGCGTACGGCATCGAAGAAAGTCCGCCCTTCCTGCTCGAACCGATCCAGCCGGCCTCGCGCAGAGGCGCGGGCCAGACCGACTTCAACCGGCAAATCGAAAATCAGGGTCAGGTCCGGGCGCAAATCACCCTGGACAAAGTTTTCCAGCGCGGCAATCCGTTCGTGGGACAAGCCACGGCCGCCGCCCTGATACGCGTAAGTTGCGTCGGTGAAACGATCACACAAAACGATCTCGCCACGGGCCAGAGCCGGGCGAATCACTTGCGCCAGATGTTGTGCCCGTGCGGCAAATACCAGCAGCAACTCGGTATCGGCATGCATGGACTCATCGCTGGGCGCCAGCAGCAGCTCACGGATACGCTCGGCCAGCGGTGTGCCGCCGGGTTCGCGAGTGAGCAATACCTCGATCCCTTCGGCGCGCAGTCTGGCGGCCAGGTATTCGCGGTTGGTGCTTTTCCCTGCGCCTTCCGGACCTTCCAGGGTAATAAACAGGCCAGTCACAGGCAGTCCTCGTTCATCTTCATTTCGGGCTTGGCTCGCTCTGGGTGGCATCTGGCTCCGAAGACTTCTCCGGGACGGGCGCGGTTTCAGGTGCCGTCGCCGCATCCGGAACAGGTGCCGCCGGATTCGTTTCCGACGGCATGACTGGAACAACCGACGGAGCAGCAGGTGCCGGGCTGGAGCGATAATCGGCACGTCGCTTGAGCTGGAACTCACGAACGGCCGCGTTATGCGCGTCCAGATCCGCCGAGAACACGTGACTGCCGTCGCCGCGTGCGACGAAATACAAACTGCTGCCGGACACCGGATTCAGTGCGGCATGAATTGCTTCACGCCCCACCAGGGAAATCGGCGTCGGTGGCAGTCCGGCGATGACGTAAGTGTTGTAGGGCGTTGCTTCCTTGAGATGGGCGCGGGTCAACTTGCCGTTGTAACGCTCGCCGAGGCCGTAGATCACCGTCGGATCCGTCTGCAAAAGCATGCCCAAACGCAAGCGTCTGACAAACACCCCGGCAATCTGCCCGCGTTCCTGAGGAACGCCGGTCTCTTTTTCCACCAGCGAGGCCATGATCAGCGCCTGATACGGGTCAACATAGGGAACATCCGCAGCGCGCTTGGCCCACTCTTCATCCAGCACTTCATCCAGACGGTTGTACGCCTGTTTAAGCAGCTCGACGTCGGTCATGCCCCGCACATAGCGGTAAGTGTCCGGAAAGAAGCGGCCTTCGGGATAAACATCGGGATGGCCCAGTTTGGCCATTAGCTCGTTGTCGCTCAGGCCTGCAAGGGTCTGCTCCAGCTTGGGCTGTTTCGCCAAAGCGGTACGCACTTGACGGAAATTCCAGCCTTCGACCAGCGTCAGGCTGTACTGAACCACTTCGCCCCGCTGCCACAAGGCCAGCAACGATTGGGCGTCCATGCCGGGCGTCATGCGGTATTCGCCACTGTGCAGCGACTGCCCGGAAAGATTGAAGCGCCAATAGAGCCGCAGCCAGAACGCATCCTTGACCACGCCGTCGGCTTCCAGACGATTGAGCACACCTGTCGGCGTGGAGCCTGCTGGAACATCCAGCAATTGCTCTCGGGTTACGTTCAATGGCTGACGCAACGCCTCGTTCTGCTGCCAAAACGCAACGCCCAGCACCAGACCCGCCAGCACCACGCCTGTTTCCAGCAAGACCAATAATTTTCGAATCACTAAGCGATATCCAGAAGCGCGAGAACGGTGCGCTGCAGTTTACGGGTGAGTGGACCAACCGGCCAGCTCAGCTGCATGAAGCCGCGAACGGGCCACATGCCATAGACACTGTTGCAGAGAAATACTTCATCGGCATGCTGCAAGTCAGACATTTGCAGGTCACGGACTTCGACCGGAATGCCCAGCGCAGACGCCTGCTCCAGCAATTCGCCACGCATCACCCCGGCCACGCCACAGCGCGTCAGATCCGCAGTGAGGAGAATCCCGCCGCTGATCAGGAACAGATTGCTGTATACACCTTCGATGATGCGCCCCGACGTGTCGAGCATCAGTCCCTCGGCGTGTTCGCTGTCCTGCCATTCCGAACGCGCGAGCACCTGCTCCAACCGGTTCAGATGTTTGAGTCCGGCCAGCAGCGGCTGTTCGGCCAGGCGGGTCTGACAAGCAAAGAGACGCACACCCTGCTCTGCATGAGCGCCCGGGTACAGCGGCGCGGGGCCGCCTTGCAGAATTCGTCGAGGTTGGGAATTCGGCGCGGGAGCATAACCCCGCTGACTGTCGCCTCGGGTGACAATCAACTTCATCACGCCGTCGCCCAGCTGTGCGGCAAATGCCAGCAACTCGCGATGAATCAATTGCAGGTCAGCGGCAATACCCAAGCGAGCACAGCCGCCTTCGAGACGCCGCAGATGGCGCTCCAGAAGCGATGGCTGTCCATGCTTGACGGCGATGGTCTCAAACAGCCCATCACCATACGCCAGACCTCTGTCCTTGATGGACAGCAGATCGGCGGGACAGCCATCGATCCAGCTGAGCATTACTCGCTGAACCGGCGGAACACCAGTGAGCCGTTGGTCCCGCCAAACCCGAACGAGTTGGACAGCACCACGTTGATCGGCATGTTTTGCGCTTCATGAGGCACAAAATTCAGATCGCAGCCTTCGCCCGGCTCATCGAGGTTGATGGTGGGCGGCGCAACCTGACCGTTGATGGCCAGAATACTGAAAATCGCTTCCACCGCGCCCGCCGCGCCCAGCAAGTGACCGGTCATGGACTTGGTGGAACTGACCGCCAGCTTGTAGGCGTGATCGCCGAACACCGACTTGATCGCCCGCGCTTCAGCCAGGTCGCCGGCCAGCGTCGAGGTGCCGTGTGCGTTGATGTACTGCACGTCGTCGGTGTTGACCTTGGCATCGCGCAGCGCGTTGACGATGCAGCGCGCAGCACCTGCGCCGTCATCTGGCGGCGAAGTCATGTGGTACGCATCGCCGCTCATGCCAAAACCGATCAGCTCGGCATAGATCGTCGCACCGCGCGCCTTGGCGTGTTCCAGCTCTTCAAGCACCAACGCTCCGGAACCGTCGGACAGGACGAAGCCGTCGCGGCTCTTGTCCCACGGACGGCTGGCACGCGTCGGATCGTCATTACGGGTCGACAGCGCACGGGACGCACCGAAGCCGCCCATACCGAGGCCGCAGGCCGCCATTTCGGCGCCGCCGGCAATCATCACGTCGGCCTCGCCATAAGCGATGTTGCGTGCCGCCATGCCGATGCAATGCGTGCCGGTCGTACAGGCCGTCGCGATTGCGTAGTTAGGCCCCTGTGCACCCAGATGGATCGACAGGAACCCGGAAATCATGTTGATGATCGAGCCCGGCACAAAGAACGGCGAAATCCGTCCCGGCCCTTGCTCATGCAGCGAGCGGCTGTTGTTTTCGATATTGGTCAGGCCACCGATACCAGAACCCATGGCCACGCCAATGCGATCACGGTTGGCGTCAGTGACTTCAAGGCCGGAATTGCGCACAGCCTGAAAACTGGCCGCCAGACCATATTGAATGAAGAGATCCAGCCGGCGAGCCTCTTTGGGCGCCAGGTACTCTTCAACGTTGAATCCTTTGATCGAACCGCCAAAGCGGGTCGTGTAAGCCGAAAGGTCCGTGTGCTCGATAAGGCCAATGCCACTGCGGCCAGCCAGAATGCCTTGCCAACTGCTCGGCACATCCGTACCCAATGGCGACAGCATACCCATACCGGTGACCACGACGCGTCTACGCGACACAGGACTCTCCTTTTCTCTTATTGACGATACAGGGCATCGTTTTTAAAGAAAAAACCGCACGCCGGCAGGCAGTGCGGTTTTCCCATGACAGCAACGACGATTACAGCGTGTTACGCCTGGTGGGCAGTAACGTAATCGATAGCAGCTTGAACAGTAGTGATTTTCTCGGCTTCTTCGTCAGGGATTTCAGTCTCGAATTCCTCTTCCAGAGCCATCACCAGCTCAACGGTATCAAGGGAGTCGGCACCCAGGTCTTCAACGAAGGAAGCAGTGTTGGTAACTTCCTCAGCCTTGACGCCAAGTTGCTCGACAACGATTTTCTTGACGCGTTCTTCGATGGTGCTCATACCTAGTTTTAACTCCTAGTGGACAAATTCAGGCGGCTGGCCGGTGGGTAAGTGTATAGAAGAGGTTTTGCGCATTTCAAGCTCAATGCTCACCCCGCTGACCTCACCGACCTGACGCCCATTAATAGATTGCAGCTTTATAACGGATTTTGGGCACAACGTATGACATTTTTTTACCGCAATCCGTTACTTTCAACTCATGTACATGCCGCCATTCACGGGGATTGTAGCCCCGGTAACGTAGCCTGCACCTTCCGAAGCAAGAAAAGCGACCACGTGCGCGATCTCTTCAGCCTGCCCCAGACGACCCAGTGGAATCTGGGAAATCAGCGACTCACGCTGAGCTTCCGGTAGCTCACGCGTCATATCGGTATCGATAAAACCCGGGGCTACCGAGTTTACCGTTACCGCACGCGAACCCACTTCACGAGCCAAGGCCCGGCTGAAACCTTCCAGACCGGCCTTCGCGGCTGCGTAGTTTACTTGGCCTGCGTTGCCCATGGCACCCACAACAGAACCAATACTGATAATTCGGCCCCAACGCGCCTTGGTCATGCCCCGCAAAACGCCCTTGGACAAGCGGAACAGGCTGTTCAGATTGGTATCGACGACATCATGCCATTCGTCATCTTTCATGCGCATCATCAGGTTGTCACGGGTGATGCCGGCGTTATTGACGAGGATCAACGGCGCGCCAACACGTTCCTGGATCAATGCCAATGTGGCGCTCACGGACTCGGAATCAGTCACATTGAGCATCAGACCGAAGCCTTCGATGCCCTGTTCCTTGAACGTTGCACTGATGCGCTCGGCACCGCTCTCGGAAGTCGCAGTACCTACGACCACAGCACCATTGCGCCCCAACTCCAGGGCAATGGCTTGACCAATTCCACGACTGGCACCGGTAACCAGTGCAACTTTACCTTGCAGGCTCATGCAAGCTCTCCTATTCAGGCCAGTGCCGCGCGAGCGGCGGCAAAGGCGTCTGGGGTGTTGAGGTTGTGAGTCGTCACGCCGTCGGCGCAACGCTTATTGAGGCCAGCCAGCACTTTACCCGGCCCGCATTCGACCAACTCGACAGCGCCATTGGCGGCCAACGCCTGGATCGACTCGACCCAACGAACCGGCTTGTAGAGCTGCTGCAACAGATCGGACTTCAGCGTATCGAGGTCGGACACAACGGCAGCGCTGACATTCTGCACCAGCGGAATCTGCGGAGCCTGCCAATCGATCGCCTCGACCGACTCGGCAAAGCGCTCGGCAGCCGGACGCATCAATTCGCAATGCGACGGCACGCTCACTGGCAACGGCAGGGCACGCTTGGCGCCACGCGTCTTGCACAGTTCCATGGCGCGCTGCACCGCAGCGGTCGAACCGGCGATGACAACCTGGCCTGGCGAGTTGAAATTCACCGCACTGACCACGTCGCCTTGAGCCGCTTCGGCACAGGCCGCCAACACGTCAGCGTCTTCCAGGCCAAGAATCGCCGCCATGGCGCCCTGCCCCGCAGGAACCGCTTCCTGCATCAACTGGCCGCGGCGCTCCACGAGTTTCACCGCATCGCCCAGCGACAGACTGCCAGCGGCAACCAGCGCACTGTATTCACCGAGACTGTGCCCGGCGACGAAAGCAGGTCGAGCGCCGCCTTCAGCCAGCCACAGACGCCACAACGCGATGGAGGCAGTCAAAATGGCGGGTTGGGTTTTGTCGGTTTGATTAAGTTCGGTTTCCGGCCCTTGCTGGGTCAGGACCCAAAGGTCGTAGCCCAGCGCCTGGGACGCTTCTGCGAAAGTTTCCTGGATCAACGGATATTGCGCAGCCAGCTCGGCAAGCATGCCCAGCGACTGCGAACCTTGACCCGGAAAGACGAATGCGAGGGATGCAGACATTTAACAAGCCTCTGAATTGTTGTCGCCGAAATTGACGCCCGGCCGTTTTGCCGTGCGCAAGAAGTCGAATGTTTAAGACTGATCGTTTGGATGACTGCTCGGTCAGCAGCGTCACATTTTCGGGAATCCCGTCCCGACGGCATACTAAAGCAACTCTTCAAGACGTCCATGCAAGCGTTGTGGAAGATTTTCGTGGATCTCGATCAACGCCCGCTGAATCGCACTTTGAAAGCCCTGCACACCGGCCGAACCATGGCTTTTCACCACAATCCCCTGCAAACCCAGAAAACTTGCGCCGTTATGCCTGGCTGGCGCCAGATCCGCCTGCATGCGCTTCATCAGCGGTAATGCCAATACGCCAACGGCCTTAGTGAGCAGGTTCTGACTGAACAAGGCCTGCACCCGCGCCGAAATCATCGTGGCCAGGCCCTCGCTGGACTTGAGCAGTATATTGCCGACAAAACCATCACAAACCACGACGTCAGCTTCACCGCGATACAAACCGTCGCCCTCGATGAAGCCGGAATAATTAAGTCCTGGAGCCGCCTGCAACAGACTGGCCGCCAGCTTGACCTGTTGATTGCCCTTGATGTCTTCGGTGCCGACATTGAGCAGCGCCACTTTGGGGCGAGAAACACCCAACGCTTCGGCGGCAACCGAGCCCATCACGGCGAACTGGTAAAGATTCTCGGCACTGCAATCGACATTCGCCCCCAAGTCCAGCAACTGACAATAGCCGCGCTGGGTCGGGATTGCCGCAACCATCGCCGGACGGTCGATGCCCGGCAAAGTCTTGAGCACGAAACGCGATAACGCCATCAGCGCGCCGGTATTGCCCGCACTGACACAGGCCTGAGCCTGGCCCTGCGCTACCAATCCCAACGCCACCCGCATTGAAGAGTCGGGCTTGCCTCGCAGCGCCTGGGACGGGCGCTCATCCATGGAGATGACTTCGCTGGCATTGACAACATGCAGGCGAGAGCGATCCACACCGGATTGGCGGGCAATGAGAGCTTCAATAAGGGAGGCTTGACCCACGAGGATCAGATGCAGCGAGGGCGTAGCAATCAGGCACGCGAGGCTTGCCTGAACAATGTTGCGGGGACCGAAGTCCCCGCCCATTGCGTCGATCGCGATGATCGGAGCGGACAAGAAATTACTCGTCAGCGCCCTTGTCGATCACTTTACGACCACGGTAAACACCTTCCGGCGAAACGTGGTGACGCAGGTGAATTTCACCAGTTGTCTTTTCTACCGACAGAGTGCTTGCCTCAAGAGCGTCGTGGGAACGACGCATGTCACGGGCAGAGCGGGATTTTTTGTTCTGCTGAACAGCCATAATTGATTAACTCCTAAACGTTTGGGTCACGCTTTAACTGCGCCAATACACTGAACGGGTTGGACCGCGTTACCTCGTCCACGCTCGGTTCGGGCTCATCGAGACCCGCCGGCTGCTGGCATTCTTCCGGATGATGAGCCGGCACAATGGGCAAGGCGAGCAGAAGCTCTTCCTCGATCAAAGCCAGCAGATCCAATGGATCTTCGCCCAGTTCCAGCACGTCATAACCTTTCGGTAACGACTGGGTATTCGCACCCTCCTTCATCACCGCGTAACTGCATTCGCTGTGAATCGGCAGGGTGACCAGCTCAAGACAACGCTGGCAAACCATCTTGACTTCGACGTCGATAGAACTGTGAATTACTACAGATCTACGTTCGTCACGCTCAAAAACGAATTTCGCCTGCACCGTACCGAGGTTATCGGAAAGCGGGTCGCAGAGTCTCTCCAAATCGGCCAGCAGCACTTCACCTTGAAGGGTAGTGCCACGATCAGCCAATTTGCGCGGGTCAACGTGAGGTGGAATCGGGTCATTCAACATAGGCGCAGCATTCTAGGGACGACCCCCAGGCATGTCAAAGGAAATTCAGGCCTGTTATCTACTAGCAGACTGATTAGAATCACTTTTCACCTGATGGAGAACCGCATGTTGCCCTTGTTGCTCGCTTCCAGCTCAGCTTATCGCCGGGAATTGCTGACCCGTCTGCGCCTGCCGTTTGCCTGCAGCTCGCCTGAAATCGACGAAAGCCATCGCCCCGACGAAAGCGCCATTGAGCTGGTGCAAAGGCTTGCCGAGGAAAAAGCCAGGGCGCTGGCCGACGATTATCCCGACCATCTGATCATCGGCTCGGATCAGGTCGCGGTGCTCGACGGCAAGATCCTCGGCAAGCCGCATACCTTCGAGCGCGCCCTGGCACAACTCTCTGCCGCCAGTGGCCGCAGCGTGACCTTTCTTACCGGCCTTGCGTTGCTCAATAGCGCAACCGGGCGCTGCCAGGTCGACCACGTGCCATTCACCGTCCATATGCGCGTGCTGGACGCAGCCCGCATCGAGCGCTACCTGCGCGCGGAAGAGCCTTACGATTGCGCTGGCAGCTTCAAGGCGGAAGGGTTGGGGGTCAGCCTGTTTCGCGCCACCGAAGGCAGCGACGCCACCAGCCTGATCGGCCTGCCGCTGATTCGGCTGGTCGACATGCTTGGCGACGAAGGCATCATCATTCCGTGACGCTACAAACAAAAAACCCGACCAATGGTCGGGTTTCTTTTCTTTTATAAGCAGAACTATCAGCGCAGCGACGGCCCGTTGAAGCCTGCCCACATTGCTATCTGCTGCGCAACGCTGGCACCCAGCTTCTTCGAGAATCGATCCAAAGGCGATTCCTTGACGGTGTAGTCGACCATTTCTTTTTCGCCGATCACATCACGCGCAACATGACTGGCGCTGCCCAGACCATCGATCAAGCCCAGCGGCAACGCTTGCTCACCCGTCCAGACCAGTCCGGAAAACAGTTCCGGATGCTCTTTATCCTTCAGGCGGTCGCCACGACCCAGTTTGACGCTGGCGATGAACTGCTTATGCGTGGTGTCGAGCACGCCCTGCCAGAAAGCCGTTTCATCGGCTTTCTGCGGCTGGAACGGATCAAGAAAGGCTTTGTGCTCGCCCGACGTGTAAGTACGGCGATCCACACCTAGCTTGTCCATGATGCCGACAAAGCCGAAACCTGCGGCTGTGACACCAATAGAGCCCACCAGACTGGCCTTGTCGGCATAGATCTGGTCAGCGGCGCTGGCGATGTAATAAGCCCCCGACGCACCCAGATCGGTAATGACGGCGTACACCTTGATCGCAGGCTTCTCGGCGCGCAGGCGACGTATCTCGTCGGCGATATAGCCGGATTGCACCGGACTGCCGCCAGGACTGTTGATCCGCAGGATCACGCCCTTGGTTTTGGTGTCTTCAAAGGCCGCGCGCAAGGCGCCCACAATATTGTCGGCACTGGCCGGCTCGTTGTCGGCGATCATGCCCTGCACTTCGATCAGCGCCGTATGGTTCTCGCTGCGCGACGCGCCTTTGTCAAAACTCATCAGCGGTGTAAACAGAAACAACGCAGTAATCAGGTAAAGAAAAGTCAGGGATTTGAAGAAGATCCCCCAGCGCCGCGAACGCCGCTGCTCCTGAACACCCGCCAGCAGCGTCTTTTCCAGCAGCTTCCAGCTCTTGGCATCAGCCTTGCTGTCTGCGACGTCGTCTGCATCTTTGGAGACTGGTGCTTTCCATTCGTCCGACATTTCTCAATCACCCCAACAACGAAGATTCAGTACTGTGCGCACCCAACCAGGTGCGCAGCTCGGGAAAACTGTCGATAGCCAGACGCGGCGCGTATTCGAGCAACGAAGGCAGCGACTGCGCGCCATACCCCACCGCCACTGAATCCATGCCGGCGTTACGCGCCATCAACAAATCAAAAGACGAATCACCCACCATCAGCGCTCGCTCGGGCGCAACGCCACAATGCTCGAGGATTTCGTTAAGCATCAGCGGGTCGGGCTTGCTGGCGGATTCGTCAGCAGCGCGAGTGATGTCGAAGAAATCCAGCCAGTCATGCGCCTTGAGTACGCGATCCAGCCCGCGCCGCGCCTTGCCGGTCGCCACTGCCAATTGATAGCCATCTGCGCGAAAGGCTTCGATCGCGTCTCGCACCCCGGCGAACAATGGCGAAGGGACAGTGTTGTCCAGGGCCATATAACTGTCGGCATAGCGTTGGCGGAAGTCGATCAGGTCGTTGGCGCTGATGTCCGGATAAAGCGTGCGAATGGCTTCCGGCAAACCCAGACCAATGATGCCCTTGATCGCAAAATCATCACGCACCTCACGGTCGCTCAAGGTCGCAGCAACCTGCATGGCCTCGACAATGCGACCGATGGAATCAGCCAGGGTGCCATCCCAATCGAAAATCAACAGCTCATAGCTTGACGGCTTGAAATCAGGGCGCACTCAATCGCTCCACGGTCTTGGCCCACATGTCATCCACTGGAGCCTGTAGTTTCAACTCGCCACCATCGGGCAGCGGCACGGTCAACATATAGGCATGCAGAAACAGACGCTTGCCACCCAGATCACGAATTTCGCGACTGAAATCTTCGTCACCGTACTTGGTGTCACCGGCGATGGCGTGCCCGGCGTGCAGGGTATGCACGCGAATCTGGTGCGTGCGACCGGTCACCGGCTTGGCCTCGATCATGGTGGCGAAGTCACCGAAGCGGCGCAGCACCTTGAAGATCGTCAGCGCTTCCTTGCCTTCGTCATTGACCTCGACCATGCGCTCGCCGGATCGCAGGTTGCTCTTGAGCAACGGGGCATTGACGCGCTTCTGCGAAGTATCCCAATGCCCGCGAACCAGAGCCATATAGCGCTTGTCGACACCATCGCCGCGCAAGGCTTCGTGCAGGTGACGCAGCATGCTGCGTTTCTTGGCGATCATCAGCAGACCGGAGGTGTCGCGATCAAGGCGATGGACCAGCTCCAGCTCCTTGGCGTCCGGGCGCATCTGACGGAAGGCTTCGATCACCCCGAAGTTCAGGCCGCTGCCGCCATGCACGGCGATACCCGCCGGCTTGTTCAGCACGATCAGCGCCTTGTCTTCAAAGACAATGGCCGCTTCAAGGCGCTGCAGCAGGCCTTGGGCAACAGGCACCGGCGCATCGCGCTCAGGCACGCGCACGGGCGGAACACGAATGATGTCGCCCGCCTGCAACTTATACTCGGGCTTGATTCGACCTTTGTTCACTCGCACTTCGCCCTTGCGCAAAATGCGGTAGATCAAGGTCTTAGGCACGCCTTTGAGGAAAGTGACAAGAAAATTGTCGATACGTTGACCGGCATATTCCGGCGCAACCTCTACCAGCTGGACGCTGGGGGTTGGAGGGGTGATGTTCGTCATGCCGCAAATCATAACAATTTTTTATGGATTTGAAGCACTTAATGATTGCTGCTATAGTCGCGAACGCCGCCAAAAGCGGCCTGGACAGCGGACAAACGGTCTAACCACCGGCCCTGCCCAACGCAATTCACGAGGACGCGAGGCCGTCCTACGGGGCTTTCGGTGACAACGAACAGCCTGGAGATGTAACAAGCGCAGGTGACATGAGGCCTGAAACAAGCCAGATCGCAGAGTTATCACTCGCCTTCAGAGCTCAAAATTCACGGCCAGTTCACAAAGTGCAGTCATCTTCAGACATTTCGGGCGAATACTTCGGAAACAACGCCTTAAGCCATGATGCGCGGCCCTCCTGAAGAAGGTCGCGGTAAATGCCAACCCGTTGCGGATTCAGCGCGCGGCAGCACCCGAATTATCAGGGATACGTGTAGGGTGGAGACGCACAACCATCGGACTGTGTAGCACTAGGCTTATTCAAGACGCTTCATCTCGTCCGCTACCGATGGTCGATTCCTCCTCCTGACAAAGCTTTTGCTGACAGGGTGTCTTTATGTCATCCCAGCAAGCAGGAAACGTCGTCGCGACTCCGGCCCCTCTGGCCGGATCCCCGCTAGACACTGGAGTGTCCAACCACTCTTGACGTGCCCTGACACCGACCGTGAGAAGTCGTGTGTGCCGAACGCCGTTTCCGGCAGCCCGGAAACCGACGGTACTACATGAAAAGAATGCTGATTAACGCAACTCAACCCGAAGAGTTGCGTGTTGCACTGGTAGATGGCCAACGCCTCTATGACCTGGACATCGAGTCGGGTGCACGCGAGCAGAAGAAAGCCAATATCTATAAAGGCCGAATCACTCGTATCGAACCAAGCCTGGAGGCTGCCTTTGTCGATTTCGGCTCTGAGCGCCATGGCTTCCTGCCCCTCAAGGAAATCTCCCGCGAGTACTTCAAGAAGGCTCCTGAAGGCCGCGTCAACATCAAGGACGTCCTGAGCGAAGGCCAGGAAGTCATCGTTCAGGTCGAGAAAGAAGAACGTGGCAACAAAGGCGCAGCCTTGACCACCTTCATCAGCCTCGCCGGTCGTTATCTGGTCCTGATGCCGAACAACCCGCGTGCCGGCGGTATTTCCCGTCGCATCGAAGGTGAAGAACGCAACGAACTGCGTGAAGCACTCAACGGCCTGATCGCTCCGGCCGACATGGGTCTGATCGTGCGCACTGCCGGCCTGGGCCGCAGCAGCGAAGAAATGCAGTGGGACCTCGATTACCTGCTGCAACTCTGGACTGCTATTAAAGAAGCATCCCTGGATCGCTCTGCGCCTTTCCTGATCTACCAGGAAAGCAACGTGATCATCCGCGCCATCCGCGACTATCTGCGCCAGGACATCGGCGAAGTGCTGATCGACAGCGTCGAAGCCCAGGAAGAAGCCTTGACGTTCATCCGTCAGGTGATGCCGCAGTACGCCAGCAAGATCAAACTGTACGAAGACAGCGTTCCGCTGTTCAACCGTTTCCAGATCGAAAGCCAGATCGAGACCGCCTTCCAGCGCGTCGTTGAACTGCCTTCCGGCGGCTCCATCGTTATCGACCCGACCGAAGCCCTGGTGTCCATCGACATCAACTCGGCCCGCGCCACCAAAGGCAGCGATATCGAAGAAACCGCGCTGCAGACCAACCTTGAAGCGGCTGAAGAAATCGCCCGTCAATTACGCCTGCGCGATATCGGCGGCCTGATCGTCATCGACTTCATCGACATGACGCCAGCCAAGAACCAGCGCGCCGTGGAAGAAAAAGTCCGCGAAAGCCTGGAAGCCGACCGCGCCCGCGTGCAGGTTGGCCGCATCTCGCGCTTTGGCCTGCTGGAAATGTCCCGTCAGCGCCTGCGCCCTTCCCTGGGTGAAAGCAGCGGCATCGTCTGCCCGCGTTGCAACGGCACCGGCATCATCCGTGACGTTGAATCGCTGTCGCTGGCGATTCTGCGCCTGATCGAAGAAGAAGCCCTGAAGGACCGTACTGCCGAAGTCCGCGCCCAGGTGCCGATCCCGGTTGCTGCGTTCCTGCTCAACGAAAAACGCAACTCGATCACCAAGATCGAACTGCGCACCCGCGCCCGCATCATCATCCTGCCGAACGATCACCTCGAAACGCCACACTTCGAAGTGCAGCGTCTGCGTGATGACAGCCCGGAAGCGCACACCAATCAGTCCAGCTACGAAATCGCCGCTGCCGCTGCCGAAGTGGAAGAAGTCGCGCCGCCAGCCGCCGCGACCCGCACCCTGGTTCGCCAGGAAGCCGCCGTCAAGACCGCGCCGCCACGTGCCAACGCACCGGTACCGGTTGAAGCTGCTGCGCCCGCCCCTGCTCCGGTTGTTCATGAACCAAGCCTGTTCAAGGGTCTGGTGAAATCCCTGGTGAGCCTGTTCGCCGCCAAGGAAGAGCCTGCCGCACCGGTCGTCGTTGAAAAACCGGCTGCCGAGCGTCCGGCTCGCAATGAAGAACGCCGCAACGGTCGTCAACAGAGCCGTGGTCGCACCAATCGTCGTGACGAAGAGCGCAAGCCTCGCGAAGAACGTGCCCCGCGTGAAGAGCGTGCAGAACGCGCGCCTCGCGAAGAGCGTGCGCCACGTGAAGAGCGTGCGCCGCGCGAGCCGCGTGAAGTTCGCGACGAAACCACCCCTGCCGCAGCCCCACGCGAAGAACGTCCGGCCCGCGCGCCACGTGAAGAACGCGCGCCGCGTGCGCCTCGTGAAGACCGCAAGTCCCGCGAAGATCGTCCGGTCCGCGAACTGCGTGAGCCGCTGGATGCTGCTCCGGCCGTCAACCTGGCCCGCGAAGAGCGCCCTGAACGCGCTACACGTGAAGAACGTCAACCTCGCCAGCCTCGTGAAGAGCGCCAGCCACGTGCCGAACAGGCCGTAGCAGCGGTCAGCGAAGATGAAGTGCTGCTCAACGAAGAGTTGATCGCCGACGACAATCAAGATGGCCAGGACGGCGCCGAAGGTGATCGCCCTCGTCGTCGTTCACGTGGTCAGCGTCGTCGCAGCAACCGTCGCGAGCGTCAACGTGATGCCAACGGCAACGTGATCGAAGGTTCCGAGGGTGCTGAAGGCACCGAAGGCACTGAAGAAAACGCCGAGCAAGCCAGCAGCACCGATGTCGCCGCAGGTCTGGCGGTTACAGCCGCTGTCGCTAGCGCCGTGATCAGCGCCCCGGCCGAAGCTCAGGCCAATCGCCAGGCAGAACGTGCGACTGCATCCGTCGAAGCGTCGGATTCGTCCTTCGCCCAATCGACCGAGGTGCAAACCCCGTCGATCCAGACGCCAGCGTTTGACGCACCGGAAGTCGAAGCTGCACAAACCGCAGCTTTTGCAAGCGAAGCACCGGCCATCGAAGCGCCAATCGCCGAGCAAGCGCCTAAAGCCGAGCCAGCGCCGGATGTAGAAGTACAGCCTGCGTTTGAAGCTCCGGTCGAAGCGCCAGCAATGGCCGCCCAGACCGAGCTGTTCGACGCACCGCACGCCGAGCGCGTCGTACCGTTCAAGCCAACGCCAGAGCCAACCGCTCAAGCGCCACTGGCAGAAGAAGCAGCTCCCTCCCGCGAAGAGGCTTTCGCCTCTGAATCAGTAGTTACTGAACCGGCGGTCACTGAATCGGCTGAGTTGCCAACACCTGCACCTGTGGTTGCCGAAGCACCTGCGTCCTACGCAGCTCCGGAAATCGTTGCCACGCCACCTGCCGCCGAAGCTGCAGTGGCTGTTGCCGAAGTCGAGGCCGAAGTTGAAACCCAGGCCCCGGCAGCTCCGGTGAGCAGCACTGGCCGTGCGCCAAACGACCCGCGTGAAGTGCGCCGTCGCAAGCGTGAAGCTGAACGTCTGCAGAAAGAAGCTGAAGAAGCTGCCGCCAACGCTCCAGTCGTGACTGAAGCTGCGCCGGTTGCACCTGAAGCCGAGCCGACCCAACCTTCACCGGTGGTCGACGAAAACCTGCAATCGGTTGAAGAAGTCGTGCAGCACCCGAAAGCGCTGGAAGAGAACAACGAGCCTAAACCTCTCGCTTAAGCTCTTCGCCTAAACAGCGCTGAATAAAAAGCCCCACCTGTGCAAACAGGCGGGGCTTTTTAATGGGCGTTGTCCCGTCCTTGTGGGGTGCACTTCATACTTCTGTGGGAGAGGACTTGTCCTCGATAAAGCGTTTTGGGACTTAAACAGGTTAGCCGGTTACGGCTTGAAGATCAGGGCTTCGGGCACGTCTACATCCCACAGCACGCCCGGATCATCCACTTCGACAACCGCTACAAGCGACGTCTGAAACAGACGCTTGGCGCCTTGATCGCCAGTCAGGGTCATCAGCGCAGGGCCGAGCTTGTGCCCAAAACCAACCGGATGACCGCGCTCACCTTGATGAACAGGCACACTGATGCAATCGTCCTGCAAGGACGCAATCACCTTGCCCAACGTATCCGGCAGGATAAACGGCATATCGCCCAGAACCACCAACCAGCCACGACAATAAGACGCAGTCGCGACCGCAGCGGCGATGCTGTCGCCCATGCCGGCTGAATCCAGCAACACCACTTCACAGCCGTAGCGCAGGCCAAGCCGGGAGATTTCCGGGTAATCCGGGCGAGTTATCAACAGGCACTTATCCACAACGCCGCGCAGCCCGATCAGTACCTGTTCCAGCACGGAACGCTCAACCCCGTCGAGGCCCAGGCAGCGCGCCAACAGCTTGTGCTGGTCAGTACCGGCTACGGCTCGATAACGACTGCCCTGCCCTGCGGCCAGCACAATGGCGCAGACCTCATTGGTCAATGGGCGGCCTCGGTGATCAACGGTTTTTTCTGTTGCAGGGCAATGCCGTTCTTGATGGAGACGATTTCGGCCATCAACGACAGCGCGATCTCAGCCGGGGTATGACTGCCGATATGCAGGCCGATCGGGCCGTGCAAACGAGCAATGGCCATCTCGCTCAAACCCAGCAGCGCAAGGTTTTCCCGGCGCTTCTGACTGTTGACCCGCGAGCCAAGCGCCCCGACGTAAAACGCCGGTGAGTTCAACGCCGTGAGCAACGCCATGTCGTCCAGACGTGGATCGTGAGTCAGAGCGACCACGGCAGTGCGCTCATCGGTCTCGATGGCCAGCACGGCATCATCGGGCATTCCCGGCACGAAGCGGGCTTGCTGATCTTCCCAGCCGAAGGAAAACTCCGTGCGCGGGTCGCAGATCAGCACGTCGAAATCCAGCAAACGGGCCATTTCCGCAACATAGCGCGACAGTTGCCCGGCACCGATCAACAGCAAACGCCAGCGCGGACCGTAAATAGCGCGCAAGGTATTACCGTCAAAACTCACCACATCGTCGCGTTGCGCGCTGTGCAGGCTGACTTCGCCGGTCTGCAGGTTCAGTTCACGGGCGACGATTTGATGGTCTTCGCAGCGCTGCAGCAGTTCTGCGACCCACTGTTCATCGCCAACCCACTCTTGCGTCAGGCGCAAGGTGCCGCCGCAAGGCAGGCCAAAACGGGCCGCTTCATCCAGGGTGACACCGTAAGTGATCAATTCGATGCCCTGCCCGTCACGCTGCAAGCGTCCGTCCTGCAAGCGGGCAATCAGATCGTCCTCGATGCAGCCACCGGAAACCGAGCCGATGACCACGCCGTCTTCGCGCAACGCGAGCATCGCGCCGGGTGGTCGAGGCGCGCTGCCCCAGGTCTGAACCACGCTATACAACACCACGCGCTGCCCGGCACGACGCCAATCGAGCACGCTGCGCAGGACATTCAAGTCAACGCTATCCATCAGGTGGGTCCTCATTGAAGGCATTCAGCCCAGAGGCATGAATCGACAGAAGGGAGTCAGTAAAGATTAGGTTCCATTTCCAGCGCCACATCGAAGCGCTCAACGATGTCCGCCTGGATACGCCGCGCAAGAGCCAACAGTTGGGTGCCAGTGGCCCGACCATAGTTGACCAGCACCAGCGACTGCAAGCGATGCACACCGGCATCACCTTCCCGGTAGCCTTTCCATCCGGCTTGTTCAATCAGCCAGCCCGCGGCAAGTTTCACCTGCCCGTCAGCCTGTGGATAACCCACCAAACCCGGATGACTGACTTTAATGCGCGCCGCCAGTTCAGCAGAAATCAGCGGATTCTTGAAGAAGCTGCCCGCGTTGCCGAGTTCAGCGGGGTCAGGAAGCTTTTCACTGCGGATCGCGCAGATTGCCTGACTGACATCGCGCGGGGTTGGATGCGCGATACCGCGCGCGTCCAGACGCTGGCGCACCGGCCCGTAATCCAGATGCAGGCGCGCGGCACGACTCAGAACAAAGCGCACGCGCAGGATCAACCAGCGTCCGGTCTCGTGTTTGAACAGGCTGTCGCGATAACCGAATGCGCATTCTTCCAGGGAGAATTCGCGCAACTCCCCCGTCTGGCGGTCGAGGGCGGTGAGGCTATGAAAAACGTCTTTGATCTCGACACCGTAAGCGCCAATGTTCTGCATCGGTGCAGCGCCGACCGTACCGGGAATCAGGCTCAGGTTTTCCAGGCCGCACAGGCCAAGTTCCAGACATGACTGCACGAACGGGTGCCACGGCTCGCCCGCCTCGGCCTCGACGATGGCCTCCAGGCAGTCTTCGCGAACAATGCGAATCCCACGGCTTGCCATGCGCAGTACCAAAGCCTTGACGTCGCCAGTCAGCAACAGATTGCTGCCGCCGCCGATGACCATCAGCGGCAGCGTGTGCGCTGCACAATAGGCCAGCGCCGCGCGCACATCGTCATCGTTATGTGCTTCGGCAAATTGCTGCGCCTGCACATCGACACCGAAGGTATTGAACGGCTTGAGAGAAACGGCGGATTGCAGCTGCAACGTCAACCCTCCAGCAGGCGTCGGACACGTTCGAGATCTTCAGCGGTGTCCACGCCGGCAGGTGGCGCTTCAACAGCATCGGCAACGTGAATGCGCACGCCATGCCAAAGTGCCCGCAGCTGCTCCAGGTTTTCTGTGTCTTCGAGCCAGCACGACCCCCAACTGACGAAATCCTGTAGAAACCCGGCGCGATAGGCGTAAATACCGATGTGCCGACGGTACGGTACGCCCGCCGGCAACTGATCGCGATCCCTGGCCAACGCATCACGCGCCCAAGGCAGCGGCGCACGACTGAACGTCAGCGCCAGACCGTTGATGTCAGCAACGACCTTGACCACGTTCGGATTGAACAGCGCAGCAACGTCGTCGATGGGCTCGGCCAGGGTCGACATAAGTGCCTCCGGATGCGCCGCCAGGTTGTCCGCGACCTGATCGATCACCGCAGGCGGGATCATCGGCTCGTCGCCCTGAACGTTGACCACAATGGCATCTGCCGCCAACCCGAGCTGCGTGGCAACCTCGGCCAAGCGGTCAGTGCCGGAATTATGGTCGTCCCGGGTCAGCAGAACCTCGGCGCCAAAGGCGCGGCAGGCGTCAACAATACGCGGGTCATCGGTGGCAACCACCACCCGAGCGGCGCTGCTTTTGCGCGCCTGTTCCCAGACATGCTGGATCATCGGCTTGCCGGCGATCTCCTTCAGGGGTTTGCCGGGAAAGCGGCTGGAACCGTAGCGGGCCGGAATGACAACCGTGAAATCCGCCGTCATTTATCCAGACGCTCGTCAGTCGTCAGCGTGCGTGCTTCGCTTTCCAGCATCACCGGAATGCCGTCGCGGATCGGATAGGCCAGGCCTGCGCCCTTGCTGATCAGTTCGGTTTTATCGGCGCTGAGTTTGAGCGGACCTTTGCAGATCGGGCAAGCGAGGATGTCGAGCAATTTGGTGTCCATAAGAAATCCTGAGCGAATCATGGCAAAAGACGTGATAACTGCGAGTCGAACCAACTGACGAAAGCGGCCGAAGGCACTGCATCCACGGCCAGATACCACCAGTCATCCGCCGCAAAGGGCCGGCATTTCACGGCGTCCTTTTCGGTCATGACCACGGGCAGCGAAGGCGTGAACGTCAGCGTCTGCGCGCTGTAGGCGGCATGGTCGGCGAACGCGTGAGCGACAGGCCGCCAGTGTAGCCCTTCGAGGGTATTGAAGAAACGTTGCGGATTGCCGATCCCCGCCACAGCGTGAACGGCTTGCCCCGGCGCGAAGAAATCCACCGGCTGGCGCTCGCCGCTGCGCAGATTGACCAGCGCGGCGGGCTTGAGCTGGAAGGCGTAACCGTCGTCGCGATCAGCGCTGGCGCCGTTGTAGAGCAGCGCATCAACGCTGTTCAGACGCTCGACGGGCTCACGCAGAGGACCGGCAGGCAGGCAGCGTCGATTGCCCAGGCCGCGGGCCGCATCGATCAGCACCAGCTCCAGATCCCGGGCCAGCCGATAATGTTGCAGACCATCGTCAGACAGAATCAGGTCCAGCGGCTCGCTGTCCAGCAAGGCACGTACCGCACGGCTGCGATCAGGATCGATCATCAACGGCACGCCGGTGCGCTGCACAATCAAAAGAGGTTCGTCCCCGACCTGAGCGGCGCGTTGTTCGGCGGTCACGCGCCACGGCAGGCCTGGCGGCGTAGCGCCGTAACCTCGGCTGACCACACCGACGCGCAGGCCTCGGCTGCGACAATGTTCGATCATCCACAGGATCAGTGGCGTCTTGCCGGTACCACCGACCGTGATATTGCCGACGACGATGACCGGAATCGGTGCCTTGTAGATTTCACCCTGACCGGCCAGGAAGCGCGCACGTTTGCCTTCGACGACCCGGCGATACAGGCATTCCAGCGGGCGTAACAACGCCAGTGCCGGATGACCGGCATACCAGGCGGCAAGCAAGCGGTCTGAGAGTGCCATCAGTTAGCCGATGTGGCCTCGACGGTGGTCATGCGCAAGTGACTGAAACCCAGTTTGCCAGCAGCGTCCATGGCGGTAATCACCGATTGATGGGGGGTTTTGCCATCGGCGCTGATTGTCAGCGGCAAACTGGTATCGCCAGCCGATTCTCGCTGCAAGGCGTCAATCAGCGTGGCCAGATCGTTTTTTGGCAGCAATTGGTTGTTCAGGGAAAAAACCCCGTCGGCATTGATGGCGATGTCCAGATGCTTGCGGTCGGCGTCGGTGTCCGGCGTGCCCGTGACCGCCTGCGGCAGATCAACCCGTAGCTGGGTTTCGCGAGTGAACGTCGTGGTCACGATAAAGAACAGCAGCAGGATGAACACCACATCGATCAACGACACGAGGTTGATGTCGATGTTCTCCCTGACCTTGCGCCGACGAAATTTCACTTCTTGCGGCCCTCGCCCCGAGCCTGAGCCTTGAGCTGGATACTCGGATCGTTGACATCGACGTCACGGTCGCCCTGCACCACTTCCACCAGCTTGATGGCTTCCTGCTCCATGCCGACCACCAGTTCGTCGACCCGGCTTTGCAGGAATCGATGAAAGAAAATCGCTGGAATGGCCACGATCAGCCCGGATGCGGTACAGATCAACGCCTTGGAGATACCACCCGCCAATACTGCGGCATTGGCCGTATTACCGGTGGCATTGAACGAGCCGAAGATATCGATCATGCCCAGCACGGTACCCAGCAAACCCAGCAAGGGAGCCATGGCAGCAATCGAACCCAGGGCGCTCAAGTAACGCTCCAGATCATGAATGACCCGTGCGGCGGCTTCTTCGATGCATTCCTTCATGATCTCGCGACCATGTCTGGAGTTGGCAAGGCCTGCGGCGAGGATTTCACCCAGTGGCGAATCGGCGCGCAGCTCCTTGAGCTTTTCGCTGTCGAGTTTCTTGTCCTGGATCCAGCGCCAGACCTGCCCCAGCAGATGCGGCGGCGTGATGCGGCTGGCACGCAAGGTCCAGAGACGCTCGATGATGATGCCGACCGCGGCGATGGAACTCAGAATGATCGGCAGCATCATCCAGCCACCTGATTTGACCAGTTCCCACACAGTGACGACCCCCAGAAAAAAGTGGCGCCACTCTAACATAGGCTCGCCTGCTGGCCGAAGCCTGTGATCAATATCCGTCGGATGAGTCACGCCAGAAACGCTGGAGGCCCCGTTCGGCCTGGGGTTGACCGAAGGTGCCCAGTTGCAGGCTGATCGCCCCCAGTTTGGCGCTGTCGTAGGTGCGAATGCCGAACCAGTGATAGCGCGACATGACCAAAGGATGAGGATGACCGAAAGCATTGTTGCGGCCTCGGGAGATTAAAACCCCCTGCGGGTCGACTGCACGCAGAAACGGCTTGGACGACGAGGTTCGACTGCCGTGATGCGGCGCTTGCAGCCAGTGCGCGCGAACATCGAAGTCACTGTGCAGCGCCGCTTCTTCCGCATCGGCGTCGATATCACCGGTCAGCAACAGCCGCTCACCGTTGGCTTCTACCATTAGCACGCAAGACGCCTGATTGCCCTCTTTCGCCTGCTCCCAGCGCCAGGTCGAGAATTTCACGCCGTCCCATTCCCAGGATTCATCGACCCGACACAGCTGCGCGTTGAGTTGCGGCGCGAGCCGTTCCAGCTCGCCACCCAGGACCCGGGCAACCGGCATGCCCTGCTGGATTGCCAGGGCGCCGCCGGCGTGATCAGCGTCGGCATGGCTGAGCAGCATCAGGTCCAGCTTGCGCACCCCGACTTTGCGCATGACCGGCAACACAATCCGCTCGCCGATATCGAACTCACCAAAGCGCGGTCCCGCGTCGAACAACAGGGTGTGTTGCCGCGTGCGCAGCAGGATCGCCAGCCCTTGGCCGACATCCAGTTGCAGCACCTGCACTTGTCCATGGGGCACGGATTGCAAAGGCGGGAACACGCATAACATCACCAGCGGCCAACCCAGCGGCCGTAATGGCACGCCGCTGGGCAGCAATAACACCAGCGCGCCCAACAGGCTCAGCGCCCAGACCCAGAATGGCATCGCGTCGGACAACCAGACCGGCACCAAACCCGCCACCCAGCCGAGAAACCAGAACAACCCATTCAACGCCCCACCGGCCAGCCACAACAGGCTTTCGCCGAGGACCGGAACCGGCAGCAACAACGTGCCCAGCAGCGCGAGCGGCAACGCAACGAAGCTGACCCAGGGCACGGCAATCAAATTGGCCAGGGGTCCACTGAGGCTGATGGGCAGATTTAGCGCCAGCAGGATCGGCAACAAACCCAGGGCAATCAGCCATTGCGCCCGTGTCCAGCTACGTAACCAGCTCCAGGCACCCAGGCGTCCGCTGAAAATCAGCAGCAAAATCCCCACTGCGATGAACGACAGCCAGAATCCCGGCTGCAAACTGGCCAGTGGTTCAAAAATCAACACGGCATTGAGCGACAGCAGCAATGGCCAGATCACCCCCAGATGCCGGAAGCGCAGACGCCAGAGCAGCACCATGCCGACCATCACGCAGGCCCGGCGCACCGGCACTTCGAACCCGGCGAGCAAGCCATAACCCAGCGCAGCTGTGAACGCCAGGCCACAAGCCCACGGCAACCAGGGCAGAGCCCGAGGCCATAAACCCCAGCGCGCCAGACCGGCGATCAGCGCGTAGATCACACCCGCCAACAAGCCAATATGCTGGCCGGAAATAACCAATAAATGCACAGTCCCGGTGTTTTGCAGGATTTGCCAGTCCGCCGCGCTCAAGCCCGAACCGTCGCCGAGCACCAGCGCCGCCAGCCCGCCTTCGCGCCCCTGGGCATCCACCGCCAGCAGTCGTTGGCGCAGCGCATCACGCCAGCCATATCTCGCGGCGGACAGCAATTGCCCATCGACGACGGTGCCGGTCGCCCCGATCCGCTGCGCCAGTAACCAGGCTTCGTAATCGAATGCGTGGGGATTGACCAACCCGCCGGGCTGTTTGAGCTTGACCGCCAGACGCCAGCGCTCGCCACTGCGCACGGGCGTTCCGCCATACCAGGACACGCGAATTCGTTCAGGTAGTCGGGAGCGACGGGACTTGGCGTCTTCCAGCTCGAAACGCACCACGCCTTCGGCGAGACTGGGCAAGCCGACCACCTTGCCTTGCAGCCAGAGCGTCTGGCCATCCAGCCGTGGCGGCAGCCGATCATTCAGCGCCCACTGCGCCGAGGCGCAGGCCCAGGTCAGGCCGAACAAGAAAAATGCCAGTGGGTAAGTGCGAAACGGCAGCAGCATCAACGCAACTACCGGCATCAACAGCAACAACCAGGTCGGTGGCAACTGCGGCAGAAAACGTAACAGCAGCATCCCGAAAGCCAGCGCGAACATCCCTGTGCGCATACACGTCCATCCTGATTACTGCGAAAGTCACCTAATGGATTAGCTCAGCAACTCGTTAAGCGTCGGGATCAATTGTCACAAGGTCTTGGGGGCGGTGGGTAACTCATGTGGAACCGGATTTATCCGGGAAGGCGTTGTTACTGAGTACATATCCGTTATGGGCGTGTGCTGGAATTACGGTTCCGCTCTTACAGCGGGTCACTTTTGGCAAACGCCCCAAAAGTAACCAAAAAGTCTTGCCCCTCCATACGGGTCTTCGCTGAGCTCAGACTTCCCTCACTCCGGCATTACTCCGTGGGTCGCCGCAAAGGGCCATCCCTGGCCCAGTGCGGCTAACTCGGCATCCATGCCGAGTTCCCCACTGCGCAATACCTGCGTTCGGCCTGCTGGGAAAGGGGCCTGACCCGATCTCCGGACTCAATTCGACTTGATCTCTGAGTGCTCTATCTCTCGCAGGAGCTCCGTGGTTCTGTTGGAGCGAGCGGGCGGCGATCCGACTTGCCCGCGAAGACGCCTTCCCGGATAAATCCGGTCCCACAGGTTTCCCACAGGCTCCTCACAGCAGACAAAAAAAACGCCAATCTCTCGATTGGCGTTTCTTGTTACATCACTACATTACTGCGGCTTGCGACGACCGAAGCCTGGGCGTTGGCCGGAGCCCGACGGCGGGCCACGGCGCTTGCCGGATGGCGCGTCGTCGACCAGCGTGATGCCTGGACGCTTGTGCGCAGGCTTGGCTGGGCGCTTGTTGACGTCGTTCGGACGTTCAGCCACTGGCGTGCCACGGCTGTTGTCGGTACGACCGTTGGCCGGGCGCGGAGTGCGCGGCGACGGTTTGCTCGGATCATTACGCGAACCAGCAGGACGCTGACCACGGCCGGATTCCGAACGTGGACCGGACGGACGCTGGGGCGAATCGCCACGCGGGCGATCACGCTCGCTGCCGGTCACTTGGGGCTGACGCGGCGTACGATCAGCGGTCGGAGCAGGTGTACCCGCTGCCGGACGCAAGGTGCGAACACGCTCGCCTTTGCCCAATGGACGCGACGACTGGCGCTGCAAACGCTCCATCTTGTCCTTGGTCTTGGCATTCATCTGCGGCTGGGCAACCGGCTCAAGGCCAACTTCCTGGCTGAGCACGTCGACTTCGTACTGGCTCATTTCGCGCCAGCGGCCCATCGGCAGGTCGGAATTGAGGAACACCGGTCCGTAACGCACGCGCTTCAGACGGCTGACCACCAGACCCTGGGATTCCCACAGACGACGGACTTCGCGGTTGCGACCTTCCATCACCACGCAGTGATACCAATGGTTGAAGCCTTCGCCACCCGGCGCCTGCTTGATGTCGGTGAAACGCGCAGGACCGTCTTCAAGGACGACACCGGCTTTCAAACGCGCCAGCATGTCATCATCGACTTCGCCACGTACGCGCACCGCGTATTCGCGATCCATTTCGAAGGACGGGTGCATCAGGCGGTTGGCCAGCTCACCGTCGGTGGTGAACATCAGCAAACCGGTGGTGTTGATGTCCAGACGACCGATGTTGACCCAACGGCCTTCTTTTGGACGCGGCAGGCGATCGAACACCGTCGGGCGACCTTCAGGGTCGTCGCGGGTGCAGATTTCGCCGTCCGGCTTGTTGTACATGATGACGCGGCGAACCGTTTCGGCTGCCTCTTCGCGCTTGATCACGCGACCATCGACGGTGATGGCGTCATGCATGTCGACGCGTTGACCGAGGGTCGCGTCCTTGCCATTGACCTTGATCCGACCCTGGCTGATCCAGGCTTCGACGTCACGTCGCGAACCTACACCAATGCGCGCCAGAACCTTTTGCAGTTTTTCACCTGCGGGTCCGATTTCCTGGCTGTCCTGCTTGTCTTTGATACTCATCTGGGCACCTCCCGGTGTGTCGATTCAGGGGACGCCGAGGACCGGCGTGACCTGCTGCTCCCGGCTGTGGATAGCCGCAGAGCGAAAATTCTAAAAGCCTGTGGCGAGTATGAATCGCCAAAAGGTCGCGAATCATACGCTCAAGGCGCTCATTGCGCATCACAGGCTAGTCGAAATATTGCCGCTTACTTCTTTTTCCGCCGACCGGCGCTCTTGAGTTTGCTCAGACGAACCGCTGATTCGGCCAACACGGCGTGCCGCTCGCCCTTGTCCATCTTCTTCCAGCTTTTGATTTCTTTTTTGCTGCGGCCACACCCGATGCAAATCTCATCGTCGAATTTACAGAGGCTGATGCAGGGGTTTTTGCTGCTCATGGTTGATGGTCCTGTGGATATTGTCTATCGCGCGACCAACACCGATTCGTTGGAGCGAGGCTTGCCCGCGAACCAGGCGCATCGGTGGACCAGACCCACCGCGTTCAAACCTCCGGATTCTTGTCGTCTTCCGGGTCGTCTGCCAATTCAGACTCTGTATCAGGCTCATTGATCAATAAATCGTCGAAGTCGATCTTCAACCCCTGCTCCATGGAATCGAGTTCCACCAGCAGGCTGCGGAAGCTGGTTTCGTCACGTGGCGGCTCAGGTTCGGCGTCGGGGTCGAGGCTGGCGTCGGCCAAGGCCTGCAAGTGCGCGGGCACCGGGGCGTCTTCGAAATCGAGGATCGGATCGGGCTCCAGCTCGCGCAGGTCGGCCAGCGGCGGCAAATCGTCGAGGTTCTTCAGGTTAAAGTGATCGAGAAAGCCCTTGGTGGTGGCAAACATCGCAGGCCTGCCGGGGACATCGCGATAACCCACGACCCGGATCCACTCGCGCTCCAGCAAGGTCTTGACGATATGGCTGTTGACCGCAACGCCCCGCACGTCTTCGATTTCGCCACGGGTAATCGGCTGGCGATAAGCGATCAGCGCCATGGTTTCCAGCATGGCCCGGGAATAGCGCTGCGGGCGCTCTTCCCACAGGCGGCCGACCCAAGGCGAAAACTTCTCGCGAATCTGCAAGCGATAGCCGGAAGCAACCTCCTTGAGCTCGAAAGCCCGGCCATCGCAGGACTTGCGCAGCAGTTCCAGGGCTTTCTTGAACACCGGTGGTTCGGGGCGTTCGCCTTCTTCAAAGAGTTCGAAAAGGCGTTCCAGCGATTGCGGCTTGCCCGAGGCCAACAGAAAAGCTTCGAGCAGGGGTGCCAGCTCGCGGGGTTCGTTGAGGTTCATTAATTTGCTCTTATTCGGCTCGCGCCCGGACATGGATCGCCGCGAAGGGCTCGTTCTGCACCAGTTCCACCAAGGATTCCTTGACCAGCTCCAGCACCGCCATAAACGTCACGACCACACCAAGCCGCCCTTCTTCGGCAGTGAACAGCTCGGCAAACGGCACGAAACCGCCGCCTTTGAGACGCTCCAGCACGTCGCTCATGCGCTCGCGGGTCGACAACGCTTCACGGCTGACCTGATGGCTTTCAAACATATCGCCACGGCGCAGGACTTCGGCCATGGACATCAATAGCTCGTCGAGACTCACGTCAGGCAACAGCTTGCGCGCCCTGGCTTGCGGCGCATCCAGCCGGGGCACGCTGACATCCCGGCCCACTCGGGTCAGCCGGTCGATGCCTTCGGCGGCAGCCTTGAAGCGCTCGTATTCTTGCAGGCGACGAATCAGCTCGGCGCGGGGGTCGTCTTCTTCCTCCTCAATAGCCGCCGAACGCGGCAGCAGCATGCGCGACTTGATCTCGGCGAGCATGGCGGCCATCACCAGATACTCGGCGGCCAGCTCCAGGCGCACGGTTTTCATCAGCTCGACGTAACCCATGTACTGCTTGGTGATTTCGGCCACCGGGATGTCGAGGATATCGATGTTCTGCTTGCGGATCAGGTAGAGGAGCAGATCCAGCGGCCCTTCGAAGGCTTCGAGAAAAACCTCCAGGGCATCCGGCGGTATATACAGGTCCACCGGCATCTGCAGAACTGCCTGGCCATAGACCATGGCGAACGGCAACTCCTGCTGCGCGCCAGCCTGACTGTCCACGGTTTCCGCCGAGGTCATTACGCTTCCACACCGAACGGGGTCGGGTCGCCGCAGCCAACGCGGATCACCTGCGGCTCGCCATCGGCCAGATTGATGACCGTTGAAGCGGAAATCCCGCCGATGCCGCCATCGATGATCAGGTCCACCTGACGCTCCAGAATCTGGCGCATTTCGTAAGGATCACTCAGAGGCACGCTGTCCCCCGGCATGATCAGGCTGACGCTCATCAGCGGCTCGCCCAATTCCTCAAGCAGCGCCTGCGCGATGGGATGGCCCGGCACGCGCAGACCGATGGTGCGGCGCTTGGGATGCAGTATCAGTCGCGGCACTTCCCGGGTAGCGTTGAGAATGAAGGTGTATGGCCCCGGCGTATGCGCCTTGAGCGCACGAAACGCGCCGGTATCGACCTTGGCGAACAGCCCGAGTTGCGACAGGTCGCAACACATCAGCGTGAAATTGTGCTTGTCGTCCAGCTGGCGCAGGCGGCGGATTCGCTCGATGGCGCTTTTGTCGCCGATCTGACAACCCAATGCATAAGAGGAATCAGTGGGATAGACCACCAGCCCGCCAGCCTTGATGATTTCTGCGGCCTGTTTGATCAGGCGCGGCTGCGGGTTTTCCGGGTGGACCTGGAAAAATTGACTCACGGTATCTTCCTGTTCAGACGGCGGCAGTAGGCTGGTCATGTTTGAATCGACACCAAAGTGGCGGCAGGTCTTCGGGCAACGGTCGATAAATACCGATCTCGGACCAGGCGCCAGGAGCGTGGAAGTCACTGCCGGCACTCACCAGCAGCCCGAATTCACGAGCCAGGATGGCCAATGTCCCGACCTGTTCAGCAGGCTGCAGACCGTTGACCACCTCTATGGCATGGCCGCCAGCCTGCAAGAACTCGGCGACCAGTTTACGACGTTTACTGCGGGTGAAATCGTAGTGCGCGGGGTGCGCAAGGCTGACCCAGGCTCCAGAAGCGCGCAACATCGCGACGGTATCCTCCAGCGTAGGCCAGTGCAGCTTGACGTCACCAAGCTTGCCGGCACCCAGCCATTTGCGGAACGCTTCGGCGCGATCCTTGACGAAACCTTCACGCACCATGAAGTCCGCGAAGTGCGGACGGGCCGGCGCATTACCACTGTCGCCGAGCTCTTGCTGGATCGCTCGGGCACCTTCCAGCGCTCCGGGCATACCTTTGATCGCCAATTTGCGACTTATTTCTTCGGCCCGCAGCCAGCGTCCGGTGTGCAAACGGGCAATTGCCTCGACCAGAAGTGGTGCATTGACGTCGAAACCATAGCCCAGAATGTGGATCGTCGCACCGCCCCAGGTGCAGGACAATTCGACGCCATTGACCAGCTGCATACCCAGCGCATGCGCCGCAGTCCGGGCCTCTTCGAGGCCTTCGAGGGTGTCGTGATCGGTCAGGGACAAGACGCGCACGCCATTTTCATAAGCACGCGCAACCAGATCCGCAGGCGCCATGGCGCCATCGGAAGCAGTGCTGTGGCAGTGCAGGTCAACATTCATAGGTGGCGCTTTCGCTATCATTGATGTTTGTTATTATGCCGCCACATCCTGCTTCTGGCTGCCATTGTGAAACAATTCATCGACTTCATCCCACTGCTGCTGTTTTTCATCGTTTATAAAATCGAGCCTCGCGCCGTCGATATCCTGGGCAATAGCGTCATGGTGGGCGGCATATTCAGTGCGACCGCCATGCTGATCATCAGTTCGGTGGTGGTCTATGGCTTTCTGTTCTTCAAGCAAGGCAAGCTGGAAAAAAGCCAGTGGCTGACGCTGGTCGCCTGTCTGGTGTTCGGTAGCCTGACGCTGGCGTTTCACAGCGAGACCTTCCTGAAATGGAAAGCCCCGGTGGTGAACTGGTTGTTCGCTCTGGCATTTGCCGGCAGCCACTTCATCGGCGACCGCCCGTTGATCCAGCGCATCATGGGCCATGCCCTGAGCTTGCCGCAGGCAATCTGGACCAAGCTGAATATCGCGTGGATCATCTTCTTCCTGTTCTGCGGCGCGGCCAACCTGTACGTGGCGTTTACCTATCAGGAATTCTGGGTCGACTTCAAAGTCTTCGGCAGCCTGGGCATGACGCTATTGTTCCTGGTCGGCCAGGGCCTGTTCCTTGCCCGTCACATGCATGATCCCGAAACACCTCCACCTTCAACAAAAACCGAGGACTGACATGCTCTACGCAATCGTTGCCACAGACGTTGAAAACTCCCTGGAAAAACGCCTGAGCGTTCGCCCTGCCCATCTGGAGCGCCTGAACGCGCTCAAAGATGCAGGGCGCTTGATCCTGGCCGGTCCGAATCCGGCGGTGGACAGCAATGATCCGGGCGCCGCCGGTTTCACTGGCAGCCTGATCGTTGCCGAGTTCGACTCACTCAGCGCCGCCAAGGCCTGGGCCGAAGCTGACCCGTTTGTGGCAGCCGGCGTCTACGCCCATGTCGTGGTCAAGCCGTTCAAACTTGTCCTGCCTTAAATAGCCATCACCTGCCGCGATTGTTGCTCGTCTTGAGCAACAATCGCACAATCCCCGCTCGTCATTAATCATTCTCATCACCCTGCCGACAACCTTCTGAATGTTCTATAAAAACACTGCTTGAAAACAGGGGTTCAGATGCGTTCAGGTCCGCGATGTCTGTTAGTGATGGTATTGGCCACGGGCGTGACACTTGCCCAGGCCGAGGAAACAAGTGGTTTCGCCGCGCACGCTCAGCCGGAGCCGGCTGCCCAGAGCCAGGTCAATGAGCTGCAACTGCGCCTGCGTGATAGCGAGCGGCAGCGCGAAGAGCTGATTAAACAACTGCAAAACACCAGCGCCGAACGCGAAAGCGCGCAACTGAGTCGTCTTCGCCAGGAGAACCAAAAGCTCAAGTTGCAGCTCAAAGAGTCACAATCCGTCGAGCCCCAACGCATTCTGACGGAGCAACAACAATGGTTCGTCGCGGGGGGCGGCGTTGCGATGATCGCCCTTTTGTGCGGTATTTTTGCCAGCGGTTGGCGTAGACAACGCCGACAGTGGCTAAATTGAGTGAGACATGAGCGAGCTGCTACTTATAGATGATGATCAGGAGCTGTGTGAGCTCCTGAGCAGTTGGTTAAGCCAGGAAGGCTTTGTGGTGCGCGCCTGTCACGACGGCAACAGCGCGCGGCGAGCCCTTGCCGAATCGGCGCCCGCAGCGGTTGTCCTGGACGTGATGCTGCCCGATGGCAGCGGCCTGGAACTGCTCAAGCAATTGCGCAACGACCACCCGGACCTGCCGGTGCTGATGCTCTCGGCGCGTGGCGAACCCTTGGACCGGATTCTCGGTCTGGAACTGGGTGCCGACGATTACCTGGCCAAACCCTGCGATCCTCGCGAGCTGACTGCACGCCTGCGCGCGGTGCTGCGGCGCAGTCATCCGACCGCGGTGTCGACTCAGCTGGAATTGGGCGACCTGTGTTTCAGCCCGATGCGCGGCGTGGTCATCATCGACGAAAAAGAATTGACCCTCACCGTCTCGGAAAGCCGCCTGCTCGAAGCCCTGCTGCGCCAACCCGGCGAGCCGCTGGACAAGCAGGAACTGGCGCAACTGGCACTGGGTCGCAAGCTGACACTCTATGACCGCAGCCTGGACATGCACGTCAGCAACCTGCGCAAGAAAATCGGCCCCCACCCGGACGGCCGCCCACGCATCATGGCGTTGCGCAGTCGCGGGTATTATTACGCCGTCTAGCGACGAAGCTGCAAGCTGCAAGCTGCAAGCTGCAAGCTGCAAGCTGCAAGACAAGAGCATGACGCAGATCCGCTTAACCTCTTGAAGCTTGCAGCTGACAACTGCCCCGCCCTCTTTACCGAAGCTTTACGCTAGCCTGACCGCCCTTGACCTTGATCTCCCTAAACTGGGCTCAACCGGCAACGAGCCGGATTCGAGACAAGGAGATACACCATGCGCAAGACCCTAATCGCTTTGATGTTCGCTGCTGCTCTGCCTACCGTTGCCATGGCGATGCCACCGGCTGATGGGCCTGATCGGGATGGCGTTGGCCACGAAGGTCCACGCATGGGCATGATGCATCACGATCGCGGTCCTTTCGACAAGCTGGACCTGAGCAGAGAGCAGCGTCAGCAGATCGGCAAACTGATGGGCGCGCAAATGCACGACCGTAAGGAAGTCGCTCAAAAGTACCTGGCCAAACTGCCAGCCGCTGACCAGAAAGCCATGAAGGACGAACTGGACGCAAAACGTACCAAGACCCAAGCCGACATCCGCGCATTGCTCAAGCCGGAGCAGCAGAAGGAATTCGACGAAATGCAGAAAGAACGTGCGCAACACAGGGCTGATCGCGCAGAGTTCGAAGCCTGGAAAGCGCAAAAGGCTCAGAAAGCCCAGTAATCCATCGATCCACCTGAACCCGGCACTCCCCAAGCGTGTCGGGTTTTCTCTATTTGGGGGGTTCACGTGCGTTCATTGTTCTGGCGAATCCTGGCCAGTTTCTGGCTGGCCATTGCCCTGGTTGCAGGCCTGTCGATTCTGCTGGGCCACATGCTCAATCAGGACGCGTGGATCCTCAGTCGTCATCCCGGCCTGCACAAATTGCCGCAGACCTGGACCGAGCTGTATGAAAGTCAGGGCGAAGATGCCGCGCAGGACTACCTGCAAAACCTCAAGCGCAAGTACCACATCGACGTTCAAGTGCTCAATGAAAGCGGCGACCCGGTCGTACGCGGGACTTTCTCGCCCCGTGCAGCCGCCCTCGAAGCGCGCCAGGGCGACGACTCGCGTCAGTTGCCATGGCGGCGTCTGACCTCGGAATACACCAGTGAGAAGACCGGCGAAAACTATCTGCTGATCTATCGCATTCCGCATCCGGAACTGGATGCCTGGCATCGCGACAGCCTGATGTGGCCGCTCAGCGCACTGGGTATCGCGCTGGTCGTACTGACGTTGTTCAGCCTGTTGGTCACGCTGTCGATCACCCGCCCGCTCAGCCGCTTGCGCGGTGCGGTCCACGATCTGGGGCAAACCACCTATCAACAGAACAGCCTGGCGCAACTGGCCAATCGTCGCGATGAGTTCGGCGTATTGGCGAACGATTTCAACCGCATGGGCGCGCGCCTGCAAAGCCTCATCAGCAGTCAGCGTCAGTTGTTGCGCGATGTGTCCCACGAACTGCGCTCGCCACTGGCGCGACTGCGCATTGCCCTGGCCCTGGCCGAGCGCGCAGAACCCGCCGAGCGCGACAAGCTGTGGCCACGTCTGAGCCGCGAATGTGATCGCCTGGAAGCGTTGATCAGCGAAATTCTTGCATTGGCGCGTCTGGATGCGGATTTTGGCAGTGCCGAACCGGTGGACTTGAACCACTTGCTGTTACGCCTGAAGAACGACGCCACGCTCGACGGCGGCGATCAACAGATTCAGGTCAGAGTGCAGGAGGATCTGCAACTGCAAGGCTGGCCGGACATGCTGGAGCGCGCGCTGGACAACCTGCTGCGTAACGCCTTGCGCTTCAACCCGACCGGCGAGCCTATCGAAATGCAGGCTTTGCGTGTGGGTGATCGGTTGCAGCTGAGCGTGCGTGATCATGGTCCGGGCGTAGCGGACGAACATCTGACGCAGCTGGGCGAACCCTTCTATCGAGCGCCCGGCCAGACTGCGCCGGGACATGGCCTGGGCCTGGCCATCGCCAAACGCGCCGCCCAGCGCCACGGTGGCGATCTGGTGCTGGGCAATCATCCCCAGGGCGGGTTTATTGCCACGCTGGATCTGCCGGTGGAGTTGGTGGTAGCGGTCTAAATAGCTGATCCTGCGAATTAACTGTGGGAGCGAGCTTGCTCGCGAAGAGGCCAGTGTGTCCGACAGATCTTTGCGGCCTGACCTATCGTCTTCGCAAGCAAGCTTGCTCCCACAAAGTTCGCGTTTTCACACAGTCTGTGTGGGAGCGGCTTGCTCGCGAAGAGGCCTGTGTGTCCGACAGATCTTTGCGGCCCGACCTATCGTCTTCGCAAGCAAGCTTGCTCCCACAAAGTTCGCGTTTTCACACAGTCTGTGTGGGAGCGGCTTGCTCGCGAAGAGGCCAGTGTGTCCGACAGATCTTTGCGGCCTGACCTATCGTCTTCGCAAGCAAGCTTGCTCCCACGAAGTTCGCGTTTTCACACAGTCTGTGTGGGAGCGAGCTTGCTCGCGAAGAGGCCTGTGTGTCCGACAGATCTTTGCGGCCCGACCTATCGTCTTCGCAAGCAAGCTTGCTCCCACAAAGTTCGCGTTTTCACACAGTCTGTGTGGGAGCGAGCTTGCTCGCGAAGAGGCCAGTACATCCACCACAGCGTCGTGGTCTGAAATATTGTCTTCGCAAGCAAGCTGCTCCCGCAGAGGCAGGAATCCTTAACCCTGCCACTCGCTGACAAAATCCACCAGATCCACTTTGCCCGCAACGCGTGGCGGGTTTTGCGGGGTGCCCAGGTACAGGAACGCGATGACTTCCTCATCGGCGGCCAGGCCCAGGCCCTTGGCGACAATCGGCGAACAGGAAAGCTCGCCGGTACGCCAGACCGCGCCGACGCCCAACGCATACGCAGCCAAAAGGACGCTGTGGGCAGCACAGCCAGCAGTAATCAGTTGTTCCTGCTTCGGCACTTTGAAGTGATCCGTCAGGCGCGCGATCACCACCACGACCAGCGGTGCCCGCAAAGGACCGAGGCGGGCCTTGTCCAGCGCCTGGAGCGTGGCGTCTGCGCCACTCTTGCGCAGGGCTTCAACCAACAGATCGCCCATGCGTTCACGAGCCGGACCTTCGACGGTCAGAAAGCGAAACGGCCGCAACTGACCATGATCAGGCGCGCGCATTGCCGCGCTGAAGAGGATTTCCCGCTGCGCGGCATCCGGCGCGGGGTCGAGCAACCGCGGAACGGAAACACGGTTGAGCAAAACGTCGAGCGCCTCCATGGGCTACCTCCTTGAAAAATGAATGAGCATTCTAGACTCAGATAACGAACCCTGGCGGCGATTACTTACAGCCATTGACTGACGCGTCCCGGTTTACTTGCCGTGGGCCGCAGGTAGAATGGCGCCTCTCCCCACTTTAGTCAGAGCGACTGCATGGCGTTGCCGACCCTTCGTATCATCGGTTTCATAATCGGCATCTTCCTGATCACTCTGGCTATCGCCATGATCGTGCCCATGGTGACGCTGGTCATCTTCGACCGCATCGAAGACCTGCGCTCCTTCCTCTGGGCCAGCCTTCTGACATTCATCGCCGGCCTTGCGCTGGTTATCCCCGGTCGTCCGGAGCATGTACACCTGCGCCCGAGGGACATGTACCTGCTTACGGTTTCCAGCTGGATCGTGGTGTGTGTCTTTGCCGCGCTGCCGTTTTTGCTGACGCAACATATCAGCTACACCGACTCGTTTTTCGAAAGCATGTCCGGGATCACCGCCACCGGTTCCACGGTCCTCAGCGGCCTGGACACCATGTCGCCGGGGATTCTGATCTGGCGCTCGATGCTGCACTGGCTTGGCGGGATCGGCTTCATCGGCATGGCGGTGGCGATTCTGCCGCTGCTGCGCATCGGTGGTATGCGGCTGTTCCAGACCGAATCGTCGGACCGCTCGGAAAAGGTCATGCCCCGCTCGCACATGGTCGCCAAATTCATCGTGCTGGCTTACGTCGGCTTCACCGCGCTGGGCAGCATTGCCTTCTGGCTGGCGGGGATGAACCTTTTCGACGCGATCAATCACGCCATGTCGGCGATTTCCACGGGCGGTTTTTCAACCTCGGACCTGTCCCTGGCCAAATGGCATCAGCCAGCGGTGCATTGGGTAGCCATCGTGGTAATGATCCTCGGCAGCCTGCCCTTCACCCTGTATGTCGCGACATTACGTGGCAACCGTGGCGCGCTGTTCCGGGATGAGCAGGTTCGCGGGTTGTTGGGGTTGTTGTTGATGACCTGGCTGGTGATGGGCACCTGGTACTGGGCGACGACCGACTTGCCTTGGTACGACGCGTTGCGCCATGTGGCGCTGAACGTTACCTCGGTAGTGACCACAACCGGTTTTGCCCTTGGGGACTACAGCCTGTGGGGCAATTTCGCACTGATGTTTTTCTTTTATCTGGGTTTTATTGGCGGCTGCTCGGGCTCCACCGCAGGCGGCGTGAAGATCTTCCGCTTCCAGGTCGCCTATATTCTGCTCAAGGCCAACCTGCATCAGTTGATCCATCCACGGGCGGTCATCAAGCAAAAGTACAACGGCCATCGGCTCGACGACGAAATCGTGCGTTCGATCCTGACCTTCTCGTTCTTCTTTACCATCACCATCTGCCTGATCGCGCTGGCGCTCTCGTTGCTCGGGCTGGACTGGATGACAGCGCTGACCGGCGCCGCAAGTACGGTTTCCGGCGTCGGCCCGGGTCTGGGCGAAACGATTGGCCCTGCGGGTAATTTTGCCAGCCTGCCGGATGCGGCCAAATGGATTCTGTCCCTGGGCATGTTGCTCGGCAGACTGGAGATCATTACGGTGCTGGTGCTGTGCATCCCGGCATTCTGGCGCCATTGACCCTCGGTTCGAAGGCTATTGCCGTCAGGAACGAAAAGGCGTTTATTGTCACTGTTACCGCCAGGAGAAGCTTCATCGCCTGCATGGACGGCTTCCCGGACAAGTCCGGTCCTATCGGGTTCCAAAACCAGTAGGAGGGGACTTGTCCCCGAACCCAACAAAATCAGGACGGACAGTCATGGAAACCACCAAACAGTTCACCCGTTTTGCCGATTTCTATCCGTATTATTTACATGAGCACCGCGACAGCACTTGCCGTCGCCTGCACTTCATTGGCACCAGCATAGTGATTTTCCTGCTGGCGTTCGCCGTCGGTGGCGGTCATTGGGGTTTGTTGTGGCTGGTGCCTGTCGCCGGTTACGGCTTCGCCTGGGCAGGTCATTTTTTCTTCGAGAAGAACCGCCCGGCCACCTTCCAGCATCCCTTCTACAGTCTGCTGGGAGATTTCGTCATGTACCGCGACATGGTGCTTGGCAAGGTGCCGTTCTAAGCAAAAACTTCAGACAGCAGGTTCGCTGGCCGGAACCTGTTCGTTCGGTTCAGTCGGTTGCGCCTTTGGCCGCAAATGCGCATCGGCCAGACGGAACAACTCGATCGAACCGTCCAGATGCTCGATCAACGCCGAACACGACTCAACCCAATCCCCGCAGTTCATGTATTCCACGCCGCCCACCTGGCGGATTTCGGCGTGATGGATATGCCCGCATACCACGCCATCGAGCCCCCGTTTGACACACTCGTGGGCGATGGCTTCTTCAAAGTCGCTGATGAAGCTGACGGCGGTCTTGACCTTGTGCTTGAGGTACGCCGACAGCGACCAGTAACCATAACCGTATTTCGCCCGCCAGTGATTGAGCCAGCGGTTGAGGGTCAGGGTGAACTCATAGGCGGAATCGCCGAGAAACGCCAGCCAGCGGTGGTAGCGAGTGATGACGTCGAACTGATCACCATGAATCACCAGCAACCGGCGGCCATCGGCAGTGACATGCTCGGCTTCATCCACCAACTGGATATTGCCCAGGATCAGCTTCGAATAGCGGCGCAGGAATTCGTCGTGGTTGCCGGTGACGTAAATGACCTCGGTGCCACGCTTGCTCATGGTCAACAGGCGGCGGATCACATTGGTGTGCGCCTGCGGCCAATACATGCCGCTGCGCAGCTTCCAGCCATCGATGATGTCGCCCACCAGATAGACTTTGTCAGCCTGATAGCGCTTGAGAAATGCCGACAGATGTTCGGCCTGACAATCGCGCGTGCCCAGATGCACGTCAGAAATCCACAAGGTGCGGACGCGTTGCTTACGACTGGGTTTAGCAAGCTGAGCGCTGCTCATGGTCAACCTCCGGCAGGGTTTTCAGGATCATGCGCCGGTTCGGTTAATCGATTGTGACTGCGTCGTGGCAGTGTTGTGACAGCGCAAGACCCTCATTACCCCGGGGTCTAGCGGCTCATGGCGTGACCGGACTGCCCGACTTGTCGTTGTGACCGAGATCGCGTTGCGGGTCGATCTGGTCGCGCACCCGCTGCTTGAGAATCTTCGCTTCCGGGAAGCCACCGTCAGCCTTGCGCTCCCAGAGCTGCACCTCGTCGCAGGTAATCCGAAACACGCCGCCAGTGCCCGGTTGCAGTGACACTTTGCCGAGATCGTCGGAGAACGTACTGAGCAACTCCTGAGCCAACCAGGCCGCGCGCAGCAGCCATTGGCATTGCGTGCAGTAGGTGATGACAATTTCAGGTTTGACGGCTGACATGAAGCAAACTCCCGAACGTCGATAGGTTTTCGCGAAGCCGAATCAGGCGCGGCGTTGACGCAGCCCAAATTTCAACTGATGCTGGTCAACAACTCTCGGGCCATCTGTTGATGCGCCTCGTCGGCATCTTCCATGACCTCCAGCAACAACTCCCTGGCCGATTCAAAGTCGCCGTCGTCGATCAGCACTTGCGCCTGATTGATCTTGCTCAACGGCGCTTCATCCAGATCGAGCAGGTCGAACTCCGACGAGTCGTCCATGAAGCCATCAAGGAACGCATCGTCCAGCGAATCGTTGTTGGATTGCACGTCAGGTTCAGGATCGGAAAAATCACTGAGGAACTGATCGTCCTGGATTTCGAATACTTCCGGCAATTCGGTGAGGTTGGAGGAGAACGCCAGGTCCTCCTGAATGACCGGTTCCTCGACCTCGGGTTTGCCGCGCAAGGGTTTCGGGCTGTCGAATGGATCCACCAGATCCCAGTCGGCGTCCATGGACAAGTCGTCAAGGTTCAACTGGAATTCGTCGCCCGACTCCGGATTCAGCGCCGCCGCAGCGGTTTCGTCCAGTTGTGCAGGTTCAGGTTCAGCCAGCTGCGTAGCCGCCAGTGCAGCCGGTACGATCAACGGTGCAGCCGATACTTCCACGGGTTTGAGCTGTGGATAACGTTGGCGCAGGTCAGCCAGGGTTTGCGGATCGACGCCGTATTCCAGCGCATTTCGCTCTTCATCGGCAAAGCCCGGCGCATCGCCCTGCTCCGCCAGCAGTTCCAGGATTTTGAGGCGAATGTCGGTGCGCTGCGGATCTCGCTGCAGAGCGCCGCGCAAAATCCCCAGGGCTTCGGCAAATCGACCATAAGCAATGTAAATGCTCACGCCATCCAGCGCATCCGGTGCCGCATTAGCCTTGGGCGCAGCAATAACTGGCCGAGGCGCGCTCATGGACGGTTCCGTCCGGACCCCTCGCGAGGCCATTGCCGGAGCTTCATAAACCGAAGTTTCGGTAGCTTGCGCGGGCTTGATCAGCGGCGAGTCTGCCGGGACTGCGCCCGCCAAATGTTGCTGCTTGCGGCGGTTGCGGCGTACCGAATAAGCCAGGGCCAGCAGCAACAGCAGCACCAGGATCGCCCCCGGTAGCAACAGCGACGACAGCAACGAATCCTCCTGAGGCTCGACCACTACAGGCGGCTGCGTAGCGCTGGCGGGTAACGGCGCAATTACCGGCGCGCCTGGCGCGGGCGCCGGGGTTTTCTCGGACAGCTGGGTCTGCAAACCGACGATTTGCCGATCCTTGCCCGTCATTTGCTCTTGCAGGGCGGCAATCTGGCCTTTCAAGTCATCCAGATTTTTGTTCAATTGCTGATTTTCAACGGCAGCGGTAGCCAGTTGTTCAGCGCTGCGTTGCACCTCGGCAGGCAATGCTGCGGCCTTGGCTGGCGCAGCGGAAACAGGGGTCGGCACTGCATTGCGAGCGCTGGGCACGACGGCGGCGTCCGGCAGTAACAGGTTTTGCCCGACCTTCAGGACGCTGCCTTTACCGTTGGCGAAGGCTTGCGGGTTCAATGCCTGGATGCCATCGGCCAATCGGGCCGCCGAAGCATTGGCACCTTTGCCCTGCACACGGCGGGCAATCGAGTCCAGCGTATCGCCGCTGGCAACCGAATAGCGCTTGTCCTGAGAGGTGGCTGGCGGCGCAATGGGCATACGTGATTCAGGCGTTGCCTGGACCGACGCGTCCCGGGTCCGGCCACTTGTCGCTGCCATGCCTGCCGGCGAGGTGGCCGGGTCGAGCAGCACGGTGTACTCATGCAGCAGGTTGCCGTTTGGACGGACCACTTGCACCAGGAAATTCAGATAGGGTTCGGTGACCGGCTTGGTCGAAGCCACGCGTATCACGCCGCGATTGCCCTTGATAATCGGGGTAAAGCGCAGATCGTTGTAGAAAAAAACCCGCTCGACACCGGCCTTGGCGAAATCGTCCACCGAGCCCAGCCTCGCAACGATGTCCTCGGGGCTCAACCCGCCGGTTTCCACCAGTTCAATGTCGGCGTTCAGCGGCTGATTCAGGGCAGAATGCAGGGTAATATCACCCATTCCCAATGCCGACGCGATGGAAGCATGCAGCATCGAGACCGATGAAATGGCCGCCAGCAAGGCCGCTCGGCGCAGTGTTTTGCCCATGTGACTGGAATGGCGATGATAGCCCAGCGCAGCAGCCTGAAAACTCTTCAGCATACAGACCCTTATGGAAACCAAAGCAGGCTTCTCGGCATGTTCAATATAAAGCGCAGGCTTCAGCACCTGAGATCACAAGTATGAGCGAGAAGCTGCTCGCCTGCCTCAGGATCTTTCGAGGTTTGCCTGAATTTGCGCATGAACACGCATGCAAGTGCGCAGATCTTCCTCGTCGATACCCTCGAACACCTCGATACGCAGCGCCGTGGCGATGGCTTCGATTTTTTCGATCAGAGGCAAGGCGGTGTCGCAGAGGACGATTTTCTTCGCGCGGCGATCTTCCAGTACCGCCTGACGTTGCACCAGGCCCTGGGTTTCCAGACTGTCGAGCAAACGTGCCAGCGTAGGACCTTCAACAGCAACACTTTGCGCCAGCTCGCGCTGGGTAGGCGGTTCCTTGAAGCGGGCCAGATGCAGCAACACCAGCCAACGGGCCTGGGACAGCCCCATGTCAGCCAATCGTCGGTCAAGCTCGGCTCGCCACCCGCGGGTGATTTGCGCAAGTTGCATACCGAAACGGTGTTCATCAGTCATTGGCATAGAAAACTCATGGTTGAAACTAATTATTAGCCAGCTAACCATGGACCCCGGACGGAGGCAAGTTTCCTGCTGTGGCCTTTGGTCGCAGCACTGCCAGCGTCTGGGCTGCAGCCAATGTCAGACTTCGAATTCGGACTGCAATGCAGCGCGCACGCAATACAGCACACCTTCGGGCACGCGCCCGCTGAATTGCTCGGCAATGGCCGCTACAGGCGGCAGTTCGCCTTCACCATCAAGGAACGCGTCCTGAACTTCGCCCAGCAGGTCTTCCGGCAGATCAAGAGCCTGTTCAAGCGACAACTGCTGCTTGCCAATTGCCTCAGCGAGCATGGTGTAGACGTTTTTCTCCGAACATTGCAGCTGACCGGCAATCTGCATCGGGGTCATCCCGGCGCGAGCCAGACTGATCAGTTCATGGCGCACATCGGCAACCACTTTCGGCGTCTCGGCGGTGCCGCTCAGTACCTCAAGGAACGCCTGACCATAACGCTCCAGCTTGCGTGCACCAACGCCGCTGACCTGCGCCATGTCCGACAAGGTGTCGGGTTTGCTGCGCAGCATTTCCAGCAAAGTGGAGTCCGGGAAAATCACATAAGGCGGCACGCCATGCTCTTCGGCCAGCTTGCGACGCAGGGCACGCAAGGCTTCCCATTGTTCGCGTTCTTCGCCACGCACCAGTTGGCTGGCCGGGCTGGAACCGCCTTTGGCGGTGGTTTGCGGTTTCAGGTCGCGACGCAATTCCAGACTGACTTCGCCGCGCAATAAAGGCCGACACGTATCACTCAAGCGCAAGCCGCCGTAGCCTTCCAGATCGATATCAGCCAGCCCGCGCGCGACCAATTGCCGGAACAACGAACGCCACTCGCCTTCGGAGCGGTCCTTGCCGACACCAAACACGGCCAGGTGCTGATGGCCGAAGCTCTGCACCTTGTCGTTGGATTTGCCCAGCAAAACGTCGACCAGATGACCGACGCCATAGCGCTGCCCGGTGCGATAAATCGCGGAAAGCGCCTGTCGTGCAGGCTCGGTGGCATCCCAGGTTTGCACGCCATCGACGCAGTTGTCGCAATGCCCGCAAGGTTCGGGCATGTCTTCGTCGAAGTAGGCCAGCAGTGTCTGACGGCGGCAGCGGGTTTCTTCGCACAAGGCCAGCATCGCATCGAGCTTGTGTTGCTCCAGACGCTTGTGCCGTTCATCGCCTTCGGAGTTCTGCAACATCTGCTTGAGCATCACCACGTCTTGCAGGCCGTAGGTCATCCAGGCATCGGCTGGCAAACCGTCACGGCCTGCGCGCCCGGTTTCCTGATAGTAGGCCTCCAGCGACTTGGGCAGATCCATATGCGCGACGAAGCGCACGTTGGGTTTGTCGATGCCCATGCCGAAGGCGATGGTCGCAACCATGATCAAGCCTTCCTCATTAAGGAAGCGCTTCTGGTTGGCGGACCGGGTTTCCGCTGGCAGGCCGGCGTGGTACGGCAGCGCCGGATACTTGTTGTCGCAGAGAAACGCGGCAACTTCGTCGACTTTCTTGCGCGACAGGCAATAGACGATGCCTGCATCGCTGCGCCGCTCGGAGAGGAACGCCAGCAACTGTTTGCGTTGCTGCTCCTTGGGCACGATGCGATAAAAAATATTCGGCCGGTCGAAACTGGACAGAAAGCGCTCGGCGTTCTGCAAATGCAGGCGCGTGACGATCTCTTCACGGGTCCGTTTGTCGGCAGTGGCGGTCAGGGCGATGCGCGGCACGTCGGGAAACAACTCGGCCAACTGGCCCAGTTTCAGGTATTCCGGACGGAAGTCATGGCCCCATTGGGATACGCAGTGGGCTTCATCGATGGCGAACAGACCGATTTGCAGGTTTTGCAAAAACGCCAGCATGCGCGGCTGGACCAGACGTTCCGGGGCCAGATAGAGCATTTTGACCTCGCCCAGACGAATCCGGTTGGCCAGGTCACGTTGCTGTTCGGCGCTGAGCGTGGAATTCAACGCTGCGGCGGAAACGCCCAATTCCTCAAGCGTCGCGACCTGATCGTCCATCAAGGCGATCAACGGCGAAACCACGACCGTCAGGCCGTCGCGCAACAGACCCGGAACCTGGAAACACAAGGACTTGCCGCCGCCGGTGGGCATCAGCACCAAGGCGTCGCCGCCATTGGCCACGCGTTCAATAATGGCACCCTGGCGACCACGAAAGCTGTCATAGCCGAAGATGTCTTTAAGTACGCGTTGTGCCTGTTCGAGCATAAAAACCCCAGATTGTCCTGCTGCACTGCAAAGCGCGGCAGTATACCCGACCGCTCAAAGGCAAAGGACAGCGGCGACACGAGCGGTCGAAATTAACCTCAAACCGCCTCGCCGCTGGCGCCCACGGCTCTCAGAGCCTAGAATTCAGCATCGTTTATTTCCAAGGTAGTCTTTCAATGTCCTTCGCTGAGCAACTAAACCGCCTGCAAGCCTTCCTCGATGCCGATGAGCTGCATGACGAGGCGCTGGACTACGTGGCCGCTCACGGCTACATGACCGCCCTGTCCATCTGTGCCGAAACCGTTCCTGAGCGTGAATGGATTGATGCATTGTTCTCCGAGCCGCCGCATTACGAAAGTGATGCCCAGCGCGAAGAAATCGAAGCCACGTTGATCCAGTTGCAAGCGCACATCGCTCGCCAGCTGGCGTCCGACGAGGAATTCGAGCTGCCATGCGATCTCGATCTGGGCGACGAGCCTGACGATTCCGATCTGCGCGGCTGGTGCATCGGCTTCATGGAAGGCGTGTTCCTGCGTGAAAACGCTTGGTTCGAAAGCGCCGAAGAAGAAGTCAGCGAAATGCTCCTGCCGATCATGGTCGGTTCGGGCCTGTTCGACGAGCAGCCGGAATTCGCGGACATCGCCCAGGATGCCAATCTGATGGACGACATGATCGTGCAGATCCCGGAAGCCCTGACCGCGCTGTACCTGCTGTGCCAGGCTCCGGACGAGAAACCGGCGATCCTCAAGCCTCGCCACCACTGAGTCAGCGCCTATGGCGCAAGATTCACCCCGCACGAGTCGCAACCGGCTCGTGCGGTATGCCCTTCAAGCCATTGGCTGGGTGAGCGTGACGCTGGGTGTGATCGGCATATTCCTGCCCATCCTGCCCACCACGCCATTTCTGCTGCTGGCCGCCGCCTGCTTCGCCCGCAGCTCGCCGCGCTTTTATCACTGGCTGGTCAATCACAAACGACTCGGTCCGTGGATCCGCGATTATCTCGAAGGCAACGGCATCCCGCTCAGGGGCAAGGTCTACGCCATCGGCCTGATGTGGATCAGCATCGGTTTTTCCTGCTACCTGATCGCCCTGCCCTGGGCACGCGGCTTCATGCTGACCAGCGCGGTGCTGGTGACGATTTATATCGTGCGGCAGAGAACCCGGAAATAAACCTGCGCAGGCCTTTAGCGGATTCTTTGAAATCTGTTGGAGATTCTATGTCTGGGGGCAACCGCCAGGCGCCGCAGAAGTTTTGTCTGAACCGACGCCTTCCCGGCTAAAGCCGGTCCCACTGTGGGACCGGCTTTAGCCGGGAAGACGGCATTCCAGTAGACGCGAATGCATCGGCTGTACGTCCAGATCCGTTGGAGGCTTGCCCGCGAATGGGCTTGTCGGCCGACTGCGGTGGCGCACGCTTCAGACCGTATCGGTCTTCATCGAATGATCCCCCAGCATGCCGGTAATGATCGACGCGGTATCTGCGCCGCCAGCGACCATGCCGCCGGAGCCGGGAGTTACGCCGTAGTGAGTTGCCAGATCGACGCCCGCCAGATCAATGGTCTGGGTGGGAGCCGCGCCAGCGGTGGCGCTTACTTCGATGCTCGATACCAGATCCGCCCCGCTGCCGGTGACTTTGAAATGCAGATAGTCTTCCAGTGAATCCCCGGTAGCGTTGATGCCCTGCAGCAATTGCGAGAGGTCCAGGGTATCGGCGCCGATGGAGAAATCCGTGACCTGATCATGGCCGCTATCGCCCGCCAGCCATTGAAACGTGTCGTTACCCAAGCCGCCGGTCAGCGTGTCGTCACCGGCAGCGCCGTTTAGCACGTCGTTACCCTGCCCGCCGTTGATCACGTTGGCTTCCCAGTCGCCGGTCAAATGATCGTCGTAGTTCGATCCGATGAGGTTCTGGATGTTGATCAACGTGTCGGTGCCCCCGCCGCCCGTGTCCTGCGGTTCTGTCGAGGCGCTGGTGACAGTGACGCCGGCAGTCGCCAAGGCATAGCTGGCCGTGTTGTTGCCCGCGCCGCCATCCAGCACGTCATTGCCGGGTCCGCTGAACAGCACGTCATTACCATTATCGCCGTACAGGTCGTTATTCCCGGCGCCGCCATAGAGCACATCGTTACCATCGCCGCCCGACACGCTGTCATCGCCCGCGCCGCCAATCAGTACGTCATCACCCTGAGTTCCCTGCAGGATGCAGCCTTCCTGATAATCGATGCTCACGGCCGCCGAATCGCTGCCGCCGTGAGCATCGTTGACGGTGTAAAGGCTTTCATACGTGGGCGTGGTATCCACTGCGCTGTAGTCAATGGACAGGTTCAGCGTGTAGTGCTCGCCGGTATCGCTGACACCGGGATCGGGCTGATTGACCAGCAGGATGCGGTAAACGCCGTCTTCAGTGGCCGTGAAAGTCCCATCGGCATTCAGCGACTGAAACGCTCCCTGGTCCAGCTGCCAGAGCACGCCAATCGAATCGTTGGCGTTATGCACATCAACCAATACCGATTCACCGGCCTTAAGCTCGACGCTGTACTGATCGTGAGCATTGGCCGGAGCACCGCTGAAGGCGCCGAGATATCCGGTCAGGACCACCATGGCGGTAATCGCGCTGTTGCTGAAGAAATCGCTGCGTTCCAGGGTTTTCAGCTGATTGCTGACCTTGTCGCGGGTGCCATCGAAATCGATGGTCTTCAGGTGACTGGCAGAGAAGTCTTCGCCGCGCACCTGCCAGCCGGTGTTGAACACCGTCGGCGCGGCACTCAACGAATCGCCGTTGGCCGAGACGTCATTGACCAGCAGCAGCGCCGCTGGCACCTCGATGTTTGATGACAGCACGTTGGTGATAACGTGGTCGGCCACCGCCGTCGGGCCTTGATCCGCAACAGGGCTGCCCGGAACATGAATCAGCAGATTGGCACCGGACAGGTCGCCGTCGTTATCGCTGATGACGTAGCTGATCTGTTCCGTCAGCGCCGCGCCGCCCACCTCGCTCGCCGGGGTGTAAGTGAAGGCGCCGCTGAGCACATTGACCACCAGCGTGCCGCCATGATCGCTGACAACGGTAAGGTTGCCGGTCGTGGCGTTGAAACTGCCGTGATCCGCCCCTTGTGCAGTGACAGCGCCGGTTTTCGGGTCGTAGGAATAGACCGTCTGATCCACCGTGATCGACTGGATAAAGCCACCGTCAGCGCCGAATGTTCCGCCGCTCAGCAGGCTGCCGCTGGTGCCACCTTGCACAGTACCCGTGAGCACGGCGCTCAACTGGCCGAGATCGGTGACGATGACCGCGCTGCCGGTGCCCTGGGTGTTATGCGCGACAGGGTCAAGGTAAGTGCTGCTGACATCTTTACCCAGACCGATGGCGTAGGCATCGATGCCATGGCTGTCGAGAAAACTCACCCACGCGTCATGTTCGCCGGGATCGATGCCGTCGCCCTGTTGCGGATCGGGCTGTGGATTGGGGTTGGAATGGCTTGGCGACAAGGTTGGATTGCCGTCCGAGAAAAAGTAGGCAAGGTTCTGCGCTCCAGCCAGACTGCCCTCGGCAACAAAGGCGGCTTGCGCCCCCGCCAGCGCCGCATCGTAGTTGGTACCATTACCGGCATCCAATGCGTTGACCAGGCTCTTTGCCGTGGCGACATCAACCCAGACATCACTCAACACCCCGGCCTGACTGTTGAACGAGACGATCTGCACTTTCACATCGCCCATGGCGGCGTAGTTATCCAGCAGCTCACTGATGGCCTGCTTGGCCAACTCCAGGCGTGACAAGCCATCCACGCCGGACGGGTCTTTCATGCTCTCGGAATTGTCGATTATCAGCAGCAGATTGGTGCAGACCGGCTCGGTGGTCACCGCAACCTCGATGTTCGCAGCCTGCGGCAGGTCATCGACGATGGTGATGTCCAGCGTGCTGGTCGCCGAGTCGTTATCAAGGTCGGTGGCAATCACGCTGATCTGCTCGCCGGTCGTATTGGCGCCCTCGCCGTCCGCATGCGCTGTCGAGCCGTTCAAGGTGTAGCTGTAGCGCACCTCGCCCGTGTCGGGGTCATAACCGGTAACGCTGAAGGTGTTGCCCAGTCCCGTCGTGATGGGTTGCGAAAAGTCGGCGATCACACCACCGCTGACCACAACAATGCCGCCCACGGTCAGGTTCTGTAGACCATCCACGGCCGTCACCTTGAAACTGCCGGTCTGCGTCAATGCATCGCCATCACTGGCCGAACCTGATGGCAGATTCGCTTCGTTGAGGGTCAATGCGCCGCCAGACAGCTCTACGCCGTGGTTGGCTGGCGGTTCTACCGGAGGCTCGACCGGTGGTTCAACGGGCGGGGTAACCGGCGGCTCGGTTGGCGGTTCAACCGGTGGCTCGGTCGGGGGCGTCACCACGGGTGGCTCGATGGGTGGTTCTAGCGGCGGTTGCTCAGGAGGTTGCACAGGCGGCTCGATGACCGGCGGCAGGATGACCGGCGGCGCATCGGGCGAAGCATTGCGAAAGCCGTCGATCCGCCCTTCGGGAAATTCGGGCACATCGCTGAATCCGGCTGTCGGGAAGCCGATCACCGGGGTCACCACGCCAGCGGTTTCGGTCAACAGCACAATCGAATGACCGCCACCCAATGCGCTGGGGGCACCGCCGGGATTGTCGGGACCGGTCGCCGGCGCGTCGCTGACCTGCGTCGGGTCGGCCCCGGCGGCAATGGCCTGCTGCAACTGCTGGACTTCAGTGAGCTGGGCGATGGTCGGCGTGATCGGGTCCGCTGTGTCGACATGGGTGGCGTGATTGGCAAGGATTTGCGCCGTGAGCGGCAGCTGACTGTCGCGCCCGAGCGTCAGCTCGCCACCGGCTGCCAGATGCACCGCCACTGCGCCATTGGCGCCGGTCTGCAGTTGTTCTCCCGCAAACAGCCTATCGCCTTCTTGCAAGGCGCGGCGCGTACCGTCCCCCGCGACTGCAAAAACTTCCCCTACCACTTGTCGCACCGTACCGATGAGCCTGGCCATATTCCCTCCATTAATCACAACAATCAGGTTCGCAAACCTTACAAATTCGCTTGAAACTGCATCTGGTGCGTTACGGCACAGCGCAAAATTCCTGATATCGACAAAATAATGACACTTCGAAAAACGCCATATTTGCCTTAAAAATCAGCCAATTCGGACCAGTCAAAATATCGCCATTACGCCAGATTTATGAATTTATGACGCTTAAGCACCTGTATTTATTCAGTCAATCCAACCAACAATCGCTGTTCTCTGAAAAAACGCATAAGTTTTTTTTGGCATAAGGCTTATGAAAAAAACGTCTTGGCAACGCCCAAAGTTGTTCTTAGCTGTGATGTTACAAACCTGATACGGTTTCCATCGCAGTAAACGCCATTTTTATGGCGAATTGAACATTACTACTTAGGGAGAAGTACTCATGCGCGATTTGACCCCGCTCTACAGTGCAGTCGTGTTGGCGGTGGCCTGTGCCCAAGCGCAAGCCATGTCCTTGACCGATGCGATTCAAAGCACCATCGACAATCACCCGGAAATCCACGCCAGCAAGAACAATCGACTGTCCGCCGACGAGGATGTGAACGTCGCCAAGGGCGGGTACTTGCCCACCGTGGATTTGATCGCCGCTTATGGCCGGCAGCGCGTCGACAGCCCGACGACTCGTGCGCTCTACGGCCACGACGACAACTCCCTGAACTACACCCAGTCGGAGCTGCGCCTGCGCCAGTTGTTGTTCGACGGTTTCAACACCCCCAACGAAGTCGGGCGTACCAAAGCGGTGGTCAACTCCCGCGCCTATTACGTGCAAGGCACTTCGGAAAGCCTCGCCTTGCGCGCTATCGAGGTGTACCTGGAAGTCCTCAAGCGCCGGGAGCTGCTGACCCTGGCCAAGAACAACCTGCAAGCCCACTTGCGCATCAACGATCAGATCGGCTTGCGCAGCGAGCGCGGCGTCGGCAGCACCGCCGACCGCGACCAGTCCCGAGCCCGTCGGGCACTGGCCGAGAACAATTTCTATACCGCGCAAGTCGACCTCGCCGACGCCGAAGCGAACTTCTTCAGTGCCGTGGGACGCCTGCCGGACGAGCTGGAATCGCCGCCGTCGATCAAGGGTGAAGTGCCGCTGAGCCTGAGCGATGCGCAGAAAAGCATGCTGGTCAACAACCCGTACCTGAAGTCGGCCCAGGCCGATGTGCAGGCGGCAGAAAAGCAGTATGAGATCGCCAAGTCGCCGTTCTACCCGCGCTTCGACGCCGAACTGGCAGTCGGCGCCAACGACAATCTGCAGGGCGAGGAAGGCCACGACAACGAATGGCGCGCCGCCGTGGTGATGAATTACAACCTGTTCAACGGCAACCGCGACAAGGCGCGCATGCGTTCGGATTCCTACAAGACCGGCCAGGCCATGGATATCCGCAACAACGCTCTGCGCATGCTCAACGAAAACATGTCCCTGGCCTGGAACGCCATGAACAACGCCCGCCGCCAAACCCCGGTAGCGCGTGAATACGCCGAAACCACCACTCGGGTGCGCGCCGCGTATCAGGATCAGTTCGGCCTCGGCCAGCGCACATTGCTTGACCTGCTGGACAGCGAAAACGAGCTGTACAACGCCAGCCGTCGTTACACCGAAGTGCGCTACACCGAAGAGTTCGCCATGTACCGGGTGCTGGCCACCGAAGGTGAACTGCTACGCAAACAGCGAGTGGTGTTGCCCGCCGAAGCGCTGGCGCTGACGGAAGTCAAAAGCGAAGCCCGCCTGCCCGAACTGAAATAGTGCATCCGCCCAGGGAGTACGCCCGTGACAAGCATGGAATTGCCTCAACCCCTCGACCCTCGTTCAAGCTTTGACGACCCATTGCTCGACGGCTTGCTGATCCTTTGCAAGCTGCACGACCGCACGGCCAGCCGCTCCAGCCTCAGCGCCGGCCTGCCGCTGGCGCAACAGCGTCTGAGCGCGGATCTACTCCCCCGCGCCGCGGCCCGCGCCGGCTTGCAGGCACGCTGGTTGAGGCGCGAGCTGAACGCCATCGACCCCTTGAGCCTGCCGGTCCTGTTGTTGCTCGAAGGGCAAAGCTGCGCGGTATTGCGCGGCTGGGGCGAAGACGGTCGGGCGTTGATCCTGCCTTGCGAGAGCGACGGCGGTGAACAATGGGTCACGCGTGACGAACTGAGTCAACGCTACAGCGGCCAAGCGTTGTTCGCCCGCCCGCGCCATGAGCTGGAAGACCTGCGCGCGCCGCTGGTGCCAAGGGTCAAAGCGTGGTTTCGCGACACGCTGAAGCTGTCGCGCTGGCTGTACAGCGACGCCGTTCTCGCCAGCCTGTTGATCAACGTGCTGGGCTTGATGGTGCCGCTGTTCGTCATGCAAACCTACGACCGCGTGGTGCCCAATCAGGCGTTGTCGACGCTGTGGGTGCTGGCCATCGGTTTGCTGATCGGCACACTGTTCGAGCTGGCGTTGCGCTTGATTCGCGCCCATTTGCTGGATCAGGCGGGTCGCAAAACCGACGTGATCCTGTCCGCGACGCTGTTCGAACGCATCACCGGCATGGCCATGAAGGCGCGCCCCGCCACCGTCGGCGGCTTCGCCCAGAGCATTCACGACTTTCAGGGCCTGCGGGAATTTCTCACCGCCGTCACCTTGACCAGCATGATCGACCTGCCTTTCGCCGCCTTGATGCTGGTAGTGATCGGCCTGCTGGGCGGCTGGCTGGTGGTGATTCCGCTGCTGGCTTTTCCATTGACGATTCTGTTCGCCTGGCTGATCCAGGTTCGCCTGCGCGACACCGTGCAAAAAAGCCTGAGCCTGGGTGCCGAACGCCAGGCCCTGCTGATTGAAACCCTCGGTGGCCTGGAAACCCTCAAGGCCTGCGGCGCCGAAAGCCAGCGCCAGCATCAGTGGGAAACCACCCACGGCGCCCTGACCCAACTGGACAGCCACGCACGCAATCTCGCGGCGCTGGCCAGCAATGGCACGCTGTTCGTGCAGCAGTTTTCCGGCATGGCAACCATCGTCGCCGGGGTGTACAGCATCGTCGCCGGCAATCTCAGCGTTGGTGCGCTGGTCGCGACTTATATGCTCGGCAGCCGGGTCCTGGCGCCGCTGGGGCAGATCGCCGGGTTGATCACACGCTACCAGCAAGCGCAACTGACCATGAAAAGCACCGACGCGTTGATGTCCCTGCCCCAGGAGCGTGACACCGCCCAGCGATCCCTTGAGCGCACGCCGCTGCTAGGTGCCATCAGTTTCAGCCAGGTGAGTTTTCGCTATGGCAAGCCAGGCCCGGAAGCGCTGTCAGGCATCAGCTTCAAGGTTCGGCCGGGCGAGCGGATCGGCATTATTGGTCGCAGCGGTTCGGGAAAAAGCACCCTGGCGCGCCTGATGATGGGTTTCTATGAGCCCGAAGAAGGCCAGCTGTTACTCGACAATCTGGACCTGCGGCAGCTGGACATCGCTGACCTGCGCCAACAGATCGGCTATGTCGCCCACGACCTGCCGCTGCTGGCCGGTAGCCTGCGCGACAACCTGACATTGGGCGCGCGCTACATCAGTGATTCGCGAATGCTGGAAGTCGCACGCATTACCGGCGTCGATGAACTGGCCCTGCGTCACCCGCAAGGTTTCGACCGGCCGGTGGGCGAGCGCGGCCAGCTGCTTTCCGGTGGTCAGCGCCAGGCCGTTCTGCTGGCCAGGGCATTGTTGCTGGACCCGCCGATCATGCTGCTGGACGAACCCACCAGCCACATGGACAACGGCAGCGAAGACGTTCTGCGCCAGCACTTGTATGAACTGATGCCTGGCAAGACCCTGCTATTGGTCACTCATCGAATGTCGATGCTGACCCTGGTCGACCGGCTGGTGGTAATGGACAGCGGCAGGATCGTCGCCGATGGCCCCAAGGACGCGGTCATTGAAGCATTGCGCAAAGGCCAGATCGGCTCAGCCTCGGTTTAAGGAGCAACACTTATGGCAACCACTCAAACTCCGCGTTATTTCAACCCGCGCCTGCGCGACGACCTTGAATTCATCCCTTACCGGGCCGGCGCCTTGAACCATGACGCGTCCCGAACTTCGCGGGTGACCGTGTGGGTCATTGGCGCCCTGATCGTCACCGCGCTGGTCTGGGCCAAATTCGCCGTCCTCGAAGAAGTGACCATGGGCGAAGGCAAGGCGATTCCGTCGAGCAAGGTTCAGGTTATCCAGAATCTGGAAGGCGGCATCGTCACCGAGATATTTGTCCGCGAAGGGCAGATGGTCAACAAGGGCGAAACCCTGCTGCGCCTGGATGACACGCGCTTTCGCTCGAACAAGGGTGAAAGCGAAGTGGACCGCTACACCTTGACCGCCCAGGTTGAACGCCTGTCCGCCGAGGCGGAGGGTCGTCCCTTCAAGCTCTCTGATGAAGTGATCGCCAAGGCACCGCAAGTCGCGGCGGACGAATTGGCGCTGTATCAATCCCGGCAACGGCGTCTGGCCAGTGAGCAACGCACGCTCACCGAACAGCTGCGGCAGAAAACCCAGGAGCTGGCGGAATTTCGCTCCAAGCAGGATCAATACCGCAACAGCCTCGGCCTGGTTCAGCAGGAGCTGAACATGTCCGCCCCGCTGGTGGGCTCTGGCGCGGTTTCGCCTGTGGAAATCCTGCGCCTGAAACGCAGCGCCGTGGAAATCCGCGGCTCCATGAACGCCACGACCTTGGCGATCCCACGCGCAGAATCGGCGATCAACGAGATCAGGAGCAAGGTTCAGGAATCCGAATTCGCTTTCCGTTCGGACGCCTCGAAGGAGCTCAATGAAAAGCGCTCGGACCTGTCCAAGATCAGCGCCAACAGCATCGCCATCGACGACCGCGTGACGCGTACCACGGTGGTTTCGCCGGTGCGCGGCATCGTCAAGATGCTCAAGGTCAACACCATCGGCGGCGTCGTCCAGCCGGGCAGCGATCTGCTGGAAATCGTGCCACTGGAGGACAACCTGCTGATTGAAGCCAAAGTCCGTCCGCAGGACGTGGCCTTCCTGCACCCCGGCCAGAAAGCCATGGTCAAGTTCAGCGCCTACGACTACACCATTTATGGCGGCCTGCCGGCCAAGCTGGAACTCATCGGCGCCGACACCACTACCGACGACAAGGGCAACAGCTTCTACCTGATCCAGGTGCGCACTGATCGCAATCACTTGGGCAACGACGCCAAACCCCTGCTGATCATCCCCGGCATGATCGCCACCGTGGACATCATTACTGGCGAAAAAAGCGTGATGGATTACCTGCTCAAACCGGTGCTGAAAGCCAGGACCGAGGCGCTGCGGGAGCGGTGAATCACCACGAGATATCTGGTCTCATCGAGGACAAGTCCTCTCCCACAGGTTCTACACCGTCCTTGCTCTCCCACAGGTTCTACACCGTCGTTGTGGGAGAGGACTTGTCCTCGAAAGACTTTCAGGTGCCGCGGATTTGCTGGCTGATCTACACCTTCCCGGTTACTTCTTCTTGTCCCGCGCAAACGCCGCTTCCAGTGCTTCGTTCAAGGTGCGCAAAACCTTGACCCGCGCCCAGCGTTTATCGTTGGCTTCGATCAAGGTCCACGGCGCGATTTCGGTGCTGGTGCGGTCGACCATGTCGCAGACCGCGTCGCGGTATTGCGGCCATTTCTTGCGATTGCGCCAGTCGTCATCGGTGATTTTGTAGCGCTTGAACGGGATTTTCTCCCTGGCCTGGAAACGTTCAAGCTGGGTTTTCTCGTCAATGGCCAGCCAGAATTTGACCACCACGATTCCGGACTCGGTGAGCTGTTCCTCGAAGTCGTTGATCTCCCCGTAAGCCCGCAGCCAGTCCGCCTCGCTGCAAAACCCTTCGACCCGCTCGACCAACACCCGGCCATACCAGGAGCGGTCAAAAACGGTGAACTTGCCTTTGGCTGGAATCTGCCGCCAGAAGCGCCATAGATAAGGCTGCGCCAGTTCGTCCTGGCTCGGCGCGGCGATGGGCACGATGTTGTACTGGCGCGGATCAAGCGCCGCCGCGACCCGGCGAATCGCCCCGCCTTTGCCCGCCGCATCGTTGCCCTCGAACACCGCCACCAGCGCATGCTTGCGCATCCGTTTGTCACGGATGTTGCCGGACAGACGCGCCTGCTCGGTGATCAACTGCTCTTCGTAATCGTCCTTGCTCAGGTTCAGGGTCATGTCGAGGCTGCTCAACAAGGTGACTTCACCATGGCTTGCAGGTATCGGTGCCACCGTCACCAAGGTTGACTCGGAATTTGGCGTTTTCAATGCCGCCTGCAAGCCTTCAAGCAACAAGCGCCCGACAGTCAGGCTGCGGTAATAAGGGTCGACGCCCTCGATCACATGCCAAGGCGCGTAGTCGCGGCTGGTGCGACGCAACACCCGCTCGCCGAAGCGCACGAATTTGTCGTAGGTTTTGGACTGCTGCCAGTCCAGCGGGCTGATGCGCCAGCTGTGCAGCGGATCGTCCTTGAGTTGTTTAAGGCGCGATTTCATCTGTTTCTTGGACAGGTGAAACCAGAACTTGAAGATCACCGCGCCTTCATCGCAGAGCATTTTTTCCAGACGTTCGGAGCCGTTGATTGCCTGATCGAGCACAGCGTCCTTGAACAGCCCGTGCACGCGCCCCTGCAGCATCTGGCTATACCAGTTGCCGAAGAAAATCCCCATTCGACCCTTGGCGGGCAGCTGCCGCCAATACCGCCATGCCGTGGGATGCGCCAGTTCTTCATCGGTTTGCTGATCGAATGTACGCACCTCAATAAATCGCGGGTCCATCCATTCATTCAACAGTTTGACCGTTTCGCCCTTGCCCGCGCCCTCAATGCCATTGATCAGCACGATAATCTGGCGACCTGCCTGCTCGTGGAGTTCAAACTGAGCGTCCAGCAACGCCTCGCGCAAGGCGGGTACTTCGGCGTCGTAGGTTTCTTTGGCGATGACGTGACCAATTTCAGCGGATTCGAACATGAGCGCCTCTCTTCAGATGTCTGCGGCTAATGTAGACCAGCTTGATGCGCCGGCGATCCTCGTGGATCAATTAAAAGGCCCGCGAGTTTTAATCGCGGGCCTCTGACCGGGCAAAAGATGGCAATCCCGGCGTTTACCAGTTCTGACGCAGGTTGTTGGTCAACTGCTCCAGCAAGGCCTTTTCCGCAGCGGCCAGCCGGGCGATCAATGCCCGGCCCTGACGGTCGAATTCATCGTGATCCACAGGCGGGTTGGCGTTCAGCTCGGCAAAGTCCCTGGTGGCCGCCGCCAGCGCCGCTCGGTCATTCGCCGCATGTGCCGCATTCAGACGCTCGTAAATGGTGCCATGGCGACGAAGGTTTTCCGCCATATCGACCGGCGGGTGCTCCAACAGTGCTTCCTGCTCCGCCCGAATGGGTGCCGTAACGCGTTGCAGATCAGCTTGATACTCAACACGCAGGCGCTCGGTCCAGCGTCGATCCGCCAGGGCGTAGTCGAGAAACTCTGGCCCGGCTTCGCGCTGCCTGATCACACGCCCGGCATCGAGAATGTTCCGGTGTTCCACGGCAGCGACTCGATCCCAGACCATGCTGACCGGTTGCCCCGGCAGGTTCAGTTCGGTAGCCAGACCAATGCGGTAGGCCATGCGCACTTCGGCTGGGTCGACACGCACCCCACGCGCTTCTCGAGTGGCAATTTCGACATCGGCAATAACCTGAACTTCATTCAGGCGAAACAGGCTGCGAATCACGCCGAACAATACTTCGGTCTGCTGCGCTTCAGGCACGTCCCGCAATGCAGCCTCGGCATACACCGCAACCTGAATATCGCTGAAGATCAACCGCGCTCCGTCCTGACAAGTCTGGTCAGCGCCAAACAGGCGATCATTGGCCATGATTTCCAGCTCGGCGCGCAGCTGACTATTTTCCGCTGCGGCTTCAAGCACGCGCATGACATCACTGGCCAGCTCCTCATGAACCCGAGTGAAATCACGGCTTTCCCTTAATCTTTGCAGCAATATCAGCAAATTCGGTGCGTCACCTGCCTGCTCAACAACGTTCCAGGCGACACAAATTCTGGAATTGAGTTCAGTGCGCCCTTCCACGATCCAGATGCTCACGGTAGCCGTCGGTGCTGACTGAGGCTGGTCAAAGGAGTGGTTGTGCCCGACGTTGTCACCGTCCGACGAATAGCCGTCGTAGTCGGCTTCGGAGGTCGTCGGCGAGCGCGCCCGGTCACGAATGCTCGCGGGGAAATCGTATTCCAGTTCATACATATTGCTGTCGCGCTGGTTCAGCCAGCATTCGAGCAGTTCATCGTGATCGAACGGGTTTTCACTGCCGTAAACCGTCATCTGAAACAGCGGCCCCTGCTCGTTATCGATCAGAAACCGAGGCAAATGCACAATCTGGTTACCGCTGACATCCAGCACATTCAACAAAAGATCGTGAGTCCAGTCCGGCCACTCGGTCAATTGCATGTTCGCCATGTACAGCCGGGTGACATGCAGGCGGCTGGTGTCCGTCAAGTCGCCCAGCGTATTGCCTGACACGTCCAGCATTTCGAGGTCAGGCAGACTCATGAACAAGTCCATGGCCGCTTGATCGATGGTCAGCCCCGTATCCTCGAAGGACAGGTCAGTCAATCTGGATAATACGCCGAGCCCTTGGGGTACGCGGTTGAGCCCGCTTCCGAGGATTTCCAGCCGCGTCAGCCGGAGAAAACGCTGCAGAAACCGGTTCATCTGTTCTTCCGTCGTGGTGATGCTGTCGAGCGTGATTCTTCTGATTGTGCCCAGATACTCGGACAGCTCCGGCAGGTCTTCCAACAGCGAGAAATCAACTGACTCCAGCACCAGACCGCGTGAACTGAGAGGCGAGTACATCTGACTGGAACGCCAGCCATGGCTGATGGCCTCGGCAATGGAGCGGCGCGCGGCCGTCTGCGTTGCACCGCCGACCTCGACCCAGCCTTCCAGCACGGATCGGAGCACGTCAAACTCCCGCTGACTTTCCAGGGTAATGTTCAGCAAGGTTTGCACGTCATTGCCATTGTTTATCAGCCTGCGCAACACGTAGCCCTCAATATCAGCGGCCTCCGGGTATAACGTGCGCAAGGTTGCCACCAGCTCGCGTCTGGCAGCGGCCTGACCCTCGAATCGCGGAGCCTCCGGGTTGAGCTGACCCCTGCCACTCAATTTGTAGCCAATCCGCCCGTCGGCCAGTCGTCCAGGCCAGCGCACACCGGGCTTGAGCGCCCACTGGCGGAGGATTTTCGAGAGCCGAGGGCGATCCTTGAACGCTGCATCGATGATGCGATTGCGCAGCGCAGCGGCATCTGCCGAAACATCCAGAAAACCCATGGCCTGACGAGACGCCTCGGGCAACGCTTGCAAGACTGCGGAAAAGAAATTGTCCTGCTCGCCGCTGGCTTGTCCCGGTTCAGTACCCAGCCCGTCAACTGCCTGGAACGCCAGACCACGCTTGATCAGCACCCGGCGCTGCAGCGCGTCAGGTTTGCCAAGGCTCTCGATCAGCTCACCGTTCCAGGCACCATCACGAACATCGAGACGCAGATCGTTCGGCCAGCCCGGCAGATCGCCCAGCAACCCCAGGGAAACCTTGAGTGTGTCGACGTTATCCGCTTTGGACACAAGGCAAAAACCTTCCAGCACGCGATCAATGCGGATCTGCTGAACGTAACCATGGGCCTTGCCTGCAATTTCCAACGGCACGCGCCCTGTGGCGGTCATGCCAGCGATCTGTTCTGCAGAGGCGCAGGACAGCAGTTCCCGGGCGTCAGTTACCGGCAGTGCAGGAAAGTCGCGTTTGATCAGGTTGACCAGCGGGTCGTTGCTCACGTCCCGGCCCTCATACAGCCGGTCAAAAAGCCACGCAGAGCGCCCCTCGGCAATGCGGGCAATGTGCGCCGCAAGAGTCTCCGGCGTACGGGACGTCGAACGAGCAAAGACGCGGTTTTGCCCACCCTCGCCCAACCCTTCGATGACCGCTTGCAGAAGCTGGCCGTCGGCGATTTGCGTTTGCCTCACCAGCAACGGTTCAAGGCTCGGCACACGGTTGGGATGAGCCTGCGGTAGGGCGCTGGAACCGTATTCGGCGATTTTCAGCCCTTGAGTGTCAAGCACATGAATCGGCCGCCCGACAGGCCAGCCCGGCAATGTAACCAATAGCTCCATTTGCAACTGCGCGTCGGCCGAGGTGTAAGCGGCGACATCATTGATCTGCTGGCGGAACCTGTGGATTTCCTGGTCCAGCGCTACACGTTGCAGAACATCGGCCGCGCCCGGCAGCGGTGTGTCGGGCAGATGAGAATCGTGGGTGAAGGGCGTCGGATCCGGGGACGCCAAGCGTATCTCGCCACCTGGCAGCCTGGTCGGGACCAGTTTGTCGATAAAGGACGAACGTTTGAGGGGCGGCATCTCTGGCGCTTGTCCTGCCTTGACCAGCGCACCGAACGCGGCCATGAACGCGAGGTTTTCCGCGACGCTGCCCAGATGTTCCAGAGCCTCATCCATGTCGGAGTGGCTCCAGGCGTCGATACCCTGGAAAGTCTCTGTCAGCAATTGCGCACCGGCCACGACCATCATCGCCTCGCCCAGCAACGGCACAAACAGCGCGGCAAGGTTCACCGCGTTCAGGCCCAGGGAAAAGTATCCGGACAATCGAGCTCGACGCGACGCTTCATCTTCGTCGCCGGTTGGCACTGCCAGCACACGGGCATCGTCCTTGATGCGCAGCATTGTCTGGAAATAGAAATGGCCGAACAGGTCGTAGGGCATTTCATCGAGCTCAATATTCAGATCGAAATCAGCGTCGACTTCGCGAATATGGATCAAACGCGGAATAATAGTAGTGTCATCAGGATCCAAGCGCAGTCGGCCAGGCGCGACGCGATCCGCCACCTTGCTATAGAAAGCCGCTTTGCTGCGTTGCGCGATAAAACGGTTCATGAATCCCTTGCAATACGTCGGCGTGAACCTGTGGTTCAACAGCCTCTTGAGCTGTGCGAAGGAGTCGAACTCTTTCATGCCCTGCACCGGCTCACCGGGGACGTAGATGACGCAAGTTTCTTCACTTTTGATTCTGAAAACCAAAATGTCGCGCACGCTGAAGCCGCAGATTTTCAGGCAGCCGTAATCCAGTGCGCTGCTTCTGGCGCGCTCGGGAAGAGCCAGCAGGTGGGTGTAAAACGTTTCGGAAATATCCTTGCGCATATAGGCAATGTGCGCCTGAACCTGCAACGCGTTGAGCTCCTTGCGGCCGCACAGATCGGCGACCTGTGCAGCAGTCTCGGCTGGATCGCCGCTAAATGAGCCGACCACACTGTCCAGATGCAGCTGGTATTTACCGCCCAGATCCAGTTCGCGGCAGACCCGCATGAATCGGCCCGGATCGATATTCATAGGATGACGCGGGTACTCGTCATAACTGCCATAGCGCTGGTCGGTGACATGCCTGATGTCGACGATCCGCACGCGTCCCGACTTGTGCGGTGCATCGACCTCTTCCTGATGGAAGTTTTGCAACGCGGCATGCAGCAGCGTTTGCAGGCAAACCTCAGGAGGCGCGAGCTGCAACTGACCAAAAGCACCGCGCTGGTAAATATCTTTGAAGACGTAGGTGTTGTCGACGTCCAGGCCTGGGCCGAACTCATCGTCCAGTGCCTTGATCAGCAGCGGCCGGGCAAACTCGTCCAGTGGTTGGATATCCGCCAGGGTTTGGTCCCATTGCTGGCGCAGCTGTTGGCCACTGACCATGTCGCGATTCAAGGTTTGCCGGGTTGCCGCAGTCGCTTCTACGTACCACGCGGGCAGCGTATCGCTGATCAATTGATGATGGGGCTGGGCGATAGTCGAGGTCATGCTCAATGTCCTTATCGAGAAGAAAAGAAGCGAGAGCTGACCAGCTATTGCTCCGTGCCAAGGTATAAATAATTAATAGCCGTTAAGATGCTGCCCCCCGCGCACAGGCCCGACCGACATGACCGTTACCCGCCACGCCCAGATCGACTGGGATGAACAAGGCAATCCCCACTCACGGGAATTTTGCGATGTGTATTTCTCCACCGAATCCGGCCTGGCGGAGACGCGGCATGTGTTCCTCGTGCAGAACGATCTGCGCAATCGTTTCACTGCGCTGCCCGAACATGGCCGGTGGGTCATTGGCGAAACCGGATTCGGCACAGGCTTGAACTTTCTCTGCGCGTGGCAGTTGTTCGAGGAATGCGCAACGGCCAGCGCCTGCCTGCATTTCGTCAGCGTCGAGAAATTCCCGCTGAGCCTCGCCGACCTGCAACGTTCGCTGGCGCTGTGGCCGGAACTGGCGGCATTCGCCGAGCAGCTGCTCACGCAATACGTGGCGGTGCATGAAGGGTTTCAACGCTTTGTCTTTGACGGCGGGCGCGTGACGCTGACCCTGCTGATCGGTGATGCGCTGGACATGCTGCCGCAGCTGGACGGGCAGATCGATGCATGGTTTCTCGACGGTTTTGCCCCTGCGAAAAACCCGGAAATGTGGACCCCGGAGCTGTTCGCCGAGCTGGCCCGGCTGGCGGCGCCGGACTCGACCATTGGCACCTTCACCAGCACCGGCTGGGTACGTCGCGCCTTGAACGCCGCAGGTTTCAAGATGAAACGCGTGCCCGGCATCGGGCATAAGTGGGAGGTGCTGCGCGGGGTGTTTGTCGGTTGGCCCGAGGAAGCTCCGGCGTTCCCCGCCGCGAAACCCTGGTTCGCCCGGCCCTCGAAATATGCAGGTGAGCGCAAGGCACTGGTGATCGGCGCAGGCATGGCCGGTTGCACGACTGCCGCCAGCCTTGCGGCGCGGGGTTGGCAGGTCACTTTGCTGGAGCGGCATGCCGAGGTGGCCCAGGAAGCGTCGGGCAATCCTCAGGGCGTGCTGTATCTGAAACTCTCGGCGCACGGCACGGCACTTTCGCATTTGATCCTCAGCGGCTTCGGCTACACGCGCCGCGCCATCGAGCGTCTGCAACGCGGCGTCGACTGGGACGGCTGCGGCGTGCTGCAACTGGCGTTCAACGACAAGGAAGCCCAGCGCCAGGCGCAACTGGCCGAGGCGTTCAGCCCCGAGTTGCTGCAGCTTGTGGATAAGTCCGACGCCCAAGCCCGCAGCGGTATCACGCTCACCAGCGGCGGACTGTTTTTTCCGGAAGGCGGCTGGGTTCATCCGCCCGCACTGTGCCGTGCCCACGCTACGCATCCGAACATTGCGTTGCAATTGCATCGCGAGGTCGTCGAATTGCGTCGTGATGGCGATCAATGGCAAGCCTGGGATGGCGCGGTGCTGCTGGACTGTGCACCGGTGGTGATTCTGGCGGGCGCGGCCGATATCAAGCGCTTCCCGGCCAGCGCTGATCTGCCACTCAAACGCATTCGCGGGCAAATCACCCGTTTGTCGCAGACCGAGGCCAGTCAGGCCTTGAGCACGGTGGTTTGCGCCGAAGGCTACGTGGCCCCGCCGCGCTTGGGCGAACACACATTGGGCGCCAGTTTTGATTTCAAGAATGAGGACCTGAGCACCACCGTCGCCGATCACCTGGGCAATCTGCAGTTGTTGCAGGAGATATCCGCCGATCTGGTCGAGCGGCTTGGCGCACACAGCCTGGCGCCGGAAGCCTTGCAAGGCCGCGCGGCCTTTCGCTGTACCAGCCCGGATTACCTGCCCATCGTCGGGCCGCTGGCCGACAAGGACGCGTTTACCCAGCGCTATGCGGCGCTGAGCAAAGACGCACGTCAGGTGCCGGACGCGCCCTGTCCATGGCTGGACGGTTTGTACATCAACAGCGGCCACGGCTCACGAGGCCTGATCACCGCGCCGCTATGCGCCGAACTGCTTGCCGCCTGGCTGACCGACGAACCCCTGCCGCTGCCCCGCAGCGTCGCCGAAGCCTGCCATCCGAACCGCTTCATGTTGCGCGAATTGATTCGGGGCAAGTGAAAGTGCCACAGGTAGGCGGGGTCTTGTCCCCTCTCATCAAACACCCCATAAGCATCTGAGCGATGAGGACGTCGTGGGACCGGATTTATCCGGGAAGAGGTCGGCGCATTCACTGTATTTCGTCGTCAGAAATGCCGCCTTCCCGGATAAATCCGGTCCCACATGTTCGGTATTTGGTGGTCAACAGCGCCGTGCCAACAACACGGCGAAATCTCCAACAGATCTGGCAAAGCCGCTATCCTGCCCCTTCACTCCCGCGCCGGAATAAAGCCCGCCATGCTTGAAGTAACAAACGTCTTCAAGAGCTACGCCACCGCTCAAGGCCCGCTGGCGGTGTTGCGCGGGGTTGATCTGCGTCTGGAAAACGGCAGCAGCCTGGCGTTGATGGGTGAATCCGGCAGCGGAAAAAGTACGTTGCTGCACTTGGTGGCCGGGCTGGATCAGGCCGACAGCGGACAGATTGAAGTCGGCGGCCAGCGCCTTGACCGCATGAACGAAGCGCAACTAGCGAACTGGCGGCGCACGGAAATCGGCCTGGTGTTCCAGCAGTTCAACCTCATCGGCAGCCTGAAAGTCGAGGACAATCTGGCGTTCCAGGCGCGGCTGGCCGGGCGCTATGAGCCCAAGTGGCAGGCGCAGCTGGTGGAACGCCTGGGCCTCGGCGATTTGCTCAAGCGTTATCCCGAACAACTTTCCGGCGGACAGCAGCAGCGCGTGGCAATCGGCCGGGCACTGGCCTCACGTCCCGGCTTGCTGTTGGCCGACGAACCCACCGGCAACCTCGACGAAGCCACCAGCGATGAAGTCCTGCAATTACTGTTGGAGCTGCTGCAAGACAGTCCGACCAGCCTGCTGATGGTCACGCACAGCCCGCGGGTTGCCGAGCGTCTGGCGCAGAAAGTGGTGTTGCATCTGGGTCGTCTGGCGGCCGAGAGCGAGCGCTGAGGTGCGGGTTTTTTACTGGACGCTGCGCGCCCTGCTCAGCCACTGGCGGCGCCATCCGGTGCAGTTTTTCAGCGTGCTGACCGGTTTGTGGCTGGCCACCGCGCTGCTCACCGGCGTGCAGGCCCTGAACAGTCAGGCGCGGCAAAGCTACGCCCAGGCCAGTCAGTTGATTGGCGGCGAGCCACAGACCAGTCTTTCCACTGCCAACGGTGCACCGTTGGCTCAGGATCTGTTCGTCAGCCTGCGTCGTGCAGGCTGGCCGGTATCGCCGGTGGTGCAAGGCCGAATCACCCTGCAAGGCCCGGAAGAACGCCGCGTGCGGGTGATGGGCATCGAGCCGGTTTCCCTGCCCGCAGGTTCGGCGCTGGCCGGGCAAATCCTGGACATGACACAGATCGTCGCCTTCTTCACCCCGCCGGGGCGCACCTGGATAGCGCCGCAAACCCTCCAGGCGCTGGGCCTGCACGAAGGGCAACAACCCTTGACGCTCGACGGACAAGCCTTGCCGCCCCTGCACAGCCAGATCGGCATGGCGCCGGGCGTGCTGTTGATGGACATCGGTTTCGCGCAACCGCTGCTCGGTCTGCCTGGGCAGATTTCGCGACTGCTACTGGACAAAAAGTTCGCCGCTGACAATCCGGTTCTGCCCCCTGAGCTGAACGGCCAACTGCTGCTGAAGAAAAGCGGCGAAGAGAACAATCTGGCGCGCCTGACGGAAAGCTTCCACCTAAACCTTGATGCGCTAGGTTTCCTGTCGTTCGTGGTCGGTCTGTTTATCGTTCACGCCGCCATCGGCCTGGCCCTAGAGCAGCGTCGCGGGCTGCTGCGCAATTTGCGCGCCTGCGGGGTCAGCGCACGTTTGTTGATTGCCGCGCTGGGCGTTGAACTGGGCGTGTTGGCGTTGCTCGGCGGCGTGTTGGGCGTGGCCAGCGGTTATTGGCTGGCGAGCCTGCTGTTGCCGGATGTCGCCGCCAGCCTGCGCGGGCTGTACGGCGCGGAAGTGGCTGGCCAACTGACGCTGAGCCCGTGGTGGTGGCTGAGCGGTCTGGGCCTGAGTGTGCTGGGCGCGTTGCTGGCCGGGGCCAACAGTTTGCTGCGTGCCGCGCGCATGCCGTTGCTGGCCCTGGCCAACCCGCAAGCCTGGCATCAGGCCCATGGCCGCTGGTTGCGTCGTCAAGCCTGGGTTGCCAGCAGCGCCGCCGTTATCGCCTTGGCTGCATTGATATCGGGTGACAGCCTCGCCAGCGGTTTTATGCTCATGGCAGCGCTGTTGCTGGGCGCAGCGCTGGGCTTGCCGGTGTTGCTCAACGCCTTGCTCAACGTGCTGTTGGGCCGCAGTCGATCCGTATTGGGCCAATGGTTTCTTGCCGATTGTCGCCAACAATTGCCAGCCCTGAGCCTGGCGCTGATGGCCCTGCTGCTGGCGTTGGCAGCCAATATCGGCGCGGGCAGCATGACGTCCGGCTTCCGCGCAACCTTCGGCAACTGGCTCGAACAACGCCTGACCGCCGAGCTATACGTGACGCCGCAAGAAGCCGCGCAAGCGCCACAACTGCAAACCTGGCTGGAGCAGCAACCCAGCGTCACGGCCGTCTTGCCCAACTGGCAGGTGTCGATTCAATTGCAGGGTTGGCCCGCCGACTTGTTTGGCGTGATCGACCATCCGACCTATCGGCAACACTGGCCGCTGCTCGACGCGGCAGCCGGTGATCCCTGGGAGCAACTGGCCCGGCAGGACACGGTCATGGTCAGCGAGCAACTGGCGCGACGCCTGAAACTGGGTCTCGACGACACCATCGGCATTGCGACACCTGATGGCATGTGGTCGCCGCGCATCGTCGGCATTTACGCCGACTACGGCAATCCCAAAGGCCATCTGCTGGTGAACTCGCAACGCTTTCTCAGTCACTGGCCGCAATTGGCGCCGACCCGTTTCAATCTGCGCATCGATCCAGCCGCCGTGCCGCCACTGGTGCGTGCCCTGCAGGATCGCTTCAAACTGGACGACAATCACATCATCGACCAGAGCCAGCTCAAGGGCTGGTCGACGCAAGTCTTCGAACGCACCTTCGCCGCGACCGCAGCGCTGAACAGTCTGACCCTGGCCGTGGCAGGCATCGCGTTGTTCATCAGCCTGTTGACCCAGAGTCAAAGCCGCCTCGGCCAACTCTCGCCGCTGTGGGCGCTGGGTGTAACGCGGCGGCAATTGATGCTGCTCAATCTGGGCCAGACCTGGTTGCTGGCGGTGCTGACCCTTGCGTTCGCCCTGCCGCTGGGCTTGCTGCTGGCCTGGTGCCTGGATGCGGTGATCAACGTGCAGGCCTTTGGCTGGCGGCTGCCGTTGCAGATTTTCCCGGCACAACTCGCGCAACTGGCGGCGCTGGCGCTATTGGCCACCCTGCTCGCGTCGGCATGGCCGCTGTTCAAGCTGTACCGCACGCGCCCCGCCGACTTGCTGAGGACCTTCGCCAATGAGACGTAACTGGCTGGTTCTGGTCCTGAGCACCTTGTTGGTCGCCGCCTGCGACAAGCCGACCGCGCCGGAAGAAGGCTTCGCCGGGCTGGCGGACAAGGCTGAACAGTTTGCCCAGGTGACAGCGGGGCGGCATTTCGTATTCCCGGCTGATCACGGTCCCCACGATGGATACCGGATTGAATGGTGGTACATCACCGCCAACCTCAAGGACGACCAGGGCCAGCGCTTTGGCGTGCAATGGACACTGTTCCGCAACGCCCTGCGCGCAGGTCAAACCGGCACCGGCTGGAACGACGGCACGATCTGGATGGGCCACGCGGCGCTCACTTCCGCGACGCAACATTTCGCCGCCGAGCGTTACGCCCGGGGCGGCGTTGAGCAGGCCGGGGTGAACACCGCACCGTTTGCGGCCTGGATCGATGACTGGGCATTGCGCAGCACGTCGTCCGGGCCAGACGCAAAAACAGACGCGGATCCGCTGGCGGTCATGCAACTGACCGCCAAAGATCCACGCTTTGCCTATCGATTGACGCTCAAAGCGCAAAAGCCGCTGGTGCTGCAGGGCGAACAGGGCTTCAGTCAGAAATCCGAGCAAGGCCAGGCCTCGTATTACTACAGCCAGCCGTTTTTCCAGACCGACGGTGAATTGCAAATCGACGGCAAGACTTATCACGTCAGCGGCCCGGCGTGGCTGGACCGCGAATGGAGCAGCCAGCCACTGACCGCCAATCAGACCGGCTGGGACTGGTTCTCGGTGCACCTGGACGACGGCGCTGCACTGATGCTTTACCGCATGCGCCAGAAGAACGGCGAGCCTTACCTCACCGGAACCTGGATCGCGGCGGACGGCAGCACGCAGTTGTTGCATGCGCAGGACATCAGCCTGACGCCGCTGGATACCACGCAAGTCGCCGGACACAGCCTGCCGACCCGTTGGTCAGTGAAAATCCCCGGCAAAGGCCTGGAAATCACGACCACCGCGCTCAACCCCAAAGCGTGGATGGATTTGCGCATTCCTTATTGGGAAGGCCCGGTAACGGTCAGCGGCAGCCATCAAGGCGTGGGGTATCTGGAGATGACCGGGTATTAAATAGGCCCATTCGCGGGCAAGCCTCGCCAACGGATCTACGCGACGTTCGCGATAGGACATACAGCCGATGCATTTGCGTCTACTGGAATGCCGTCTTCCCGGATAAATCCGGGCCCACAAAACCAGCGCGATCCAGTGGGACCGGCTTTAGCCGGGAAGGCGTCGGTTCAGACAATACATCTGCGGCGCCTGGCGGTTGCTCAGACATAGAATCTCCAACGGGGCCATAGGCTATTCCCCAATTTCGTCCTTATAACCGATCGATCTAAAACTACCCGGTTTCACATAGGTCAGTTTCTGGGTGGCCGCCTTTTCTGGCCACCTTCCCCAACGGATAACCGGTAAGGACTTATGTGCGGATTAGCAGGTGAATTGCGTTTTGATCATCAACCGGCGGACCTGGCCGCGGTTGAACGAATTACCCATGAGCTGGCGCCTCGCGGCCCGGATGCGTGGGGGTTTCATAGCCAGGGGCCGGTTGCCCTTGGTCATCGTCGACTGAAAATCATGGACCTGTCGGACGGCTCGGCGCAGCCGATGATCGACAGCCATCTGGGTTTGTCCCTGGCCTTCAACGGCGCGATTTATAACTTTCCGGAATTGAGGACCGAGCTGGAAGGCTTGGGTTATCAGTTCCATTCCGGCGGCGACACGGAAGTGCTGCTCAAGGGTTATCACGCCTGGGGCGTGGACATGCTACCCAAGCTCAACGGCATGTTCGCCTTCGCTATCTGGGAGCGCGACAAGCAAGAACTGTTCATCGCTCGCGACCGCCTGGGCGTCAAGCCGCTGTACCTGTCGCGCACCGACAAACGCCTGCGCTTCGCCTCGACGCTGCCAGCGCTGCTCAAGGGCGGCGACATCAGCGGCATGCTCGACCCGGTGGCGCTTAATCATTACCTGAACTTCCATGCCGTTGTGCCAGCACCGCGCACACTGCTGGCCGGCGTTGAAAAACTGCCGCCAGCCAGCTGGATGCGTATCGACGCAACGGGCAAGACCGAGCAGAAAGTCTGGTGGCGCCTGCCTTACGGGCCGCATGCCGACGAAGCCAACCTGACGCTGGAAGACTGGCGCGACCGGGTTCTGGACAGCACGCGCGAAGCCGTGGCGATTCGTCAGCGGGCGGCGGTGGATGTCGGTGTGCTGCTTTCCGGTGGTGTCGACTCAAGCATGCTGGTCGGACTGCTGCGCGAAGTGGGTGTCGAGGATCTTTCGACCTTCTCCATCGGCTTTCAGGATGCGGGCGGCGAGCGTGGTGACGAGTTTCAGTATTCGGACTTGATCGCCAGGCACTACGGCACCAACCATCATCAATTGCGAATTCAGGAAAGCGAGATCATCGAGCAACTGCCTGCGGCGTTCCGCGCCATGAGCGAGCCGATGGTCAGCCACGACTGCATTGCGTTTTATCTCTTGTCCCGGGAAGTCGCCAAACATTGCAAAGTGGTGCAGAGCGGCCAGGGTGCTGACGAGTTGTTCGCCGGTTATCACTGGTACCCGCAAGTGGACGGCGCCAGCGATCCGGTCGCGGCCTATCGCGATGCCTTCGTTGATCGCAGCTACGACGAGTACAAGGCCACCGTGCAGCCGCAATGGCTGACTGCCAATGACGCCGCCGGTGACTTCGTGCGCGAGCATTTCGCCCAGCCAGGCGCTGATGCCGCAGTGGACAAAGCCCTGCGCCTGGACAGCACGGTGATGCTGATCGACGACCCGGTCAAACGCGTGGACAACATGACCATGGCCTGGGGCCTGGAAGCGCGGACGCCGTTTCTGGATTACCGCCTGGTCGAACTGTCGGCACGCATTCCCGGCAAGTTCAAGCTGCCGGACGGCGGCAAGCAGGTCTTGAAAGAAGCCGCACGCATGGTCATTCCTGCCGAGGTCATCGACCGCAAGAAGGGCTACTTCCCGGTGCCGGGCCTCAAGCATCTGCAGGGCGACACGCTGAATTGGGTGCGCGAGTTGCTGCTCGACCCGAGCCAGGATCGCGGGCTGTTTAACCCGGCCATGATCGACAAATTGCTGACCGACCCTCAAGGCCAGTTGACCCCGCTGCGCGGCTCGAAACTCTGGCAGTTGGCGGCGCTGAACCTGTGGCTCAGCGAACAAGGACTTTGATCTGATGAAACAGAATTCGACGGCTTACAGCCAACGCCTGTTGCGCGGCCAATCGCCCTCGTATGAACGTCTGCAAGCACGCCTGGCCGAAGATGGCAGCGCAATCGATGCGCAACCGCTGGCGCTGCATTGCGGCTGGGGTCGGCTGTTGATTGGTCACACCTATCCGGACCCGGCGAGCCTGGCCAACGAGCTGCTCAATGAAAAGCCCGGCGAGCGTGACATCGCGCTCTACGTCGCCGCGCCGCAGCAAGTGCTGGCGCAGTCGCCGCAACAATTGTTCCTTGATCCATCCGACACGTTGCGCCTGTGGTTCAGCGATTATCGTCCGGCGCAGCGGGTGTTTCGCGGTTTCCGCATTCGTCGAGCGCAGAACAGCAACGATTGGCAGGCGATCAACAATCTGTATCTGGCGCGCGGCATGTTGCCGATCGACCCTGAACTGCTGACCCCGCGTCATCAGGGCGGCCCGGTGTACTGGATTGCCGAGGATGAAAGCAGCAACGCGGTGATCGGCAGCGTCATGGGCCTGAATCATCAAAAGGCTTTCAATGATCCTGAAAAAGGCAGCAGCCTGTGGTGTCTGGCCGTTGATCCACAGTGCACGCGGCCCGGTGTTGGCGAAGTGCTGGTGCGGCATCTTATCGAGCATTTCATGAGTCGCGGTCTGAGTTATCTGGACTTGTCGGTGCTGCATGACAACGAACAGGCCAAGGCGCTGTACGCCAAACTGGGCTTTCGCAACCTGCCGACCTTTGCCATCAAGCGCAAGAATGGCATCAACGAGTCGTTGTTCCTCGGCCCCGGTCCGTTGGGAGATTTCAATCCTTATGCGCGGATCATCGTCGAAGAAGCGCATCGCCGCGGGATTGAAGTTCAGGTCGATGATGCTGAAGCCGGCCTGTTTACCCTGGCCTACGGCGGCCGGCGGATTCGTTGTCGGGAATCCCTCAGCGACCTGACCAGCGCCGTAAGCATGACGCTGTGCCAGGACAAGAGCATGACGAATCGGGCGTTGAAAGCTGCCGGGCTCAACCTGCCCGCCCAGCAACGCGCGGGTGAAACCGCAGCGAATCTGGCGTTCCTCAAAGAACACGGGCAGATCGTCGTCAAGCCACTGGATGGCGAACAAGGCCAGGGCGTCGCCGTTAATCTGCGCACCCCGGAAGAAATGCAGGAGGCCATCGAGCGTGCTCGCCAGTTCGACTCGCGGGTGATTCTGGAAAGCTTCCACGAAGGCCTTGATCTGCGCATCGTGGTGATTGGTTTCGAAGTGGTGGCGGCGGCAATTCGTCGTCCGGCAGAAGTGGTTGGCGATGGCCGACACACGATTGGCCAGTTGATCGACGCGCAAAGTCGCCGCCGCGCGGCTGCAACCGGAGGCGAAAGCAAGATTCCACTGGATGAGGAAACCGAACGCACGGTGCGCGACGCGGGTTTTAGCTATGACAGCGTGCTGCCCATGGACCAACGCCTGGCCGTACGCCGCACTGCCAATCTGCACACCGGCGGCTGCCTCGAAGACGTCACCGGGATTCTGCATCCGGTGCTCAACGACGCGGCGATCCGCGCGGCGCGTGCGCTCGACATCCCGGTGGTCGGCCTGGACCTGATGGTCCCTGCTGCCGATCAACCCGAATACGTATTCATCGAGGCCAACGAACGTGTTGGCCTGGCCAACCATGAACCGCAACCCACGGCAGAACGCTTCGTCGATCTGCTGTTCCCGCACAGTTTGCCTGTTCACAGCTGAGAGCAGCTGCAAGCATCCAGCGTCAAGCTGCAAGCAGACCTGCTCTGCCTTGCAGCTTGCGGCTTACCGCTTTCAACTGCTCCGAAGGAGCCATCCATGACCACTGCAAGAAAAATCCCCGAACCGGATCTGAATTACCTGCAGAAAGTCCTGTTGGAAATGCTCGCGATCCCAAGCCCCACCGGTTTCACCGACACCATCGTGCGCTACGTCGCCGAGCGTCTTGAAGAACTGGGCATCCCGTTCGAACTGACCCGGCGCGGGACCATTCGCGCCACCTTGAAAGGCAAGCAAAACAGCCCGGACCGCGCGGTTTCTGCGCACCTGGACACCATCGGCGCCGCCGTGCGCGAAGTGAAAGACAACGGACGCTTGTCGCTGGCGCCGATTGGCTGCTGGTCGAGCCGTTTTGCCGAAGGCAGTCGGGTCAGCGTGTTTACCGACAACGGCGTGATCCGTGGCAGCGTGCTACCGCTGATGGCGTCCGGGCATGCGTTTAACACTGCGGTGGACGAGATGCCGATCAGTTGGGATCACGTCGAACTGCGCCTCGACGCCTACGCCACGACCAAGGCCGATTGCGAATCCCTGGGCATTGGCATCGGCGATTTCGTGGCCTTTGATCCGCTGCCGGAATTTACCGAAAGCGGGCACATCAGCGCCCGCCATCTGGACGACAAGGCAGGCGTAGCGGCGTTGCTCGCGGCATTGAAAGCCATTGTCGACAGCGGCGCCGAACCGCTGATCGATTGCCATCCGCTGTTCACCATCACCGAAGAAACCGGCACCGGCGCGGCAGGCGTATTGCCATGGGATGTCAGTGAGTTTGTCGGCATTGATATCGCGCCAGTTGCGCCGGGCCAGCATTCCAGCGAGCACGCAGTCAGTGTCGCGATGCAGGATTCGGGCGGTCCTTACGATTACCATTTGTCCCGGCATTTGTTGCGCCTGGGTGCTGAAAACGAACTGCCGGTGCGCCGGGACATGTTCCGCTATTACTTCAGCGACGCCCATTCGGCGGTTACCGCCGGGCATGACATCCGCACCGCCCTGCTGGCCTTCGGCTGCGACGCGACCCACGGCTACGAACGCACGCACATCGACAGCCTCGCCGGTCTGAGCCGGTTGCTCGGCGCATATATGCTCAGCCCGCCGGTCTTCGCCAGCGACGCAAAACCGGCAACGGCGTCGCTTGAAAAATTCAGTCATCAGATCGAACACGACGCGCAGATGGAATCCGACACCCGCGTGCCAGCGGTGGACAGTCTGATTGGGCAGAATCGGGAAGAGGTCGAATAGTCCACGGCCTCTTCGCGAGCAAGCTCGCTCCCACAGGTTCAGCTACCTTGCACGATTTGTGGGAGCAAGCTTGCTTGCGAAGGCGGTATCTCATCCGTAGAAGATACCCCGTCGCGTAGCAAGCACCGGCCGCCGCTCGCTCCGACGACGCTCGTGCACTATCATCGCCGGGAATTGATGCGAGAACTCTCATGCTGATCCCCTACGACCAACTCGAAGCCGACACCCTCACCCGCTTGATCGAAGATTTTGTCAGCCGCGATGGCACTGACAACGGCGACGACACGCCTCTGGAAACCCGTGTCCTGCGCGTAAGGCATGCATTGAACAAAGGCCAGGCGGTGATTTTCTTCGATCTGGAAAGCCAACAGTGCCAGCTGATGCTCAAGCATGAAGTGCCCAAGGAATTCTTTGACTGAAGCGCCGCTGTCTCAAGGACGACCTTCTCCTGCGACTTCCGCGCGCTGCTGCGACAGGCGCTGGGCAATGCGTCGGTATACCTCGGCACGATGAACCTTGATGTGGCTGGGCGCAGTGATACCAAACCGTACCTGATTGCCCTGGATGGCCAGGATTTGTACGGTGATGTCATCGCCGATAGAGAATGTTTCGCCAACTTCCCGCGTCAGTATCAGCATTTTCCTATTCTCTTTTAGTTAAAGAGAATCAGCTTGCATGGGCCTTTTCTGCCCTTCAATGCACAGACGGAAAATCAGTCATGTCCTGCAAGGCCGCCGGAAAAGCTTGAAGGAAACGTCTTACATTCAGGATTATTGAGCCGACCAGCGCGGACCAAACAGAATGATCGTCGCACCGATCACACACAGCGCGGCACCGAGCCAATCGGTGTTCAAGGGCCTGACCCGCTCGATAACACCCAGCCAGGCGATGGACGCAATGATGTAGATCCCGCCATACGCCGCATAGGCGCGCCCGGCATAAGTTGCCTCCACGCGAGTGAGCAAAAGCGCGAACAATGTCAGGCTGATCAGCCCGGGAACAATCCACAGCGCGCTTTTACCCAGGCGCAGCCACATCCAGAAGGCATAGCAGCCGGCAATTTCGAACAAGGCGGCGAGGAAAAACCACAAGTAATTGAGCACGGAGAGTTCTCTACAAAAGTTGCCAGCGAATGGCGGCAACCCTATCAGAAAGCGCTAACTCACCGTAGGAGTGAACTTGTGTGGGAGCGAGCTTGCTCGCGAAGCTGTGCAGCGCACACATCGCCTCGCCAACAAGTTGGCTCCTACAGTCTAGCGGCGACGCATTTTCTCTGACATCGCCGCCATCTCGTCATACAGCAGCTGCGGATTCTTGCACTTGAGCTGCCAGGCCATGCGTCCCTGCTCGTGCGGGAGGATCATGAACTCGCCTTGGGCGACCTGTTCGAAGATGTAGTCGGCGATTTCACTGGCATTGATCGGCGAGCTCTCCAGCAACTTGCCAACCTGAGCTTTCATGGCCGGCGTCGGCCCTCGGAAAGAGTCCAGCAGGTTGGTCTGGAAAAACGACGGGCAAACCACATGCACGCCGATTTCCTGTTGGCGCAATTCAATCAACAGGCTTTCTGACAAGGCCACCACACCGGCCTTGGCGACGTTGTAGTTGCTCATGGCCGGGCCCTGCATCAAGGCGGCCATGGACGCAATGTTGATGATTTTCCCCTTGCTGACTTCGAGCAACGGCAAGAACGCCTTGCAGCCCTTGACCACGCCCATGAGGTTGATCGCGATTTGCCAGTCCCAGTCTTCCAGGGACAGCTCGCTGAAGAAGCCACCGGAAGCAACTCCCGCGTTATTGACGATAATGTCGATGCCGCCGAATTTTTCTTCGCAGGCCTGGGCGAAAGCAGTCAGCTGGCTGTAGTCGCGGACATCGCAGCGCTGCACAAAACTCTCATCACATGCCTCACCGCCCACCTCGCGCACCAGTTTGAGGGTCTCCTGCAAACCCGCATCGTTGACATCGGACAATGCCAGACGCCAGCCTTCACGGGCCCAGCGCAGCGCGATTTCGCGACCCAGGCCAGACCCGGCGCCAGTGATCATGATGCGATTTTGCATAGGGGAACGCCTTGTCTTTGCGAAGAAGATAAGCCGCAGTGTAACCACTGCCAACGCCAATCCGATCCACCATCAAAGCGCTGAATGACTGAGGCAAACCCTGCGTTACGGGGATTTGCGGCGCGACCATCGGCGACTGGCCAGCCAGCTGTAAACCACCAGGTTGCAGAGCACGACAATGCCGCCCAGCCACAGTTGAATCTGCGGCGTCAGGCCTGCGGGATAGATCAGCGGGATCAGGTAATGCTCGATAAAGCCGCCGTCGTAGCCTTCCGTGCCGGCCCGGCTGCGCAACGTGTTCTCCAGCGGGGTCAACGGGCAATAGAAATGAAAAAACTCCACCACCGCGCCCCACACCAACGCCGGAATATGCAGGATCAGCAGCCAGCGCCAACGCAGCACCAGCAGCCCGCCAAATAACACGAACACAATGAACAATAAATGCACCACGACGACGGCGTCGGCTGCCAGGCGAAAAAACATGGAGTAGATCCTGCTGCAGCGCGGTTATAAAAGCGCGATCTTTGAAGACCGGTTAAAGTTCAATAATCCACTGATAAATATAAATATTTTATTATTTTCAGGCTTTCTTGAAACCGACATGGACTTTTTCCGAAACACGATAGTCGGAGTAGTTAAGCAGCACAAACTTTACGCCGGTTTGGCAAAAGCTTGAACTGTTAAAGCCACTCCACGAACACCAGAAGGAACTCGTCATGGGCATCGGCACAATTCTTATCATTATCCTCATCTTGCTGTTGGTTGGTGGTCTGCCGGTATTCCCGCACTCCCGCAGCTGGGGTTACGGGCCGTCGGGCATCATCGGTACTATCCTGGTTATCCTGCTGATCCTGGTATTGCTCGGAAGAATATAACTTCCCGGCTTCAACCAAAAAAACCCCGCCAATCTGGCGGGGTTTTTTATTGGGTTGAATAAGGGTGTATGGATGGCTGCGCTTTCACTCGGCTAACCCGTGGGACCGGATTTATCCGGGAAAGCAATATTCCTTACAACAAATATGTCGTGGATGTACCGGCCTCTTCCCGGATAAATCCGGTCCCACAGGATCCTCGCCAACACGTTGGCTCCTGGAAACAAAAACGCCCCGAATCATTCGGGGCGTTTTGTCTTGCTGGTTACTTCACATCAGACAGATCAGTGCGACACCGCGCCGCTGGCGCCCAGGCCAGTCTGCGAGCGTACGAACTGCGGGTAGAACAAGGCGCGCTCGCCCTCCGCCGCTTTCGATTTGTCGGTGATGGAGAAGAACCAGATACCGACGAAGGCGATGGCGATGGAGAACAGCGCCGGGTATTCGTACGGGAAGATGGCTTTCTCGTGATGCAGGATCGATACCCAGATGGTCGGACCGAGGACCATCAGCACCACGGCGCTGATCAAGCCCATCCAGCCGCCGATCATGGCGCCACGGGTGGTCAGGTTTTTCCAGTACATGGAAAGCAGCAAGACCGGGAAGTTACAGCTCGCCGCGATGGAGAACGCCAGGCCAACCATGAACGCGATGTTCTGGCTTTCGAAGGCGATGCCCAGAAGGATTGCCACGATTGCCAGGGCAATGGTGGTGATCTTCGAAACGCGGATCTCGTCTTTCTCGTTGGCTTTGCCGGCCTTGATCACGCTGGCATACAAGTCGTGGGAAACTGCCGAAGCGCCCGCCAGGGTCAAACCGGCAACCACTGCCAGGATGGTGGCGAAAGCAACTGCCGAGATGAAGCCCAGGAACAGACTGCCACCGACCGCATCGGCCAGGTGAACCGCTGCCATGTTGTTACCACCCAACAGCGCACCCGCTGCGTCCTTGAACGCCGGATTGGTGCTGACCAGCAGGATCGCGCCGAAGCCGATGATGAAGGTCAGGATGTAGAAGTAGCCGATGAAACCGGTGGCGTACAGCACCGACTTACGGGCTTCTTTGGCATCGCTTACGGTGAAGAAGCGCATCAGGATGTGCGGCAGGCCAGCAGTACCGAACATCAGTGCCAGACCCAGGGAGAACGCCGAGATCGGATCTTTCACCAGACCGCCCGGGCTCATGATCGCTTCACCTTTAGGGTGAACCTTGACCGCTTCGGCGAACAGCATGTTGAAGTCGAAGTTGACGTGCTTCATGACCATCAGGGCCATGAACGACGCACCGGACAACAGCATCACGGCCTTGATGATTTGTACCCAGGTGGTTGCGAGCATGCCGCCAAACAGCACATACAGGCACATCAGGATACCGACCAGCACCACCGCAACCGCGTAGTCCAGCCCGAACAGCAGCTGGATCAGCTTGCCGGCGCCAACCATCTGCGCGATCAGGTAGAACGCAACCACCACCAGCGAACCGCAGGCAGACAGGGTACGGATCTCTTTCTGCTTGAGGCGATAGGACGCCACGTCAGCAAACGTGTATTTACCCAGGTTACGCAAGCGTTCGGCGATCAGGAACAGAATGATCGGCCAGCCCACCAGGAAGCCGATCGAGTAGATCAGGCCGTCGTAGCCGGAGGTATACACCAGCGCGGAAATACCCAGGAAAGAAGCGGCGGACATATAGTCACCCGCAATTGCCAGGCCATTCTGGAAGCCGGTGATCTTGCCGCCTGCCGAATAGTAGTCTGCTGCTGTCTTGTTTTTCTTCGATGCCCAATAAGTGATGTACAGGGTAAAGCCGACGAAAATGACGAACATGACGATCGCCGAAACGTTCAGCGGTTGTTTCTGCACAGCGCCGGTCAACGCTTCTGCCGCCCAAAGGGACGGCGCGAAGGCGGCCAGGCCGAATACTGCCAAGAGGCGCCGGATCATTGCTGAGCCTCCTTCAGAATCGCGTTGTTCAGGTCATCGAATTCACCGTTTGCGCGGCGAACATAGATCGCGGTGAGTATGAATGCAGAAAGGATCAAACCGACCCCAATAGGCATTCCCCACGTAATCGTTGATGTCGGGCTTAATTTGGCCCCCAGAATATGGGGTCCATAAGCAATCAAAAGAATAAAGGCCGCATACAGGCCAAGCATGATCGCCGAGAGAATCCAGGCGAAGCGCTCTCTTTTTGATACCAGCTCCTTGAAACGGGGGCTGTTTTGAATCGAGAGGTAAATGCTGTCGTTCATTGTTTTTGTCCTCGCAGCACAGATGAGATGTCACACATTCACTTTAGTCAGGTCTGGCGCGCGCTCCAGACGACCTTAGTATTAGAACGACACTGTAGGACCGGCTACTGTGGGACCGGCTTTGCCCGGGAAGGCTGTATAACGGGCGATATAAATACCGTGAATGTATCGACCCTTTCCCGGCTAAAGCCGGTCCCACGGGATAAATGCGCTCACGCAAAAAAACCGCCCGGTCGTTAAACCGGGCGGCTCTGGATGTTGCGTCAGGCGTGAAGGCTTATTTGCCGGTCCACTCTTTGACACGGTCCGGGTGCTTGGCGACCCATGCTTCAGCGGCGGCTTCAGGCTTGGCGCCATCCTGAATGGCCAGCATCACTTCGCCGATTTCATCCTTGGAAGCCCACTGGAATTTCTTCAGGAACTCGACAACTTCCGGAGCCTTGGCGGCCAGTTCTTTACTGCCGATACTGTCCACGGTTTCTGCGGCACCGTAGACACCCTTCGGATCTTCAAGAAACTTCAACTTCCATTTGGCGAACATCCAGTGCGGCACCCAGCCAGTCACAGCGATGGATTGCTCTTTTGGATAAGCCCGGGTCAGCTCGGCGATCATGCCGGCACCGGAACTGGCCTGCAGTTTGTAGCCATCCAGACCGTAGTCCTTGATAGCCTGATCGGTCTTGATCATGACGCCCGAACCGGCATCAATGCCGACAATCTTTTTCTTGAAGGACTCATCAGTCTTGAGATCTTCGATGCTCTTGGCTTTCACGTACTCAGGTACGATCAGGCCGATCTTGGCGTCCTTGAAGTTGGAACCGTAGTTCACCACGTTGTCTTTGTTCTTGGTCATGTACTCGCCATGAGTGACCGGCAGCCAGGCCGACAGCATCATGTCCAGTTTGCCGGTAGCCACGCCTTGCCACATGATCCCGGCCGCAACGGCTTGCAGTTTTACGTCATAGCCCAGCTTCTGCTTGATCACCACAGCCGCAACGTTAGTCGTGGCGACGCTGTCGGACCAACCGTCGACATAGCCAATGCTCACTTCTTTGGCACTGGCCAGCGTGGAACTGACAGCAAGGGCCAGAGCGGCACTCACGCCCAGGATTTTTCGCATCTTCATCGTTACTTCCCCGGTAGTCCTGCGCCCGACGGCGGTCGGGCATCGTTGACGTTGTTATTAAGGTCGCAGGCCGCGCCCAACTTTGGAGCGCCGCGCACCTTTCACGCTTCAACCACTGTTGCGAACGATGACCAGCACCGTGTCGACGCCTTGATAATCAACCGTGACGATGATGGAACGTGCTCTGTCAGCGACGTCAATGCATCGGGAAACGACATCACGCGGCCATCAACGACATCCATGTCGTAAAACGCGCTTTGATCCGTCCAGAAATTGCATGTCGAAAGTAATGCAGTGAGTCTGCGGCAAAATCACCGCAGTCAGCCGACGTCGCCGCCGCTGACAAACCCAGTGCTAAGATGCGGCCTTCGCCCCATTTCGGCCCGATCATGCCCGCCACTTCCCGCTCATTCCTTGTGCCCTATCTGTTCGCTTGCCTGCTTGGCGTGATCGCCATGTGCAGTTACTGGTACACGATGGGCAAGCCGGTGATTCTCCCGGACGCTGCCACCCCGACCCATAAGCTGCAATGCGCGTCGTACACGCCGTTCGACAAGGATCAGTCGCCATTCGACCAGCCTTTCAAGCTGCGACCCGAGCGCATGGACGCCGACCTGGCCTTGCTCGCCACGCGTTTCGAGTGCATCCGCACTTATTCGATGACTGGCCTGGAAGCGATCCCCGCATTGGCGCGCAAGCACGGCTTGAAGCTGATGCTGGGTGCCTGGATCAACAGCAATGCGCAGGACACAGCCAAGGAGGTCGATGCGCTGATCGCTTCGGCCAATGCCAATCCGGATGTTGTTACATCGGTCATCGTCGGCAACGAAGCCTTGCTGCGCAAGGAAGTCACCGGCGCGCAGCTGGCGAAGTTGATTGGTCAAGTCAAAAGCCAGGTCCGGCAACCGGTGACCTACGCCGACGTCTGGGAGTTCTGGCTGCAGTATCCGGAAGTCGCACCGGCCGTGGACTTCCTGACCATCCACTTGCTGCCTTACTGGGAAGACGACCCCAAAGGCATTGATGACGCATTGGCCCACGTGGCGCAGATCCGGCAGATCTTCGGCAGCAAATTCGCCCCCAAGGACATCGTGATCGGCGAAACCGGCTGGCCCAGCGAAGGCCGCCAGCGGGAAACCGCGCTGCCGAGCCGGGTCAACGAGGCGAAGTTCATCCGTGGCTTTGTCGCCATGGCCGAGCAGAATGGCTGGCACTACAACCTGATTGAAGCCTTCGACCAACCCTGGAAACGCGCCGCCGAAGGTGCGGTGGGCGGTTACTGGGGACTGTTCGACGCTGATAGACAGGAAAAAGGCGTGCTCGCCGGACCGGTTTCCAATCTGGGCTGGTGGCCGTTTTGGCTGAGCGTCAGTGGTGGCATCTTCCTCCTGACTCTGGCGTTTGCCGGACGGGTCGACAATCGCCGCAACGCGCTGATTCTGCCGCTGCTGGCCGCGCTGGGCGCTTGTTGCATCGGCACCTGGGGCGAACTGGCGCGCATCACCAGTCGCTTTTACGGCGAATACCTCTGGGCCGCCTTGCTGGTGGGCTTGAATCTGGTGGTGATGGCCCATGCTGCGCGGGTGCTTTCAGCGGGAGATGGATGGCGCAGCAAAGCGCTGCTGTGGTTCGAAGCGCGGGCCGGCTGGCTGGTGGCAGCGGCGGGTTTCGCGGCGGCGATCATGATGCTGGCGCTGGTGTTTGACCCGCGCTACCGCAGCTTTGCCACACCGACGCTGATTGTGCCCGCACTCTTCTATCTGGCGCGCCCCGTGGCGGTTCCCCGTCGCGAAGTCGCGCTGCTGACGTTTATCGTCGGTGCAGGCATCGCGCCACAACTGTTCCGTGAAGGCCTTGCCAATCAACAAGCGCTCGGCTGGGCGCTGGTCAGCGTCCTGATGACTGCTGCGTTATGGCGCTGCCTGCGGGTGCGCCAGTCGCAAGCCGTTACGGCGCTGCGCACTGCGCCGTCGGTGTAACACGGCCAACGTGAACGGAAACATATTGTGTTACCTCTTCGGGACAGCGAACGCCGCAAGCGGGTAACACGGAAACAAACGGCAAGGATTTTTTGCCTGACCCGCTCTGACACTTCGTCCTAAGCCATTGTTTTTAAAGCATTCGCAAAAGTTGGCACAGGTCCTGCTATATATCTGGCATAACAAGAATAAAAAGTGGCATACCTAATAAAAACAAGACGTAACGGCTCTGACATAACAAAAACAACGGCACAGAGACGCAGCTAACAGATTTTTTTGGAGTGGATCAGCTTTACAGAAGCGCCGTAAGGAACTTCGCAACCGGGCAGAGAACAATAAAACTACCCTCAGGTAGCTCCCGAACTGGTTGGATCAGATGCATCGATCAAAGCGAGTCAGCGCTCAAAAAAATACGTTTGCTCTTGATCCCGCATGGGGATCGCACAAGAACGCAGTAAAGGGACCGGTCGCCAAAAACAAGAACAGGCCACCCTAGAATAATAAAAATAGAGCATGCAAAACGATTTAAAGGGGAGCCTCGGCTCCCCTTGATGCTGTCTGGGGTTTGGGTATTGGTTTTCCAAATCCTACGCAATCGTATTGCGGTTCCAGAAATCTGATCAGGCCGCTTGCCTGGACGCACGAACCAGTCGCAAACCTGCAATCACCACCGCAAATACCCCGATGCTCGCGCTATAAAGCACCAACGCCGCAATCCCCAGCAGCAACCCCAGCACTGCCAGACGCCAACCGGCGACGCCGCGTAAAAAGAACGCCACCAGCGAAACCGCCAGCGCCGACCAGGAAATAATCCCGAAGTGGATCATCCAGCCCAATCCAGAGCGAACCTGGCACTCCCATTGCAAGGCCTCGTTGGCACAGATGCCAACCCATTGCGCATCTTCCATTAACAGGTAACGCACGCCATAGCTGGCGCCGAGCCAGATTGGCAAGGCGATCAGCAGCAGAATCAAGGGCAAACGGCGAGGCATCAAGGACTCCATCCAGGTCAAAACTTTGGCGCGAAATGGCGCCCAGAATAGCCGCCTCGCCTCGCCATGCAAGGGATGCAGGCGAATTTAAAGTACCGTGCTTCGCTATTGATGCAACAGAACGTGTATTGTCTCGAAGATTTTACGAAACTTAGACTGTCAGTGCGGCACTTGGCACTCGATCAGCGGTCATAGCCCGCGTACCTCATCAGCACTTCGTTCCCAAGGGATTTAGTCATGCTCCGTTTTCTGCGCTTTGCTGCCGTCATTGGCGGCCTCTGTTTGAGTGCGTCCGCTATGGCGGTCAATGTCGACCCCGCCACGTATGGCTTCCCTCTGACCAACCCGTTCGAAGCGACCATCGCCACGACACCTCCGGATCTACGCCCGGATCTGCCGGCTGATGAGGATATCGACCAGGACGATTACACCCTCAATCTGCACCCTGAGCGCGAGTTCACCCTGCCGGATAACTTCTGGGCGGTGAAGAAACTGCGTTATCGCCTGGCCAAGCAGGATCACCCGGCACCGCTGATCTTCCTGATCGCGGGCACCGGCGCACCTTATAACAGCACCTTGAACGAGTTTCTGAAGAAGCTTTATTACGGCGCTGGCTACAACGTGGTGCAACTGTCTTCGCCAACCAGCTATGACTTCATGAGCTCGGCTTCGCGTTTCGCAACGCCGGGTGTTTCCAAGGAAGATGCCGAAGATCTGTACCGCGTCATGCAGGGCGTTCGCGCCCAGCAGAGCAAACTGCAAGTTACCGACTACTACCTGACCGGTTACAGCCTGGGCGCACTGGATGCTGCATTCGTTGCCCACCTGGACGAAACCCGTCGCAGCTTCAACTTCAAGAAAGTGCTGCTGATCAATCCGCCGGTGAACCTGTACACGTCGATCACCAACCTCGACAAACTGGTGCAGACCAACGTCAAGGGCATCGACAACAGCACCACGTTCTATGAACTGGTTCTGGAAAAACTGACCCGTTACTTCCGTCAGAAAGGCTATATCGATCTCAACGATGCACTGCTTTACGACTTCCAGCAGTCCAAGCAGCATCTGACCAACGAACAAATGGCCATGTTGATCGGCACTTCGTTCCGTTTCTCTTCGGCTGACATCGCGTTCACTTCCGACCTGATCAACCGTCGTGGCCTGATCACCCCGCCGAAGTTTCCGATCACCGAAGGCACCAGCCTGTCGCCGTTCCTCAAACGCGCGCTGCAATGCGACTTCGATTGCTACCTGACCGAACAAGTTATCCCGATGTGGCGCGCCCGTACCGATGGCGGCAGTTTGCTGCAACTGGTCGATCAAGTGAGCCTGTATGCGCTCAAGGATTACCTGCACACCAGCACCAAGATCTCCGTCATGCACAACGCTGACGACGTGATCCTCGGTGCGGGCGACCTGGGTTTCCTGCGCAAGACTTTCGGTGATCGTCTGACCGTTTACCCTTACGGCGGACATTGCGGCAACCTTAATTACCGCGTCAACAGCGACGCCATGCTGGAGTTTTTCCGTGGCTAAACGTCTTTTACTCATCGCTGCCCTGCTTTGCTCGGGCGCGACCTATGCCGCTGACGCGACCAACAGCAACCTTGCGGCCCACCCCGCCACCGTCGCCCGCGAGGACGATGCAGACGGCTTCACGCATCCGCTGAACGCATTGAAGTTCAATCCGGGCCTGGACCAGCGGGAGTTCGAACGCGCCACGCTCAACGCGCTGGAAGTCTACGATCCGCTGGAGTCGATGAACCGTCGGGTTTACCACTTCAACTATCGCTTTGACGAATGGGTATTCCTGCCGGTAGTCAACGGCTACAAATATGTCACGCCGGGCTTCTTGCGCACTGGCGTCAGCAACTTCTTCGCCAACCTGGGCGACGTGCCTAACTTGCTGAACAGCCTGCTGCAGTTCAAGGGTAAGCGTTCGCTGGACACCACCGGTCGCCTGCTGGTCAACACCACCATCGGCATCGCCGGCCTGTGGGACCCGGCAACCATGATGGGCCTGCCGCGCCAGGCTGAAGACTTCGGTCAGACCCTGGGCTTCTACGGTGTACCTGGCGGCCCATACCTGGTTCTGCCGTTTCTCGGCCCGTCGAACCTGCGTGACACCGGTGGCCTGGTATTCGACTTCGCTGCCGAATCCCAGATCAATTTCCTGAACGTCTCGCAAGTCAGCTCGGACCATCCGGAACTGTACGCCCTGCGAATCGTCGACCGCCGCTACACCACCAGTTTCCGCTACGGCCAGATGAACTCGCCGTTTGAATACGAGAAAGTGCGCTACGTCTACACCGAAGCCCGCAAGTTGCAGATTGCCGAGTAACTGAAAAGCTTCACAAGAACGGCCAACCGGAGTGATCGGGTTGGCCGTTTTTTTGTGGGTGAGAACCAAACTCCGTGGGGACCGACTTGTTAGGGCGAATCCAGACTGACCGCGTTTTTTGTGGGAGCGTTCGGAGGTCACGACGGCCGCGAAGCGGTGTGTCAGGCAGATTAATATCGCTGCCTCGCGTTGCTCGTGAACTCCCACAGGACTGCAACCAATCGAAATAAACGATTGATGGCATGCAAAATCAGCACCCATCCATCAACCCGACAGGCATACCATAGCCAGCATTCCCACTTGAGGAGCAGGTTCAGATGACTCAATTTCGCAAAGTGCTGTCGATTCAGGCAGGTCAACCCACTTCGGATGGCGCTGGCGTCAGCCTGACCCGTGTGTTTGGCGGGCCGGGGGTCGAGCAGTTTGATCCGTTTCTGATGCTTGATGAGTTCGGTTCGGACAAGCCGGATGAATACATCGCAGGCTTTCCGCCGCATCCGCATCGGGGCTTCGAGACGGTGACTTACATGCTCGAAGGCCGCATGCGGCACGAAGATCACATGGGCAACGTCGGTTTGCTGCAGGGCGGCGGCGTGCAATGGATGACGGCGGCGCGGGGCATTATTCACAGTGAGATGCCGGAGCAGGAAGAAGGCGTGATGCGCGGTTTTCAGCTGTGGCTGAACCTGCCGGGCAAGACCAAGCTGAGCGATGCCAGCTATCAGGACATCCAGCCGGATAACATTCCGCGCCTGACCACCGACGCCGGTGTTGAAGTTGTGGTGATTGCCGGTCAGTTCGATGATGGATCGTTGCAACAGGCTGGCGCGGTGCAGCGGCCGGATACCGAGCCACAGTATTTCGACTTCCACATGCCGGCTGGCAGCAGCATCAGCCCACGTCTTCCTGATGGGCACCGCGCGTTGTTGTATGTCTATGAAGGCACCCTGGAGGTTGCCGGTCAGCCCCAAGCGGTCGGCGCCAGCCGTCTGGTGCGTTTGTCCAATGAGGGCGAACTGCTGCTGAGCAGCGCCGCCGGAGCTCGGGTGTTGTTGATTGCCGGCAAGCCGCTGGGCGAACCCATCGTGCAGTACGGCCCGTTCGTGATGAACACGCGGGAAGAGATCGAACAGGCACTGCGGGATTTTCGCGATGATCGGTTGACGGCTTGAGCCTGGCTAGTTTGGTGGGCTTTTGTGGGGGTCGCACCTGTTACAAGCGCAAAAACCGCTTCAACTGTTCGCCCTGGGCAATCGCGTCGTAGCGGCCCAGTTCGATCAGTTCGCTGCAATACCCCGCTTCGAACAGCAGATAGCTGAGCACGCTGGCACCGCTGGTCTTGGTTGCACCGGGTCCGCGTAGAAAAGTACGCAGGGCCGGGGGTAATTCGCGGCGATGGCGGGCAGCTATCTGGTCGATTGGCTGGCTGGGCGCGATCACCAGCACTTCCACCGGGGCCAGGCCTTGCTGGCGTATGCGCTGTTCACTGGGCAACAGATGGCTGAGGAGGTTCATGCGTTCCAGCACTTCGATATCGCTTTCGAGGCTGTCAATGAAGGTGCTGTTGAGCAAATGTCCGCTGATCTGCGCCAGGCTCGGCTGCCCACCAGTGGTGACCCGTCGCACGTCACGATTGGCGTCGGTACCGCGCGGGTTACCACTGACACCGACCACCAGCACCCGATTGGCGCCCAGATGCAGCGCAGGGCTGATCGGCGCAGACTGGCGCACGGCACCGTCACCGAAATATTCCTGATCGATTTTCACGGGTGCGAACAACAACGGGATTGCTGAACTGGCCAGTAGATGATCGATGGTCAACTGGGTCGGAACACCCACGCGACGGTGGCGCAACCACGGATCAATGGTGCCTTTGCCCTGATAGAACGTCACCGCGTGCCCGGATTCGTAACCGAACGCAGTCACCGCCACAGCGCGCAGATGCCGTGCCTGGATTGCAGCGTCGATGCCCTCCAGATCCAGCCGTTCCGTCAGCAGGCCACGCAACGGCGAACTGTCGAGCAGCGCGACCGGGATCTGCGAGCCCAACCCAAGCAAGCTTTTGCCGAGGAAACGCGCGGCCTGCCGGCTGACACCCGGCCAATCGCTGCGCAGCACCTGATGGCTGCGAAAGCCCTGCCAGAATTCGGTGAGTTGATGGATCGCGGTGCGAAAATGCAAGGCGCCACTGGCCAGTTTCACCGCATTGATTGCCCCGGCCGAGGTGCCGACAATCACCGGGAATGGATTGGGTGCGCCCGCGGGCAACAAGTCGGCAATCCCCGCCAACACCCCAACCTGATAAGCCGCTCGGGCGCCGCCACCGGACAGAATCAACCCGGTGACGGGTTCGACGTCATTCACAGCGTCCATCGCGACGGCATTTTCGAGCATGTGGGCGTCAGCCTCGGGTTATTTACGCTTCTTATACAGCTTCGCTTCGCCCACCGGTCGGCTTTTAAAGCGTCTATGCGCCCAAAGATACTGCGCCGGGCATTCAGTGATGGCACTTTCTACCCATTGATTGATGCGCAGGCAATCCGCCTCGTCGCTCTCACCGGGAAAATCCTGCAGGGGCGGATGAATCACCAAGCGATAGCCGCTACCATCGGCCAGACGCTGCTGAGTGAAGGGCACGACCTGGGCGCGGCCGAGTTTGGCGAACTTGCTGGTAGCCGTCACCGTTGCCGCCTGAATACCGAACAGCGGCACAAAGACGCTCTGTTTGGCGCCGTAATCCTGATCCGGCGCATACCAGATTGCGCGGCCGGCACGCAGCAGCTTGAGCATGCCGCGCACGTCTTCGCGCTCCACGGCCAGGGAATCCTGATTGTGCCGCTCGCGGCCGCGACGCTGAATGAAGTCGAACAGCGGGTCCTTGTGCTCGCGGTACATGCCGTCGATGGTGTGCTGCTGCCCCAACAATGCCGCTCCCACTTCCAGCGTCGTGAAATGCAGCGCCATGAGAATCACGCCCCGGCCTTGTTGCTGCGCGGCTTGCAGATGCTCCAGTCCTTCGATATGGGCGAGTTTGGCCAGGCGCTCTTTGGACCACCACCAACTCATGGCCATCTCGAAGAACGCAATGCCGGTGGAGGCGAAGTTTTCCTTGAGCAGACGCTTGCGCTCAACCTTGGTCAGGTGGGGGAAACACAGCTCCAGATTGCGCGAGGCAATGTATTTTCGATCAGTGGCAAATCGGTACATGACCGCGCCCAGAACACGACCAATGACCAGCAGGGCGCGAAAGGGCAGCTGGACAATCAGCCATAGCAGCCCCAGCCCAAGCCACAATGGCCAGAATCGGGGGTGAAGAAAACAGGCTCGAAAACGCGGGCGATCCATCAAAGCTTCCGTCAGAAGAATGGCCGCGCATTCTACATCGGTTCGACCCGGCTTGCGGCTAGCGGGCGTTCTCGTTATAAGTCTCGGCACTTTTAGCGACAAGCTGTTGTATTTCGACCATGAGCCAAATCGAATCGCAAGACCAGGATCCAGTCTTCCAACTGAAGGGCAGCATGCTTGCCATCACGGTGCTGGAGCTGGCCCGGAACAATCTTGAAGCGCTCGACCGCCAATTGGCGGCGAAGGTGGCGCAGGCGCCGAATTTCTTCAGCAACACCCCGCTGGTGCTGGCGCTGGACAAACTTCCAGCCAATGGTGGCCCCGTGGATCTGCCCGGCCTGATGCGCATCTGCCGCCAACACGGCCTGCGCACCCTGGCGATTCGTGCCAATCGCATTGAAGACATCGCCGCTGCCATCGCCATTGATTTGCCGGTACTGCCGCCGTCAGGCGCCCGGGAGCGTCCACTGGACCCGGCCGAAGGTGAAGCACCCAAGCCAAAAATCGAAAAACCGGTCGAGCCGACGATCAGGCCGACCCGGGTCGTTACCCTGCCCGTGCGCGGCGGACAGCAGATTTACGCCCAGGGCAGCGACCTGATCGTGATTGGCCCGGTCAGTCCCGGTGCGGAACTTCTGGCTGATGGCAACATCCATGTTTACGGCCCTATGCGCGGTAGAGCATTGGCAGGCATCAAGGGCGATACCAAGGCGCGGATCTTCTGCCAGCAATTAGGCGCCGAACTGATCTCGATTGCCGGGCAATACAAGGTCTCCGAAGACTTGCGCAGGGACCCGCTGTGGGGATCTGCGGTACAGGTCAGCCTGTCCGGTGACGTGTTGAACATCATCCGGCTTTAACGGATACTGCGCCATTTTTAAAGCATCTCTGATTCGTCGCGAAAACGTAGCAAAGGTTGTAGGAAATCCCGGGATCTTCACTTTTCCGGCACATCTCCCTTCGATTCAGAAGTCAGGGTTGAGTAATTTCCATCATTGTTCGACTGCCGCCGCTTCAAGAGACGCTCTTCAGGGACTAACTGTCCTTTTCCTCTAGGGGTGAAACACCTTGGCCAAGATTCTCGTAGTTACATCCGGCAAAGGCGGTGTGGGTAAGACCACCACCAGCGCCGCGATCGGTACCGGCCTCGCATTGCGCGGCCATAAAACAGTTATCGTCGACTTCGACGTTGGCCTGCGTAACCTCGACCTGATCATGGGCTGCGAGCGACGCGTGGTGTATGACTTCGTCAACGTGGTCAATGGCGAAGCAACGCTGACCCAGGCGCTGATCAAAGACAAACGCCTGGAAAATCTTTACGTGCTGGCCGCCAGCCAGACACGTGACAAGGACGCCCTGACGGTCGAAGGCGTCGAAAAAATTCTCATGGAGCTCAAGGAGACGTTCGAATACGTCGTCTGCGATTCTCCAGCCGGTATCGAAAAAGGCGCTCACCTGGCCATGTACTTCGCTGATGAAGCGATTGTCGTGACCAACCCGGAAGTGTCTTCGGTACGTGACTCGGACCGCATGCTGGGCCTGCTGGCCAGCAAATCCCGGCGCGCCGAGCGTGGCGAAGATCCGATCAAGGAACATTTGCTGCTGACCCGCTACAACCCTGAGCGCGTGGTCAATGGTGAAATGCTGGGCGTAGAAGACGTTGAAGAGATCCTCGCGATCCGTTTGCTGGGCGTTATCCCGGAATCCCAGGCGGTCTTGAAGGCTTCCAACCAGGGTGTTCCGGTTATCCTCGACGACCAGAGCGATGCCGGTCAGGCCTACAGCGATGCTGTGGACCGTTTGCTGGGCAAGGAAGTGGCGCACCGGTTCCTCGATGTGCGTAAAAAGGGCTGGATAGAGCGGTTGTTCGGAGGCAAATAATGAACATTTTCGACTTCTTTCGTGCCAGCAAAAAGGTCAGCACCGCGTCGGTGGCGAAAGAGCGTCTACAGATTATCGTGGCGCACGAACGCGGCCAGCGTACGACCCCGGACTATCTCCCAGCCTTGCAGAAAGAACTGGTTGAAGTGATCCGTAAATACGTCAACATCGGCTCCGATGACGTGCAGGTTGCTCTGGAAAACCAGGGCAGCTGTTCGATTCTGGAACTCAATATCACCCTGCCAGATCGTTGATCCGGCGGGTGCCCGCGGCGGTATACGCGGTGTTCTGCAAAGAGCATCGTCTATACCGCCGTTGGCGTTTCTCGCGTTTCGAGGCCGTTACACATGCCGTTGTCGAACATCCGCATCATTCATCAGGACGCTGCCGTCCTGGTGGTCGATAAGCCGACCCTGCTGCTTTCCGTTCCTGGCCGTGCCGAGGACAACAAGGATTGCCTGATCACCCGCCTGCAGGAAAACGGTTACCCCGAAGCCCGCATCGTCCATCGCCTGGACTGGGAAACTTCCGGAATCATCCTGCTCGCCCGCGACCCGGACACCCATCGCGAACTGTCACGCCAGTTCCATGACCGGGAAACCGAAAAAGCCTACACCGCGCTGTGCTGGGGCCAGCCGACGCTGGACAGCGGCCGCATTGATCTACCGCTACGCTACGATCCGCCGACCAAGCCTCGGCATGTGGTGGATCACGAACTCGGCAAACACGCGCAGACCTTCTGGAAAGTCCTGGAACGTTGCGGTGATTACTGCCGTGTCGAGTTGACGCCGATTACTGGCCGCTCCCATCAATTGCGGGTCCACATGCTTTCAATTGGCCATCCGCTGCTGGGTGACGGGTTGTATGCGCATGCCGAGGCGCTGGCGGCTTTTCCACGCCTGTGTCTGCACGCCAGTATGTTGGCGTTTACCCATCCGCAGACGGGCGAGCGGCTGCGGCTTGAGTGTCCGGCGCCGTTTTGATGGGGTGCGTCACTCTGCGGGGGCGTTATTAATTTTGGCGCTGCGCTTCGAAACGGGGGGCACCAACAGCATTCGCGGTGCGGCTTATTGAGGTTTCGCCCTGACGGTCGAGTCCATTTTGTTTCGGCAAAATAGACGAAAACCATCTGCGCTGACGTCCGGCCCCTGCTTCGCAGGGGTTCCTTCGCTCCGGTGCCGTGGTGTGGGTACGCGCCGACGCGCCATCCATGGCGCAACGGCGCTCGACCGGCATCCATGCCGGTCGCCCCACCCCACGACACCTACGCTCAGCCTCCCGACGCGCGTTTGGCGGTGTCTGCCAGATCGTGGCACGGAAAATCAAAAGCAAATACGCGTTGCGGATCTTTCTGCCTGTCTCACCGCAATCCCAGGCCGGTGAATGTGCGCAGAACGCATGGGCGACACAATTGCGACTTGTGGACGGCCGAGCGCAGGTATTGCGTTGTGGGTGATTCGGCATGGATGCCGAATTAGCCGCACTGGGCCAGGGATGGCCCTTTGCGGCGACCCACGGAGCAATGCCGGAGCGAGGGAAGTCTGAGCCTTGGCGAAGACCTGGGCAAAGGAGCGAGACCTTTTGGTTACTTTTGGGGCGTTTGCCAAAAGTGACCCGCTGTAAGAGCGGAACCATAATTTCAGCAGACGCGATAATGGATATGTTCGCGATTGAAGAGACCAAAACAAACCCACAACCACACGCCCCAGCCCAATACGGTAAACTCGCGCCATTGCTGTCTGGAGTAACTTATGCGCGAAGAGCTGAACCAGGGTCTGATCGAATTCCTCAAGGCCTCTCCTACACCGTTTCACGCCACTGCCACCCTCGTTCAACACCTTGAAGCCTCGGGCTTTCAGCGTCTGGACGAGCGGGAAACCTGGTCCACCGAAACCAGCGGGCGCTATTACGTCACCCGCAACGACTCTTCGATTGTTGCGTTCCGCCTGGGTCGCCAGTCGCCGCTGACCGGCGGCATCCGCATGGTTGGCGCGCACACCGACAGTCCGTGCCTGCGGGTCAAGCCGCAACCTGAATTGCAGCGCCAGGGTTTCTGGCAGTTGGGCGTCGAAGTCTATGGCGGCGCCCTGCTCGCTCCGTGGTTTGACCGCGACCTGTCGCTGGCCGGGCGCGTCACGTTCCGCCGCGACGGCAAGGTCGAAAGCCAGCTGATCGACTTCAAGCTGCCGATTGCGGTGATTCCGAACCTGGCGATCCACCTCAATCGCACCGCCAACGAAGGCTGGCCGATCAACCCGCAACTTGAATTGCCGCCGATTCTTGCTCAGGTTGCCGGTGACGAACGTGCGGACTTCCGCGCCCTGCTCACTGACCAGCTGGCCCGTGAACATGGTCTGAACGCTGACGTCGTGCTCGATTACGAGTTGAGTTTCTACGATACCCAGAGCGCTGCGGTGATCGGGCTTAATGCTGACTTCATCGCTGGCGCGCGCCTGGACAACCTGCTGTCCTGTTACGCCGGACTGCAAGCGCTGCTCGGCACCGATAGCGACGAAACCTGTCTGCTGGTGTGCACCGATCACGAAGAAGTCGGTTCATCGTCAACCTGCGGTGCCGATGGGGCGATGCTGGAACAGATCATCCAGCGCCTGCTGCCCGATGGCGCAGACTACGTGCGCACCATTCAGAAATCGTTGCTGGTGTCCGCCGACAACGCCCATGGCGTGCATCCCAACTACGCCGAAAAGCACGACGCCAACCACGGCCCGAAACTCAACGCCGGCCCGGTGATCAAGGTCAACAGCAACCAGCGTTACGCCACCAACAGCGAAACCGCAGGATTCTTCCGCCATCTGTGCATGGCCGAAGAAGTGCCGGTGCAGAGCTTCGTGGTGCGCAGCGACATGGCTTGCGGCTCGACCATCGGCCCGATCACGGCCAGCCATCTCGGCGTACGCACGGTGGATATCGGCCTGCCGACCTTCGCCATGCATTCGATTCGTGAACTGGCGGGCAGCCATGACCTGGCGCATCTGGTGAAAGTACTCGGCGCGTTTTATGCGAGTCATGAGTTGCCGTGATTTGCAGGGTTTGAGCTGAAGCCAGGCATTTAGTGGGAGCGAGCTTGCTCGCGAAGACATAGGTGAATCAGACCTGTGTGCGGGCCTGAAAACCGCTTCGCAAGCAAGCTTGCTCCCACAACTTATCTCCGGACCACCTAAACTAAAGGCATCTGACTCCGGAGGGTCGATGCCATGAACGCCTTTTATGCAATGCTGCTGCCGATCATTATCGGGATGTTGCTGTTGTGCATCGGCTTCAGTTACCAGGAGCGTGGTGGCGGTGTGTTCATGATCTGGCTGGGGATGATGCTGATGCTGGGTACGATCGGCTTCAAGATTCTGGAAAAGCTTGCCTGATGGTCAACCTCAGGTAATGCGCGGCCCGCAGGGGAGAAAAGCTGCTCGCCAAGCCCGCAGACCACTCGTAAACTCATCGCTCACTCATGCCAGGGATGACAGCTGACGCCGTTCTGTCTCGGGCAACTCGATGTTGACTTGAGGTTTACTGCCCGGTGACTGCTTTCCCCCGCTATTGTTTGCTGACTCGCCTGCTTTTCGTCTGCCTGCTGGCCCTGTTTCCTATCGCCGCAGCTCAGGCGGTCGCTCTGCCGGGCGTGCTCGGCGGTGGGCAGAAAACCCAACCGCAGGCGCAGGAACCGCTGGGGCAGTCGCTTGATGAAGTGATCAAGACCCTGGAAAACGACCAGCAACGCAGCCAGTTGCTGGCGGACCTGAAAAAACTTCGCGATGCCACGCACAAAGCCCAGCCTGGCACCGATCAAGGCGTGCTGGGGTTGATTGGCAGCACCTTGAGCGACTTCGAGAAAAAATTCGCTGGTGAAGACAGCCCGATTACACGCTGGTCCGAAGAAATCGATCTGGCTCAGGATGAACTGCTGGCGCTGGCCTTGCCGGCCAGGGAGTGGCTGCCGATCATCTTCGGTTTCGCCGTGGTGCTGTTGCTCTGGAGTCTGTTGGCCGCCGCGCTGATCTGGCTTGGCCATTGGGTGCGTGTGCGCTTCGGCTTGTCGGAAGATCTGCCGCAAAATCCCGGCACCCTCGACATGCTGCGCTTTGCCTTGCGTAAATTGGGACCATGGCTGATCGCACTGGTGATCACGGTTTATCTGAGCTACTCCCTGCCCTCTTCCCTGGGCAAGGACCTGGCGATGGTGCTGGCTTATGCGCTGGTGGTCGGCACGCTGTTTTCGGCAATCTGCGTCATCGCCTTCTCGGTGCTCGACGGACCGCATCGCCACCGGGCCCTGTACATCCTGCGCCACCGGGCCTTCCGCCCACTGTGGCTGATTGGCAGTTTCGCGGCATTCGGTGAGGCCCTGAACGATCCACGCCTGATCGCCAGCCTCGGCGTGCATCTGGCCCATACGGCCGCGACCTTCGCCAATGTCATGGCGGCGCTGTCTACCGGACTGTTCATCCTGCGTTTCCGGCGGCCCATCGCGCATCTGATCCGCAATCAGCCGCTGTCCCGACGCCTGACCCGCCGCGCCCTGACCGACTCCATCGAGATCATCGGCAGCTTCTGGTACGTGCCTGCGCTGATGCTGGTGGGCGTGTCGCTGTTTGCCACGTTCTTTTCCGCAGGCGATACCAGCACCGCGTTGCGTCAGGCCTTGTTGTCCACGGTGTTGCTGGTGGTGAGCATGGTCATCAATGGCCTGGTGCGCCGTCATGCCATGAGGCCGCGTCATGGCCACAAACGTCACGCCCTGTATTCCGAGCGCCTGCACAACTTTTTCTACACCCTGATGCATATGTTGGTCTGGCTGGTGTTCATCGAACTGGGTTTGCGGGTCTGGGGCCTGTCGCTGATTCGTTTCGCCGAGGGTGATGGCCACGACATCAGCATGAAACTGATCAATCTGGCCGCCACGTTGATGTTTGCCTGGCTGGTGTGGATTCTCAGCGACACTGCCGTGCATCACGCCTTGACGCGTTCGCGCAAAGGGCTGGCCAATGCTCGGGCGCAGACCATGATGCCGCTGATTCGCAACGTGCTGTTCATTGCGATCTTCATCATTGCGCTGATCGTCGCCCTGGCCAACATGGGCATGAACGTCACACCGCTGCTGGCCGGTGCCGGTGTGATCGGCCTGGCTATCGGTTTTGGCGCCCAGTCACTGGTGGCGGACTTGATCACCGGGTTGTTCATCATCATCGAGGATTCGCTGGCCATCGATGACTATGTGGATGTCGGCGGGCATCTCGGCACCGTCGAAGGCCTGACCATTCGCACCGTTCGCCTGCGCGATATTGATGGCATCGTGCATACGATCCCGTTCAGCGAAATCAAAAGCATCCAGAACTATTCCCGGGAATTCGGCTATGCGATTTTCCGCATCGCCATCCCTTCAAGCATGAACATCGACGATGCGCTGAAGATGATCCGCGATGTGGGTCAGAAAATGCGCACCGACCCGTTGCAGCGCCGCAATATCTGGTCGCCGCTGGAGATTCAGGGCGTGGAAAGCTTTGAGTCGGGCAACGCGATCCTGCGCGCCCGCTTCAAGACCGCGCCGATCAAGCAATGGGAAGTTTCCCGGGCGTTCAACCTGTCCCTGAAACGCCATCTGGATGAAGCCGGAATGGACCTGGCGACGCCAAGATTGAGCGTGCAAGTGATGACGGCGGGAAGTGCGGAGCGCAAGGAGCTCAAGTCGGGTAGCTGAATTGCTTTCGCCAAACCTGTGGGACCGGATTTATCCGGGAAGGGGCCAGTCGAGACAATGCATCTGCGGCGTCTGAAAATCCTTCGCGGGCAAGCCTCCAACGTATTGCGCGCTCAGATATCGCTGACCACCGCGCTCACATGAATCGCATCATGGCGCCAGTACTCCAGGTCGCAGTCGATCAGGCGTCCCTGCTGGTCGAAGTTGACCCTGGCGATGCGCAGGCCAGGGCTGCCGAGGGAAACCTTCAAAGCAGCCGAGGCTTCGGCGTGCAGCGCGGTGGGTACCATTTCGAAACGCACCTGGCCGTAGCGCAAGTCATAACGGCTGGCGTACAGCTCGGTCAGTGACTGATTGAGATCGCAGTCGAGAATTCCGGGAAAGTATTCCGGGTTCAGGTAATGCTCCACGTACAGCACCAGCCGCTGATCTATACGCCGCGCGCGGCAGATCTGGATCACGCTGGACAGCGCGGGTAGCTGGAGCAATTCGCAGATTTTCGCGGAAGCCGGCTGCAGACGCGCGCTGATCACCTGAGTCTCGGCAATCCTGCCCTGGGCACTGACCATCGCGTGAAAGTGACTGCGGCGCATCAGGTCATAGGCCAGACGCGGCGGCGAAATAAACCAGCCACGGCGCTCCTCGCGATAAATCAAACCCAGTGCTTCAAGCTGTACCAGCGCTTCGCGCAAGGTAATGCGAGTGGTATCGAACACTTCGCTGAGTTTGCGTTCGGCGGGCAACTTGCTGCCGGGCGGCAGCAAGCCATGCTCGATCTGCTCTTGCAGCGCATTGCAAATCGTCGTCACCGCACGTGGTACGTCTTCGCGCATCAAGTTACCTATCTGGACTAGACCAGCGCCATTTCGGGGCACGGGCTGCTCGGGACGCACCGCACGATGCGTGCAAACAGCCTAGTGAGCGTAGATGACTATTGAGTGACAAGGTGCATCACAAACCATGCCAAGCCCGTCTTGATAAACTGCTTAGCCCTTGCAGATCAACCGTTTGCCGATGGTCTACGCTTACGCCACGGCGTACGTCTCGCCTCGGGACGAAGCCACCAAAAAGCCATGCCGACATGAAAATGTCATTGAACGAGCCTAACTTGGCTCAGGTATTGCTGACCTAGACCAACTCACCCGCAACGATCACTTCTAAAAAATCTTGAAGAAGTGCACAAGGAGCTTCGAATGAAACACCTTTTGCTGGCATCACTCCTCGGTTCCGCTATTGCATTCAGCACCGCTGCCATGGCTGCGGACGTTGACCTCAAGACCCTCGAAGCCGCCGCCAAGACGGAAGGCGCGGTCAACAGCGTCGGCATGCCGGATGACTGGGCGAACTGGAAAGGCACCTGGGCAGACCTGCAAACCAAATATGGTCTGAAGCACATGGACACCGACATGAGCTCGGCGCAGGAAGTGGCCAAGTTCGACGCGGAAAAAGATAACGCCAGTGCCGACATCGGTGACGTAGGCGCGGCCTTTGGCCCCATCGCCACGGCCAAGGGTGTTACGCAACCCTACAAGCCAAGCACCTGGGATCAGGTTCCGGACTGGGCCAAGGATAAGGAGGGTCACTGGGCGCTGGCCTATACCGGCACCATCGCATTTATCGTCAACAAAAAGCTGCTGCACGGTTCTGAAGTCCCAACCAAATGGGCTGACCTGAAAAACGGCAAATACAAAGTCACCATCGGCGACGTCAGCACCGCAGCCCAGGCTGCCAACGGTGTGCTGGCTGCCGCGATCTCCATGAAAGGCGACGAGACCAATCTCGCTCCGGGCCTGCAGCTGTTCACCGAGCTGGCCAAGCAAAAACGCCTGGGCATCAATAACCCGTCTATCCAGAGCATGGAAAAAGGCGAAGTCGAAGTCGGCATCGTCTGGGACTTCAATGGCCTGAGCTATAAAGCCAAGATGACCAACCCGGATGACTACGTGGTGCTGATTCCATCTGACGGATCGGTGATTTCCGGCTATACCACCATTATCAACAAATACGCCAAACACCCGAACGCCGCCAAACTGGCCCGTGAATACATCTTCAGCGACGCCGGCCAGACCAACCTGGCTCGTGGTAACGCGCGTCCGATTCGTGCCGAACACCTGAAACTGCCGGAAGACGTGCAGAAGCAACTGCTGCCGAACGAGCAGTACAAAGGCGTAACGCCGATCAAGAACGCTGCCGCATGGGAAGCGACTTCCAAGAAGCTGCCACAACTGTGGAACGAGCAAGTCATCGTCGAAATGCAATAACCCGCAATCGGCTTCAGGGATGAAGCCACGCAGCTCACACAACGTTTGCAACACACGCAACAGAAGGCGAGACAGGTCCACTGTCTCGCCTGTCCCGTATGAATTCCGCCGGAGCGCTGGCTCATGAAACACAACGTCATCCTGATCGTGCTCGATGGCTTGAACTACGCGGTGGCCCGGCATGCGATGGGGCATTTGCAGGCCTACAGCAATGCTGGCCGCGCCGCCCTGTACAAACTGGAATGCGAGTTGCCGGCGCTTTCTCGCCCGCTGTACGAGTGCATCCTGACCGGCGTTGCGCCAATCGACAGCGGCATCGTGCATAACCAGGTTTCACGTCTGTCCAGACAGCGCAGTGTGTTTCATTACGCCACGGCAGCCGGATTGACGACTGCGGCAGCGGCCTATCACTGGGTCAGTGAGTTGTATAACCGCACGCCGTTCGACGCCGCCCGCGACCGGCATACCGATGACCTGGAACTGCCGATCCAGCACGGGCACTTTTATTACGCTGACCACTATCCGGATTCGCATCTGTTCGCCGACGCGGAAAGCCTGCGCGTCAGGCATGCTCCCAACTTTCTGCTGATTCACCCCATGAACATCGACGACGCCGGGCACAAGCACGGCCTCGACTCCGCGCAATATCGCAACAGCGCACGCAGCGCCGACATCGTGCTGGCCGATTACCTGCAACGCTGGCTCGACGCTGGCTATCAAGTGCTGGTGACCGCCGACCACGGCATGAACAACGATCGCTCACACAACGGCCTGCTGCCGGAAGAGCGCGAAGTGCCATTGTTCGTGCTCGGCGATGCGTTCAGCCTCGACAGCAATGCAGCCCCTAAACAAACCGACCTGTGCGGCATTGTTTGCGAGCTGCTCGGCGTGCCCCACGACAAACCGGTCTGCCGGGAGATATTCAATTGAGCACACTTACCCGAGGCAAATGGCTGGGGCTGCTGTGCCTGGTGCCCTTCGCCATATTTTTCATCATCTTTCAGATCGCGCCGCTGGTCTGGGTGGCGATCAACAGCCTGCATTCCGACGCAGGTTGGGGGATCGAGAACTTCATCACTGCCTTCAACTCGCGGTTCTATCGGCAAGCGATGCAATACAGCCTGGAGATCAGCTTCTGGTCGAGTCTGTTCGGCATTGTGATTGCGGTGCTCGGCAGTTATTCGCTGCGCAAGGTGGACTCGCGCTTGCGGGACTTCGTCAACGCGTTCGCCAACATGACCAGCAACTTTTCCGGAGTGCCACTGGCGTTCGCCTTCATCATCTTGCTGGGCTTCAACGGCGCGCTGACCTTGATCCTCAAGCAGGCCGGAATCATCGACGACTTCAATCTGTATTCGAAGACCGGGCTGATCATTCTCTACACCTACTTCCAGATTCCCCTGGGCGTGCTGCTGCTCTACCCGGCTTTTGATGCATTGCGCGAAGACTGGCGCGAGTCGGCATCGCTGCTCGGCGCCAGCAGTTTTCAATTCTGGCGCTACATCGGCTTGCCAGTGCTGACGCCCGCATTGCTGGGCACCTTCGTGATCCTGCTGGCCAATGCACTCGGGGCTTACGCCACCGTCTATGCGCTGACCACCGGCAACTTCAACGTGCTACCGATTCGCATCGCAGCCATGGTGGCCGGCGATATCACCCTTGATCCGAACATGGCCAGTGCGCTGGCGATGATTCTGGTCGGCCTGATGACGCTGGTCACCGTCGTCCATCAGTGGTTGCTGAAGAGGAGCTACCATGTCTCGCGTTGAACGAGGTCCCGCCAGGCTTTACCACCGGTTCGTGGTCTACACCCTGTTCTTCATCCTGCTGCTGCCTCTTGCAGGTACGCTGCTGTATTCCGTGGCGACCAGTTGGTCGGCGACTATCTTGCCCAGCGGCCTCACCTTCAAGTGGTACATCGCGCTGTGGAGTGACCCGCGTTTCCTCACCGCTTTCGGCCAGTCGCTGCTGGTCTGTGTCGGCGCGCTGATCCTGTCCGTGGTGCTGATCCTGCCGCTGCTGTTCGTGGTGCATTACCACTTTCCGCGCCTGGACAGCCTGATGAACATCCTGATCCTGCTGCCCTTCGCCGTGCCGCCAGTGGTGTCCTCTGTGGGTCTGTTGCAGCTCTACGGTTCGGGGCCGATGGCGATGGTCGGCACGCCGTGGATTCTGATCGGCTGCTACTTCACTGTCGCGCTGCCGTTCATGTACCGCGCCATAACCAACAACCTGCAGGCGATCAACCTGACCGACCTGATGGACGCCGCCCAGCTCCTCGGCGCCAATACCTGGCAGGCGGCCTTTCTGGTGGTGCTGCCCAATCTGCGCAAGGGCTTGATGGTCGCGCTGCTGCTGTCGTTTTCCTTCCTGTTCGGCGAATTCGTGTTCGCCAACCTGCTGGTCGGCACCCGCTACGAAACCTTGCAGGTGTACCTGAACAACATGCGTAACAGCAGCGGGCACTTCAACAGTGCGCTGGTGGTTTCCTACTTCCTCTTCGTGCTGCTGCTGACCTGGGCTGCCAACCGACTGAATAAGGACAAAGACTGATATGAGTTTTGTCAGTGTCGAAAATCTGCAAAAAACCTATGCCAGCACAGCGGTCTTCAGCGACATCAATTGCACGATAGAGCGTGGCGAATTCGTCACCCTGCTCGGCCCGTCCGGATGTGGCAAATCAACCTTGCTGCGCTGCATCGCCGGTCTGACCTCGGTCAACAAAGGACGCATCCTGCTCGATGGCGTGGACCTGGTGCCCATCACGCCGCAGAAACGCAATATCGGCATGGTCTTCCAGAGCTATGCGCTGTTTCCGAACATGACCGTGGAGCAGAACGTCGCGTTCGGCCTGCGCATGCAGAAGGTCAACGCCGACGACACCCACAAGCGCGTCGCCGAAGTCCTCAAATTGGTCGAGCTGACCGAGCTGGCCAGCCGCTATCCGCATCAGATGTCCGGCGGCCAATGCCAGCGCGTGGCCCTGGCGCGCTCGCTGGTCACCCGTCCGCGCCTGTTGCTGCTGGACGAACCGCTCTCGGCGCTGGATGCACGGATTCGCAAACACCTGCGCGAACAGATCCGCGCCATTCAACGGGAGCTGGGCCTGACGACGATTTTTGTGACTCACGATCAGGAGGAAGCGCTGATCATGTCGGACCGCATCTTCCTGATGAACCAGGGCCGCATCGTGCAAAGCGGCGACGCCGAAACCCTCTACACTGCGCCGGTCGATGCATTTGCCGCAGGTTTCATCGGCAACTACAACCTGCTCGAAGCGGATGAAGCCAGCCGCCTGATGCAGCGCCCCATCGACACCCGCATCGCGATTCGTCCGGAGGCCATTCAGTTGAGCCTCACCGGTTCACTGGAAGGCGAAGTGCGCAGCCACAGTCTGCTGGGCAATGTGATTCGCTATCGGGTCGAAGCTCGCGGCGTGGAATTGGTGGTAGACGTACTCAACCGCTCGGCGGACGATTTGCATCCCAATGGCCGACGTGTGACGTTGAGCATTGATGCGTCGGCGTTGTGTGAAGTCTGAGGACAGCTGCAAGCGGCAAGCTATAAGCTGCAAGTGGGCGAGACGCGGTCGATTTCACTTGCAGCTTGAAGCTTGCAGCTGCGCGCCGAACGCCAATTCAACTGACAAAGTTTTAAGGAACGCGCGCAATGCCTTTAGCCATTTTTGACCTGGACGAAACCTTGATCGCCGGTGACTGCGCCAGTTTATGGAGCGAGCAGATGGGCCGCCTCGGCTGGGTCGATCCCGAGTCGTTCATCAAGCGCGATCACGAACTGATGCAAGCCTACAGCGAAGGCAAGCTGGCGATGGAGGACTACATGGCCTTCAGCCTGGAGCCGATGCTTGGCCGCACTCCGGAGGAAGTCGATCACCTGGTAGGCCCGTGGGTCGAGGACTTCATCGAGCCGATCATCTTCAGTGACGCGACCAAATGCATCGCCGAACACCGCGCCGCTGGCGACCGGATTCTGGTGATCTCGGCTTCGGGGATCCATCTGGTCAAGCCGATTGCCGAGCGCATCGGTATCGACGAAGTGCTGGCGATTGATCTGGAGGTGCAGCACGGGGTTTACAGCGGCAGGACCGTTGGCACCCTGACGTATCGGGAAGGCAAGGTCACGAGGCTCATGGAATGGCTGGACACCGAAGGCGAAAACCTCGAAGGCGCCAGCTTTTATTCGGACTCACGCAATGACCTGGCCTTGCTGCTCAAGGTCGATCACCCGCACGTGGTCAACCCCGATCCGACCTTGCTGGAGCACGCCCAGAAGGCCGGTTGGCCGGTGCATCACTGGAAATAATCGTCACATCATTGTGGGAGCGAGCTTGCTCGCGAATAGGTCGGGACATCCGCTACGTTTTTATACGCTTGATACCGCCTTCGCGAGCAAGCTCGCTCCCACTGATATTAAAACCGCTTCAGTTAAACCAGACTTTCATCAATCACCAACACCACCTTCCCGGAAACCTGATTGGTCGCCAGCTCGGCGAACGCCGCTTCGGCGTCGCTGATCGGGAAGCTGCGCGCCAGTTGCGGGTTGAGACGGCCTTCGCTGAACAGCGGCCAGACGTTGTGCGCCAGGTCGAGCAGCAAGTCGGCCTTGAACTGGTCATCGCGACTGCGCAGGGTGGAACCCAGCAACTGGATGCGTTTGCCCAATATCTGGGCCAGATCCAGCTGCGCTTCACGGCCACCCATCAGGCCGATCAACACCCAGCGGCCATCGACGCTCAACAGCTTCACGTTAAGCGCGGCATAGTTGCCGCCGACCGGATCGAGGATCACGTCAAAGGGTGCAAAGTCTTTCAGGCTGTCGATGCTTTCGCTGCGCACCACTCCGCCCTGAGCGCCCAATTCGGTGCAGTACGCCAGACGCTCGGCCGATCCGACGCTGACCCAGACCGGGTTGCCGAACGCCTTGCAAAGCTGAATGCCCGCTGAACCAACTCCACTTGCCCCGGCATGCAGCAAAACTTTTTCGCCCGGCTTGAGTGCAGCCAGCTGGAACAGATTCAGCCAGGCGGTGGCGTAGACTTCAGGAATTCCCGCCGCTTCATGCAGTGAAATTCCTTCGGGCACCGGCAGTACGTGACGCGCATCGGCAACCACTTCTTCAGCCATGGCACCACCAGCCAACAGCGCGCAAACCCGGTCGCCAACCTGCCACGCAGAACCCGGACCAACCTCGGCAATTACTCCGGAACATTCCATGCCAAGAAATTCGCTGGCCCCCGGCGGCGGCGGATACAGGCCCGCGCGCTGCAATAAATCAGCGCGATTCAAACCTGCGGCAGCCACTTTGATCCGGACTTGACCCGCATCAAGGGCCGGACTCGGTGTCTCGACCCATTCCACTCGACCTTCAACGCCTTGCAATGCCTTCACGGTGCCTCCATAGTGAGTCTGGACTGAGCCCGAAGCTATAGACGCCCGGGCTTTTTGCATTATGCGACCGGATCCGACGGGACCGGCGACTTCAAAGACGGCCTAATATGCGTTATCAATTGTCCCCGCGTCGAATCAGCATGAAGCATTTTTTCCCAGGCACCGCCCTCGCCCTGCTCGTTGGCCTCAGTATTCTGCCAATGTCTGCCAGCTCTTTCGCCGCCAACAGCTGGGATAACCTCCAGCCTGATCGCGATGAAGTGATTGCCAGCCTCAACGTGGTTGAGCTGCTGAAACGGCACCATTACAGCAAGCCGCCGCTTGACGACAAGCGCTCGGTGATCATTTACGAGAGCTACCTCAAGCTGCTCGATCCGGCACGCAGCTATTTTCTGGCCAGCGATATCGCCGAATTCGACAAGTGGCAGACCCAGTTCGACGATTTCCTCAAGAGCGGCGACCTGAACGCCGGGTTCACCATCTACAAGCGCTATCTGGACCGCATCAAGTCGCGTCTGGATTTCGCCTTGGCAGAGTTGAACAAAGGCGTCGACAAACTTGATTTCACCACCAAGGAAAACTTGCTGGTTGATCGCAAGGACGCCCCATGGGCGAAGAACCAGGCTGAACTGGACGATCTGTGGCGCAAACGCGTCAAGGACGAAGTCCTGCGCCTGAAGATTGCCGGCAAAGACCCGGCGAAGATTCAGGAAACCCTGACCAAGCGCTACAAGAATCAGCTGTCGCGCCTGGCCCAGACTCGTAGCGAAGACGTGTTCCAGGCTTACATCAACACCTTCGCCATGTCCTACGATCCGCACACCAATTACCTGTCACCTGACAGCGCGGAAAACTTCGACATCAACATGAGCCTGTCGCTGGAAGGCATCGGCGCCGTGTTGCAGAGCGATAACGACAACGTGAAGATCGTGCGTCTGGTGCCGGCAGGTCCTGCGGCCAAGACCAAGCAGGTCGCTCCGGCTGACAAAATCGTCGGCGTCGCCCAGGGCGACAAAGAGATGGTCGACGTGATCGGCTGGCGTCTGGACGAAGTGGTCAAGCTGATCCGTGGCCCTAAAGGCTCGATCGTGCGCCTGGAAGTGATTCCGGCCAGCAACGCACCGAACGACCAGACCACCAAAATCGTCGCCATTACTCGCGAAGCGGTGAAGCTCGAAGAACAGGCTGCGAAAAAATCGATCCTGCACCTGAATCAGGACGGTCGCGACTACAAGCTGGGCGTCATCGACATCCCGGCGTTCTATCTGGACTTCAAGGCCTACCGTGCTGGCGATCCGGAATACAAGAGCACCACCCGCGACGTGAAAAAACTGCTGACTGAACTGCAAGCCGAGAAAGTCGACGGTGTGGTTCTGGACTTGCGTAACAACGGCGGCGGCTCCCTGCAGGAAGCCACCGAGCTGACCAGTCTGTTCATCGACAAAGGCCCGACCGTGTTGGTGCGCAACGCGGACGGCAAGGTCGACGTCCTCGAAGACGAAGACACCGGCGCCTTCTACAAAGGCCCGATGGCATTGTTGGTCAACCGCTTGTCCGCCTCGGCTTCGGAGATTTTCGCCGGCGCCATGCAGGACTATCACCGCGCATTGATCATTGGCGGCCAGACCTTCGGTAAAGGCACCGTGCAGACCATTCAGCCGCTCAATCATGGCGAGCTGAAACTGACCCTGGCCAAGTTCTACCGGGTTTCCGGGCAGAGCACCCAGCATCAGGGCGTCGTGCCGGACATCGCTTACCCGTCGATCATCGATACCAAGGAAATCGGCGAAAGCGCGCTGCCTGAGGCCATGCCTTGGGACAGCATCAAGCCGGCGATCAAGCCGGCGGTCGATCCGTTCAAACCATTCCTGGCGCAATTGCAGTCCCGACATGAAGCCCGTTCGGCAAAAGATGCCGAATTTGTCTTCATCGAAGACCGTCTGGCGCTGGCCAAGAAGTTGATGAGCGAGAAAACCGTCAGCCTGAACGAAGTTGACCGTCGCACCGAACATGCCTCTATCGAAGCCAGGCAGCTGACTCTGGAAAACACCCGCCGCAAGGCCAAAGGTGAAGAGCCGCTCAAGGAGCTGAAGAAAGAGGACGAAGACGCGCTGCCGGTTGAAGACGACAAGACCAAACCTGAAGACGACGCTTACCTGTCGGAAACCGGGCGAATCCTGATCGACTATCTGGGGCTGAACGCGGCTGTGGCCAAGAAGTAAAAGCCACATGGATAATGGCTGTTTAATGGCAACGGTCATCAAACAGTCATGAATCTGTCGTGAAATAGAGGGGCTGAGCGCACAATGCTTAGCCCCTTTTTCTTGCCTTGAGATCGCCATGACCGCAACTGAACAGCTGAACGCATTGAGTTCAATTCTGGCTCATGGCGATCTACACAGTCTGTTCCAGCCCATCGTGTCACTGTCCGAACGCCGCATTCTCGGTTATGAAGCCCTGACCCGTGGCCCATCGAACAGCTCGCTGCATTCGCCGGTCAACCTGTTCGCCATTGCCCGCCAGGCCGGTCGCCTCAGTGAGCTGGAGTTGCAGTGTCGGGAAAGTGCGTGTCGTCGGTTCAGCCAACAGAAGCTGCCCGGCAAGCTGTTCCTCAATATTTCCCCGGAATCCTTGCTGGAACCTGCGCACCCGCCAGGCCGAACCTTGCAGCTGTTGCAACGCTACGGCATTGCACCCAGCAACGTGGTGATCGAGCTGACCGAGCAGACGCCCACCGAAGACTTCGAGCTGCTTTACACCGCGTTGCACCACTATCGGGACATGGGTTTTTCCATTGCGATGGACGATCTGGGCGCGGGGTATTCCAGCCTGCGCCTGTGGTCGGAACTGCGCCCGGAATACGTCAAGATCGACCGGCACTTCATCGATGGCATTCATCAGGACGCGGTGAAACGCGAATTTGTCGGTTCCATGCTGCAAATGGCCAGGGCTTCCCGGGCGCTGGTCATCGCCGAGGGCATCGAGCTGCCCGAGGAACTGGCGGTGCTCCGGGAAATGGGCGTGGAACTGGTCCAGGGTTATCTGCTCTGTCGCCCGCAGGAGCAACCGCCTCGTGACGCGCAAGCGATGCTGCCCAAGCTTGAAACCAGCTCAGTGCTGGTGCTGACCGAGGAAGGTAGCGATTTGAGTGCGCTGCTCAACGAGCAAGCGGCAGTGGTGCACAACATGCCGACCGCCTCGGTGCTCGAAGCATTTCGCAAACAGGCCAATCTCAATTCCCTCGCCGTGCTGGACGAACACGGCCAGCCGTGCGGGATAGTTCATCGGCATTCGTTATCGGAAATCCTCCTCAAGCCGTTTGCCACCGAGCTGTTCGCCCGCAAGCCGATCAGCCGCCTGATGAGCGATGACTTTCTCGCCGTGGAGTTGAGCCAGTCCTTGCAGCAGGTCAGCCGTTTGCTGACCAGCCGCGCCCGGCAACGTATCGAAGAAGACTTCATCATCACCCAGAACGGCCGTTATCTGGGTCTTGGCCGGGTAATTGACGTGCTCAAGCTGATTACCGAGTTGAAAATCCAGCAGGCCCGCTATGCCAACCCGCTGACGCTGCTGCCTGGCAATGTGCCAATCCAGCAGTGCCTGACCCGCCTGTTGCAACAGGGCCGGGAATCGATGATCTGCTACGTGGACATCGATAGTTTCAAACCCTTCAACGATATCTACGGGTATGGGCGCGGAGACGAGGTTCTGCTGTGCCTCGCCCAATGCCTGAACGACCGGATCGACCCCAGCCGCGACTTCGTCGGGCACATTGGCGGCGATGACTTTCTGATGGTGCTCGGTTCGGAAGACTGGAACAAACGTCTGAACGCCCTGCTGGAGGACTTCCAGAATCAGTGCCGACGCTTCTATCGGGCCGAGCATCTGGAAGCCGGTTGCTTCACCGCCTTGAATCGCCACGGCCAGCGCCAGGAGTTCGCGCTGCTGTCGCTGTCCATCGGCGTCATCCATCTGCATCCTGAGTCCTGCGCCGAACTGGACGCCAGTCGCCTGGCCGAACTGGCCTCACAGGCCAAGCACTACGCCAAGGAAGTCGCCGGAGCGAGCCTGCATGTGATCGATACGCGAGAGCTGGATTTGTTGGCGATGGGGTGATGGTGCGAACGCGCCTTTCATCCCGTCACTCCGATTCCGGATACACGAACTCAAACACCCGCACCACTTCCGAAGCATGCCAGGACGCCGCTGCGATCCCATCTGAAGGCCCGGAAAAACGCCCGAGGCGTTCTACGCATTCGAAAAAACCGGTGCGCGGCAAACGACTCGCGCCCTGGCTGATAACCAGCGCACTGCGCAACGGCTGCTCGGCGCGAGCATCCAGCGCGGCCAGATGCTCAAGCGCGGCGGTGAGGGTTTGCATGGCGGGGCTGGGCAGTTGCAGACGCTCCAGGAGCGCACGATAAGTCAGCAAGTGGCGCTGGCGACGCGCCTGATCCAGCTCAGCCAATAGCCCTTCCCAGTGCTGGCGACTGATGCGTACGCTCATGCCTCACCTCGCCAGCCAGCGACACCCAATTCCCAGGCCAGGCTGCGGCGGATAGCGGCATCGGGCTGGCGCACCCCACTTTCAATCAACTCAAGGTAAGAGGGGCTGATGCCAACCGTGCGCGCCAACTGCGCGACTTCCAGCCCCTTGGCTGCTCGAAGCGTCGCCAACTGATCCAGACCAGGCAATTCAGCGGGTGCCTCCATCGGTTCGACCGGCTGAGTGCCCGACGCAGGCTTCTCTTTGGACACAAGACCTGCGGCGCGCAGCAATGCCTGGTACTGAGCCCACGGCAACACTGCGTATTCTGGCTCTCCATCACGAGAAATGACCTGAAGATCCATACAACCCCCTGTAGGACAACTACACATGCGAGTAGGCGTTTCCATGTTGCTGCATCTTAACAGCGGATGGAGGCCATATGCCTGTCTTGAATCTAAAACTGGGTCCTATATAGCGGCGAATTACTGAACATGGGTCAGTCTTTGGCTTTTTCCTGTTCGAGCAGTGCTGGTGTAGCCGGCAGGCGCTCCACTACCAGCAGCTTTTCGGGAGCCTGGCGCTCGCGCCATTGGCGAAACGCCGACAACTCCCCTTCCAGATGCTTCATGACCCATGCCAGCACTGCGATGTCATCGAGCATGCCCAAGCCGGGGATCCAGTCGGGAATCGCGTCCAGCGGGCTGAGGAAGTACATCAGGCCGGCAACGATGGACAGAATCGCCGTCGGGCTGATCGCGCGATACTCGCCGCGCCAGTACGCCAGACACAACGCCTGCAACAGCCGTAGATCATCCATGACCTTACCCAGCCGACCGCGTTCTGCAGAGCCCTTGCGCGCAACGGCAAACAGCAAGCCTGGCAAACGCCCTGCCGCCATCAGTCGGCGAGCCATGGGCAAATAACGAATAAAATTCCACGGTGCTTTCATGTCCACTCCTGTTGAGCGACTTTTCTGTGAATAAACGCCGATCCTACAATCGCCGGCGTCTGGTCATCAAAAAGGTTATCCACACAACTTGTGGATAACCTTGTGAACAGAGCCTCTTTTCAGGCCGCAGAGGCCCGTTCTATAGGCTCCTGACTCAAATCGGGCGTTTTTTACTCACCTGAAAAAAGCCATGAAATTCGTTGACTTGCAGGCTTTTGGAAGTTACCCACAGCCATGCCTGTGGATTAATGTTGGATCGTCTGACAATTGATCGATCCACCTTCTGCGTTCGACGCCCACAGTGACGTAATTGGGACTGCACCTGATTGCATCCGTTCGACAAATAACACAGAAACGAAAACGCCCCGTCGAAACGGGGCGTTTTGCTCAAGCCTGAACCGCTAGTTATTTCTTGGTAGCAGGTGCAGTCTCTTCTTCTTCGTCAGCATCAGCGCCAGGAGCCGGCATCGAAGCAGGATCCTTGATACCGAGCAGCTCCAGATCGAAGACCAATACCGAGTTGGCAGGGATCATCGGGCTAGGGCTCTGCGCGCCGTAAGCCAGATCGCTCGGGATGTAGAGCTTGATCTTCTCGCCGACGTGCATCAGTTGCAGGCCTTCAACCCAACCCGGAATCACACCGCTGACCGGCAGATCAATCGGGCTACCGCGCTCTACAGAGCTGTCGAATACCTTGCCGTCAGTCAACTTGCCTTCGTAGTGAACAGTCACCACGTCGGTCGCTTTAGGCTGAGCGCCATCGGCTTTCTTGACGATTTCATACTGCAGGCCGGAAGCGGTGGTAACTACACCGGCTTTCTTGCCATTTTCTTCGAGGAATTTCTTGCCAGCCGAGGCTGACTCTTCGCTCATCTTGGCCAGACGCTCTTCGGCACGCTTTTGCAGCGCGGCGAAAGCCTCAACCAATTCATCATCCTTGAGCTTCTGCTCTTTCTTGCCGACGGCGTCTTCGATGCCCAGGGCTACTGCCTTGGAATCCAGATCATCCATGCCTTCCTGAGCCAGGCTCTTGCCCATGTTCAGGCCAATACCATAAGACGCTTTCTGTGCCGGGGTTTTCAGCTCAACAGTGCTGGCTTGCTTATCACAACCTGCGAGTACCAGACCGACCAGGGCAATCGCCGCTGCCAACCGATGCTGTTTCATGCTAATTCCTTGTTCATGCGCCAATAGGGCAAACGAGTAAAGCCGCGAGCTTATCAGGCCGCCGCGATCAATGGCTACCGGCATGAGAGGCAGAAAAGACAGATAAGTTCAGGTATCCAAAGGTTTTCTTGAGATGGAGGGCTGCTTGTTCAGTTCGGGTTCAGGGACTTTGCGCAAAATCGTACAAATCTACTAGATTCGTCTTACACATCAAGTCGATTGAATAGCACGGCGCAGCGAGGAACTGAACGCCTGTCTACAGCGCAGGACCGCTCTCTAAAAGGCAGGAAGGAAAAAACGCAGACAAAGAGAAGCCCGCACTAGGCGGGCTTTCTTTTGCTTCAAGGAGTTCAAGGGCCTTGAAGCGGAATATGGCGCAGCGGACGGGACTCGAACCCGCGACCCCCGGCGTGACAGGCCGGTATTCTAACCGACTGAACTACCGCTGCGCGTAACACTTTGAATGATTGGTGGGTGATGACGGGATCGAACCGCCGACCCGCTGCTTGTAAGGCAGCTGCTCTCCCAGCTGAGCTAATCACCCTTCACTCATCGTGTGGCGCGCATTCTACGTAGCGACCCTACCTCTGGCAAGCACTTTTTTAAATAATTTTTATAATCTTACCAAAGGCTTAGCGCAGGGTTGGCCGCAGGGTCCGAGGAGCGAATAATGCCCCCCTTTGTATAGAAGGAGAGATTCACCTCATGTGGTTCAAAAACCTGCTTATCTATCGCCTGACCCAGGATCTGCCTTTTGACGCCGAGGCGCTGGAAACTGCACTGGCGACCAAACCGGCCCGCGCCTGTGCCAGCCAGGAGTTGACCACTTACGGTTTCGTCGCCCCTTTTGGCAAAGGTGAAGACGCTCCACTGGTCCACATCAGCGGCGACTTCCTGCTGATCGCGGCGCGCAAGGAAGAACGCATCCTGCCGGGCAGCGTTGTACGCGACGCGGTCAAGGAGAAGGTCGAAGAGATCGAGGCCGAGCAAATGCGCAAGGTCTATAAGAAGGAGCGCGATCAGATCAAGGATGAAATCATCCAGGCGTTCCTGCCCCGCGCCTTTATCCGTCGCTCCGCCACGTTCGCCGCTATCGCGCCGAAACAGGGCCTGATCCTGGTCAACTCGGCCAGCCCCAAGCGTGCCGAAGACTTGCTGTCGACGCTGCGTGAAGTAATCGGCTCACTGCCGGTGCGCCCTCTCACCGTCAAGACCGCGCCAACCGCGGTGATGACCGAGTGGGTCACCACGCAGAAAGCTGCTGACAATTTCTTCGTGCTCGACGAATGCGAACTGCGCGACACCCATGAAGATGGCGGGATCGTACGCTGCAAGCGTCAGGACCTGACCAGCGATGAAATCCAGCTGCACTTGAGCACGGGCAAAGTCGTTACCCAACTGTCCCTGGCCTGGCAGGACAAGCTGGCCTTCGTGCTGGACGACAAGATGGTGGTCAAGCGCCTGAAGTTCGAAGACTTGCTGCAGGATCAGGCGGAACAGGACGGCGGCGACGAGGCTCTGGGCCAACTCGATGCCAGCTTTACCCTCATGATGCTGACTTTTGGCGAGTTCCTGCCGGAACTGGTTGAAGCCCTGGGCGGCGAAGAATTGCCGCAGGGGATTTAAAGCAAAACCTGTTGGAGCGAGGCTTGCCCGCGAATGAGGCAACGCGATGGTTCAGACCCACCGCGTTATCGTTATTTCGCGGGCAAGCCTCGCTCCCACGGAATATGAACCCAATAAAAAAAGGAACCCGCCATGCGTGCATTGGCAGCCTTGAGTCGTTTTGTCGGTAATACCTTTGCGTACTGGGTGCTGCTGTTCGCCGTGTTGGCGTTCCTGTTCCCACAATGGTTCATTGGCCTTAAACCGCTGATCGTCCCGCTGCTGGGGCTGGTGATGTTCGGGATGGGCCTGACCCTCAAGCTCGATGACTTTTCCGAAGTTGCCCGCCATCCGTGGCGCGTGGCCCTGGGTGTGGTTGCGCATTTTGTGATCATGCCCGGTGTGGCGTGGTTGCTGTGCCAGGTGTTTCATCTGCCGCCGGAAATCGCCGTCGGTGTGATTCTGGTGGGCTGCTGCCCGAGCGGCACGTCCTCCAATGTCATGGCCTGGCTGGCCAAGGGCGATCTGGCCCTGGCAGTGGCCATCGCAGCGGTCACCACCCTGCTCGCCCCACTTCTGACACCGACCTTGATCTGGTTCCTGGCCTCGGCCTGGTTGCCGGTGTCCTTCATGGATATGTTCTGGTCGATCCTGCAACTGGTCATGCTGCCCATCGTGCTCGGCGTGCTCGCGCAGCGTTTGCTCGGCGCACGGGTCAGCTACGCGGTGGACGTATTGCCACTGGTTTCGGTGGTCAGCATCGTGATGATTGTCTGCGCCGTGGTTGCCGCCAGTCAGGCGAAAATCGCCGAATCCGGCCTGCTGATCATGCTCGTGGTGATCCTGCACAACAGCTTCGGCTTCCTGCTGGGCTACTTCACCGGCAAGGTCTTCAAGCTGCCATTGGCGCAACGCAAGTCCCTGGCGCTGGAAGTCGGCATGCAGAACTCGGGATTGGGCGCGGCATTGGCCAGCGCGCACTTCTCGCCATTGGCGGCGGTGCCCAGCGCATTGTTCAGTGTCTGGCACAACATTTCCGGCGCACTGCTTTCGACGTACTTCCGCAAGATGAAAGAAGACGAGGAGCCGGTGAAAGCGCCTGCTGCCATCGTCGACTGATTGCCGGACCGTAACTTCGGCAACAAAAAAGGGGGAGCCAGTCATCTGGCTCCCCCTTTTCATTCAAGCGCGCTCTGTTACCAGAAAGTACCGCGCAAGGTCAGCATGTGGTTGCGCGGTTCGCCGTACCAGTTGGTGGCGGAAGTCGAGCCCACGGTTGAGTAATACGTCTTGTCGAAAATGTTGTTGGCGTTATAGGTGACGGTCCAGTGTTCGTCGACCTTGTATTCGGCCAACGCATTCCAGACTGCATAGCCCGCCTGCTCGAAGTCATAGGTATTGGTGCCGCCGCTGTTGGTCACCGTACCGCTGTAGTAGTTGGAGCTTTGCAGGTTCACACCGCCGCCCACTTTGAAGTCCGACAACACGCCGGGCAGCTGATAGGTGGAAAACAGCTTGAACAAATGCTTGGGCGTCTGGGTGCTCAGCAACGTCTTGGAACTCTTGTTGTGGTTCTGGTTATAGGTATAACCGGCCATCAACATCCAGTCAGGCATGATTTCACCCGATACTTCCATATCGACGCCCTTGCTCACCACTTCGCCGCTACCAATCCAGCAGCAGCTGCCGGAGAAGTCATAGTCGTTGGCAGGATAGGCTGGATCGCGCACGCCCTGATTGTCACGCTTGGTGTAGTACAGCGCGAAGTTGGTGTTGACTCTACCGCCGAACAACTCGCCTTTGAGACCGGTCTCATAAGTCTTGCCTTCCATGGCGTCGAGCGAAGAGCCCGAACCGGTCAGCAAACTTACCTGCGGTTTGTAGATTTCCGAATAGCTGCCATAGACCGACCATTCATCATTGAGGTCATAGACCAGACCGCCATAAGGCGTGACTTTGGTCGGTTCGCGCATGGAAATTTGCGAGGACGTGTTCCAGGTCCCGGCTGAAAGCGTCTTGTAGGTCTGGTCAAATTTGTAGCGTTGCACCCGCGCGCCGAGGATCAAATGCAGCGGCTCGGCCAACTGCATGCGCAAGCTGCCGTACAGACCGTACTGTTTCTGGTCGTTGGGGCTGTAATCGCGCGTGTAGTTGGTGTTGTTTGGTGGCTCGGCGAACGGCGTGCTGTCCGGATCGTAAGGGTTGATTGCGCCACCCACGACTCGGGCAACACCCAGCCAGCGACTGGTTACGTCCTGATAATCAGCGCCGACCACCAGGTCGTGTTGCAGACCAAACATGTCGAAGGTGCCGGACAGGTTGGTGTCCCACATGCGCTGCTGGTTTTCCTGCTTGGCAGTCGTGCTGCTCCAGGACAACCCGCCGCCGGTCGCCTGGTTGACGCCTACACCGCTGACGGTCGTGGTCTTGAAGTAGCCAACATCCCAGAGATCGGTATAGGAAACGTTGAGTTTCCAGTCGTCTGATAGCTTGTGGTCGATCTTGGCAAAAATCTCGCGCCCGGTGGTGTCGGTATAACCCCAGTTCTGACCGAGACTGGTGTGACGCGGCAGGCCGATATCGGAGCCGTCGAGGTAGCGCGGCACAGAGTTTTGCGTGCCATTCTCATGGGCTTTGTTGTAGCGGATACCGGCGGTGAGCATGGTGTCATCGGTGATGTCAGCTTCGAGGACGCCGTAAACGAACGGTTTTTCCGTGCTGCGGTTATCGATGAAATACTGTCGATCGGTGTTGGCAACCACCATACGACCGCGCAGTTTGCCGTCGAAGGCAATCGGGCCGGTGAGGTCTACTTCCTGGCGATAGTTGTCCCAACTGCCCGCCGACGCGGTAAGTTTCAGCTGGTAAGTGTCCATCGGGCGTTTGCGCACCATGTTGACGATACCGCCAGGATCACCCGTGCCGCCAAACAATGCCGCCGAACCACGCAGCACTTCGATGTGGTCGAATTCAGCCAGGTCGTAGACGTTGGACGAATAGAAGCTGCCCAGCGAACTGCCCAACGCCATCGGCGCGGCACCATCGAGCTGGAAGTTTTCGATCTTGAAACCACGGGACAAGATGTCGAACGTCCGATAAGTGCTGTTCTGCACGGTGATGCCCGGCGTCATGCGCAGCGCATCGTTGATATCGGTCAACTGCTGGTCAGCCATCATTTGCTGGCTGATGATGGAAATCGACTGCGGCGTCTGGCGCAGGCTGGTGGGGGTTTTCGAGCCCACGCTGGTCAAGCCGGTGGTGTAGGACTTGGAGTTCTCAGTTGCCTGGCCCATGCCCTGGCCCTGAATCGTCGTCGCGCCCAATTCCATCGCACCGCCGGCAATGGACTCTTCGCTGAGGAAAATCGTGTTGTTTTCGATGCGATAAGTCAGGCCGGCGCCATTGAGCAGCTTGTCCAGCGCAGCACCCGGCTCAAGATCACCGTTGACCGCCACGGACTTCTTGCCGCTGACCATTTCCGGTCGATACAACACTTGCAGCCCGGTCTGCGCGCCCAGCGCATTTAGCGCGGCATCCAGAGGCTGGGCCGGAATATTCACATGACGGACTTCAGCGAACACGCCCTCGCATGTTCCCAGCGCCAACCCCAATACCACTACGGATGCGGACGTTCTCCATGAAGGCATCGGCGATTTCAACAAACGCCTGGCAAATGTCTGGTTCCTGGATTTCATGCGATGGATCACCCCGTTTGAATCGTTAAGTTGGCGGGCCGCCGTCTCTGAGGATGGCTGACCAGTAGAAAATGAGTTGCTCGTCGTTAGCCTCTAGGCGCCGTGTTTACTGCACATAGACACGTACCCGGGAATAAAGCGGGCAGCGGAAACGGTATTGAGCATTCAATGAACGAACGGGAAAGTTGAAAAATTAGTGAAATGGGGAAGTTTTATACGTTTACGAATATTTCGCGTTTTTTGGCAAAACTGGACACACCTCAAGCCCGTTGGAGCGAGCGGGCGGCGTTCCGACTTGCCCGCGAATTCGGGCGTCTCGGTGGGACAGATCCACCGCGTCATCGTTCTTCGCGGGCAAGCCTCGCTCAACAGGAATCAACTATTAGCTTCAGGCCCCCTGCCGCGCCCGCGCCAGCATCTGCGCTTTCTCTTCCGGGCTCATGCTGTCCAGTGTCAGACGCGCCCGAGCGATTGTCTCCAGTTGACCCGGACTCGCCTCCCGTTCGCGCAACGCCAGGGCCAGCGCCGCCGGGGTGGAATTATCAAAGACGATGCCCGGCTGCACTTCGCATTGCAGCAACTTGCGAATGCCGGCCACCAGCTTGATCACCAGCAGCGAATGGCCGCCGGCCGCAAAAAAGTCCTGGTCAACACTCAAGGTTTCCTGCCCCAGCAGTTGCGCCATGCGTGAAGCCAACAGCTGTTCCAAAGCATCGCGCGGCGCCAGATACGCATGCGCTGGCTCGCTGATTTCCAGTCGCGATAATGCCTGGCGATCCACCTTGCCATTGCCCAGACGTGGCATGCGTTCCAACAGTTGCATACGCCCCGGCACCATCACGGCGGGCAAACGCAGCGCCAGCTCGGCCTTGAGCGTTTCGCCCGATACGCCCTGCCCCGCCACGACAAAGGCAACCGGCTCCGCTGAAGACGGATCCAGCAACACCACGGCCTCGCTGACTTCCGGAAGTTGCAGCAGCTGCGCTTCAATTTCCGCCAGTTCGATACGGAAGCCGCGCACCTTCACCTGCTGATCCTTGCGCCCATAAAGCTCGATGCTGCCATCGGCGCGGTAGCGGGCCAGATCGCCGCTGCGGTACAGCCGCTCGCCCGTCGCAAACGGATTGGCGATAAACGCCTGATCGCCAGCAGCAGCGTTCAGATAGCCCCGCGCCAATTGTTGGCCGCCGATATACAACTCACCCAGCTCGCCGCCCGCCACCAGCTGTTGCCGGGCATCCAGGATGTACACCTGATTGTTGGGCAGCACCTGGCTGAGCGGAATACCGGGCTGCTGCGCATCGGCGCGTGTGACTGGATGGACCATCACGCCGACCGTGGTTTCGGTCGGGCCGTAATGATTGAACAAACGGCAATCGGGGCGAATCTGCAAAATTCGCTCGACCAGACTGTTCGCGACTGCCTCGCCGCCCAGCACCAGCGTCATCGGCAGGCTTGGCCGCTCGACATCCAGCAAAGCGCTCAAATGCGACGGCACGATTTTCAGGCAATCGATCCGCTGCGCCTCGATGAAGCTGGCAAAGCCCTGTGCATCCTGCATCACCTGATCACTGCAAATATGCAAGGTGGCACCGTTGTACAGCGCACCGTATAGGGTGGTATTACCCAGGTCGGCTGTCACTGTCGAACCCAGGGCGAAATGCTTACAGCCATCAAGAGCCAACTGGCGCGATACCCCGGCCGTGTAATTGAGCAATTGGCGATGCTCGATCACCACGCCCTTGGGCATACCGGTCGAGCCGGAGGTGAACAACACGTAGGCCGCGTCAGCGCCACTCAGCTCAAGTTCGGTCAAGTCCGGCGACTCAAGCGTCATCAGGTCTGCGGCGTCTTCGATCACCAGACTCGCGCCCGCCTGTTCGACGATCGACTGGCGGCGCGCCTGCGGCCAGGCCGGGTCAAGCGGCAGATAAGCAGCCCCCGCGCGCCATGCAGCCAGAATGGCCAGCACCTGATTCATCGAACGTGGCAGCGCCAGGGCAATTACGGAACCGCGAGTGATGCCTTGGGCGACAAAACCTGCGGCAACTTGACGAACCTGAACCTCAAGCTCGGCATAAGTCAGGCGCTGCCCATCGGCTTCAAGCGCGACGGCGTCCGGGGTTTGCTGCGCCCAGCGGGCAATGATAGTCGGCAACAAACCCTGATCGGACAGATTCAGCGGCGCAGGGTTGAGCGCCAGCAATGCCGCCCGCTCCTGCTCGCTCGACACATTGAGCTGAGCCATGGGCGTCGCCGCATTTTGCGGCGTGGCAATACTTTGCAGCAGCACTTGATACTGATCGAGCAAGCGCCGCACGGTGTTTTCCGCGTGCCGCTGCGGCAGAAAGTCCAGACGTACGCTGCTGGCTTTCTGGTGCTGATCAAGCAGCACATTCAACATCAGTTCGAACGGTGGCGCAGTTTCCGGCACTTCGATGGGCGTCCAGCGCAAACCCGCAGCCGTTTGCTGTTGAGCCGATCCGCGCACGGCAAAGCCATAGGCCGACGTGCCGACTGAAGCTGGCAGGTACTCCTGCCAAGTGCTGTGATCTTCCAGCTGCGCGCCAACGCCAGCGAGCCACATGCTGAATGGCTGGCTCATGTCGGGGGCGAACGTCAGCGGCAGATTCTTCTCGAACAGGCCAACGCTGTCAGTGAAGAATTCATAATCCCGGCGCGCATCGTGACGCCATATACCGACGAACACTTCGCGGCCGCTGATCCGCCCCAACAGCAGCCACCATGCAGCCTGCAACAGCGCTTCCAGTGGACGAGCCTGAGTTGCTGCCAGCGCATCGAGACGGGTCAACAACTCAGGATTGATTGCAGCCTCAAGACGCTGGATCGACGACTTGGCCAGCGTTCCCCGGCGGCGCTCCGGCAGATCCGGGGCCGTGGTTTCCTGCGAATTCAGCTGCGCCTGCCAATAGCTTTTGGCCGTCCCGGCGTCTTCGTCAAGCACCACTTCGCTGCGCCATTCCAGATACTGAGCGAACTGAGCCTGCTCTTCTTCACCGGCAACCTGGTTGCTGTAGGCCGCCAGCAAATCCCGGAACAGGATCTTCAGGCTTTCCTGATCCACGAGAAACTTGCCCACGCCCAGCACCAGTTGCCAGGCCTGCGTATCCCGGCGCAGTAACAGGGCTTCGGCGAACCGCCCTGTCGCCAGTTGCAACGGCCGGGCATACCACTGCGCCAGGCGTTGATCGATGACCTGGGTCGACTGGACCTGCTCATCCACCGTCAAGGCAAAATCCGGCCGACCCGCGCCGGGGAACTGGCGCTGGCCGTGGTAACCCGGCACCGAACGCAATTCAGTGGCCAACACCGGCTGACGCTGCACACATTCATTGAGGGCCAGTTGCAGGTGCTGCGGGTCCAGCGGGCCCTCGATGTCGATGCGCAGAAAATACCCGGAGTCGCCCCAGCTTGCGCCATTTTGCACGCGTTCAAGTTCTATCAGCTGCTCAGCCAGGAGGGCGAGGCCTGAATCGGTGATCACTTCGTCGTGCGTATTCATGCGTCAGTCCCTTGTGGTTCCATGACCGGTTTTGGCGTTTGTTGCAGTGCGCTGCGCTCGACCATCTCGCCCATGGCCACGACGATTTTGCGCGGTCCCTCGAACGGGTCACGGGCGTGGGCCGCGAGCATGTTGTCGAGCAGGATCACGTCGCCTTTGCGCCAGTCGAAGCGCACCGCGCATTGCTCGTACAGCTCGCCCAACTGGCGCATTACGTCGTCTTCGATAGGCGAGCCATCACCGTAATAGACATGGCGCGGCATGCGCTGAGCGCCGAACAAGCCCAGCAAATCTTCGCGCACGTCCGGGTCCAGGCAATAGATGTGGTGCAACTGCACCTGATTGAAAAAGCTTTTTTCGCCGGTGATCGGGTGTTCGATGATCGCCGGGCATGGGGTGCGAATCTGCAATTCGTCGTGGTCCAGCCATTCCCATTGAATGCCCGCCAACTGACAACGGGCCTCGACCTCGGCGCGGCTGTCGGTCTTGAAGAAGTGCTGCCACGACACGTCAAGTTTGTCGGCGAAAGTGCGCACATACAGCAGCCCCTTGGTTTCGAACTTCTCGCGCAGCGCAACCGGCAGCGAGCGATACATCAACCGGCAATCCACCACGGGCGTGGCACCGCCCACTGGCGAGGGTTGCTCGCAAAAGAACAATTGCTTGCGCGGCCAGCGATCCTGATGGGCGCTTTCGTTGTGGAACAGAATCATTTTCTTTTCCGGGTACGGCGTGGAGCGATAGGTATTCTTGCCGCCTTCTTTCTTCGGCAAGTCGCCGTATTGCCCGTATAACCCCGGCTGCACCGCTTCGGCAAAGGCTTCGAAATCCTCAATGTCATGCAACTGGAAACCCCGGAACAGAATGCCCGCATGATGGGCGAGCTTCTGTTCGATCAAGGGCCGATTGGCCTTGACCCATTCGATCAGGTCCAGGCTGGGGTCGGTAGGCTCCACCAGCAACGGAAACGGCTGGCCGGGGACGATCAGCGACTCGCGAAACAACGGTGCGGCGCTGGCGGTCTTGTTCGGCTTTTTCAGGAAAGAACCCAGTTTGTCGGCCTTGGATCGGGCCGGTGAAACTGCATCTGTTCCGACAGGTCTGGCTGCAATGTGGCTGGGCACGTTGATATCCCTCAATCTGATGTCTGGGTCACGCACGATGAGTTGGAGAATCTCCAGCCAGCTGTCGAGCAGGTGCTGGATACGCTCGGGCTTGAACAGGTCGCTCGCAAATTGCCAGGTGCCCTGCAACTGGCCGGCGCTCTGGTCGATGAACAGCGCCATGTCGAACTTCGAATAACCGCCCGGATCAGGCAGGACTTCCACGGCGACACCCTCGATGTCGGTGCTGGGCAGCGGCAGGTTGTTCATCACGAACAACACCTGAACCAGCGGATTGACGCCTTTGTGGCGCGGCGTTCCTGCCGCTTCGACGATCATGTCCAACGGCAGGTCCTGATGCTCGAAGGCACTCAACGCGGTTTCTTGAGTGGCCGCGAGGAAATCTGAAAATGGCTGATCGGCAGCGAAGCGCGAGCGCAAGGGCAGGATGTTGACGAAGAAACCGATCAAGCCTTCCAGTTCGGGTTGCTGACGCCCGGCCACATCCGCGCCGATCAGCAGGTCGTCGGCGTCGGTGCACTGATGCAGCAACACCTGAAACGCCGCGAGCAGCGTGCTGTACAACGTCACTCCGGCGCGTTGCGCCACTCCGTTCAGTGCATCGCCCAACGACGACGGCAGGTTGAATTGCAGGTTCGCCCCGGCATACGACGCACTGGCCGGACGCGGGAAATCCATGTGCAGCGGCAACAATCCGGAGCTGCCCACCAGCGCTTGCTGCCAATAACCGGCCTGCTCACGCAGGACGCCGCTGCGTTCCAACTCCAGTTGCCAGCGCGCGTAGTCGGCGTATTGCACCGGTAACGGCTGCAATGTCGACATCGCGCCCTGCTCCAGCGCCGCGTAATTCTGTACCAGCTCGTTGACCAGCACTGCCATGGACCAGCCGTCAGAAATGATGTGGTGCATCGAATACAACAGCACATGTTCGGTAGCCGATACGCGCAACACTTGCGCACGCAGTAACGGAGCCTGCTCCAGACTGATGGGCAGCCGTGTGTTGTCGGAAACCGCCGACGCGACGCGGGTTTGTTGCTCCACAGGCGAAAGATGGCTGATGTCGAGCAGCGGCATATCCAGGGTGAGCTGCGCGGAAACCTGAGCAATCGGGTCGCCTTCGTCATCGGCCAGATACGCCGTGCGCAGGATTTCGTGGCGCTGGATCAGCGCTGCCAGGCTGGCGCGCAACGATTCGATATTCAGCGCGCCGCACAAACGTAGCGCCAACGGCATGCCGTAAGCGCCGCTGCCGGAGCCAAACTGCTCGGCCACCCACAAACGGCGTTGCGCCAATGACAACGGCGCAGTGGCTTGCTCCCCTGCGGCGACCAACGCCAGCGTTTTGCCGGGAGTAACGGTGGCTTGCCCGGCCAGCCGCGCAGCAAACTCCTGCAACTGCGGTTCGGCGAACAGATCCCGCAGGCCAACCGGCAATGCGAGCTGCTGCTTGAGCCGCGCCACCACCTGGGTTGCCAGCAACGAATGACCGCCGAGCTCGAAGAAGTTGTCGTTCAGGCCGACCCGCTCCAGCTGCAATACGTCCTGCCACACCGAAGCGATGTGTTGCTCCAGCGCGGTACGGGGCGCGACATAACCTTGCGCCGCTTCACTGGCGTCCGGCATCGGCAAGGCCTTGCGATCCAGTTTGCCGTTGGGGGTGAGCGGCAAACGTTCAAGGAACAGCCAATGGGTCGGCACCATGTAATCCGGCAGCGTCTGCTTGAGACTGGCCTTGAGCGCTTCGCGGTCATTCACGCCGCTCACGTAAGCCACCAATTGTTGGCTATCGGCGATTTCCCGCGCCAGCACCGCTGCATCGCGCACGCCGACCTGCTGCATGAGTTGCGCTTCGATCTCGCCCAGCTCAATACGGAAACCGCGAATCTTGACTTGATGATCGATGCGGCCCAGGTACTCGATCACCCCGTCCGGGCGATAACGGGCCAGATCGCCAGTGCGATACAAGCGCTCGCCCGCCTTGCCGAATGGATCAGGCAGGAAGCGTTCGGCGGTCAACCCCGGACGCTGGAAATAACCCCGCGCCAGGCCTCTGCCTGCAATCAACAGCTCGCCCGCCACGCCGACCGGCGCCAGCTCGCCGTTGCCAGCGAGGATATACAACCCGGTGTTGTCGATGGCGGAGCCCAACCAGGGCTGCGGATCTTTGCCGAGCAACGGATGCTGCGCCGACCAGATGGTGGTTTCGGTCGGCCCGTACAAATTCCACACCTCGCCCAACCCGGCCATGCGCAACGCCAGCTCATCAGCCAGGGCCTCGCCGCCACAGAGCAATTTGCAGCCGCGCAACGCGCTGGCCTGCGGGCTGTCCAGCACCATGCGCCAGGTTGACGGCGTGGCTTGCAGCGCGCTGACCGCCTGTTCGGCAACGATCTTGAGGATGGCGTCGGCATCCATGGTCGCGTCTTTGTCGACCAGCACCACTCGGGCACCGACGATCAGCGGCAAGTAAAGCTCCAGACCGAAAATGTCGAACGAAAACGTTGTCAGCGACAGCATGCGATCCTCGGCTTTCAGGCCGGGTTTTTTCGCCATGCTCCACAGGAAATTGCTCAGCGCGCCATGGGGCACCATTACGCCCTTGGGCTTGCCGGTGGAACCCGAGGTATAGATGGCGTAAGCCAGGTTGTCCGGGGCACAACGTTGCGGCGGATTGACGGCATTCGGCGCGTGGTCGGCCAGTTCAACGATCAGCGTTTCGACATCAGCCGGGATCGGCAGCTGCGCCAGCAAGTGACGCTGGGTCAGCAGCAATTTCAAGCCGCTGTCCTGCACCATGTACGCCAGCCGATCCCCGGGATAAGCCGGGTCCAAAGGCACATAAGCCGCGCCCGCCTTGAGGATCGCCAACAGACCGACGATCATTTCCAGACCACGCTCCACCGCGATCCCCACCAGGACATCCGGCCCGACACCGCGTGCAATCAAGGCGTGCGCCAGCTGATTGGCATGGGCGTTGAGCTGTTGATAATTCAGTTGCTGCGTGCCAAACACCAGCGCCACGGCGTCGGGTGTGCGCTGCGCCTGTTGCTCGATCAATTGCGGCACCGGCGTGCGAGCAACATCCGTGAATGGAGGATTAAGCGCGAGAATGGCCCGCGCTTCGTCGGCAGCCAGCATCGCCAGCTCACCCACCGCCAGTTGTGGCTGCTCAAGCATGCCCAGTAACAGCGCCGACAGATGCCGACTCAACTGCTCGACGCTGCCTTGGGCAAAGTGCCGCAGGTCATAGCTGAAATGCACATCCAGGGTTTCGCCCAGACCTACCGCCAAGGTCAGCGGGTAATGGGTTTGTTCATGATTGAGCAGCTCGCCGAACTGCAAACCTTGCGGCGCGCTACTTTTCAGCACTTCAGAGACCGGATAGTTTTCGAAGACCATGATCGTGTCGAACAACGCCGCGCCGCCCTGCCCGGCCCAGCGCTGGATATCGAACAACGGCGTATGTTCGTGCTCGCGCAACCCCAGGTTCTGCGTCTGCACCGCTTGCAGCCATTGGCTGACCGGCTGTTCACTGCGCGGGCTGGCGATCACCGGCAAGGTGTTGATGAACAGACCGATGTGCTGCTCGATGCCGTCGACGTCCGCCGGACGCCCGGCAACCGTGGCACCGAACGTCACGCAGTCCTGGCCGGTATAACGCTGCAACAGCAGCAGCCAGGCCGCCTGCATCATTGTGTTGACGGTGACTTTCTGCTGGCGGGCGAACTCGCTCAAGCGCTGGCTCTGGCTGGCGTCGAAGCGCTGATAAAGGTCGCCGTAGCCCTTGGCCTGCGGTTGCTCGCTCGCAGCCAGCGCCGACGCCAGCAAGGTCGGTTCCTGCAATACCGCAAGCTGGTTGCTCCAGAATCCCTGGCTGAGCCCGGCATCCTGACGTTGCAGCCAGGCGATGTAATCCCGATAGCGCCCGACCTGCCGCCCGGGAGCTTGCCCCTGATAGCGCTGCAAGACTTCGCCCAACAGCTGCGAATTACTCCAGCCGTCCATGAGAATGTGGTGGCTGGTGTAAATCAGCTCGTGGCAATCATCGGCAGTGCGCACCAGCAACAGGCGCAGCAAGGGCGCTTGCGTGAGGTCGAAGCCTTTGTCCCGCTCTGCCACGGCGAGGTCTTTCAACGCAGTCTGTTGATCGGTTCGATCACGCCAGTCGAGCATGCTGAACGGGATCTCTACATGTTTAAAGACAACCTGAATCGGCTGCTCCAGTTCAACGCTGTCCGGACTTACGCCTTCGGGGACGAGTCCCCTCCTACCAGGTTTTGCGCAAATCTGGACGTGTCCGGGAGCTTTGACAATAAATCCGCTGCGCAGGACATCGTGACCATCCACTGCCGCCTGCCACGCCGCACGGAAGCGCTGGGTATCCAGCCCACCAATCGACAGCCGAATCTGATTGATGTAATCCCCGCCGTTCTGGTCCAGCAGGCTATGAAACAACATGCCCTGCTGCATGGGCGCCAGCGGGTAAATATCCTCGACGCCACTGGCTGCGAGTGTCAGGCCATCCAGTTGTTTTTGGCTCAGGCGCGCCAACGGGAAATCCGAAGGCGTCATCCCGTGGTTGACGCTGCACGTGCAGTGCTCGATCAGCGCCGTCAGTTCACGGGCGTAGTTATCCACCAGACACTGAATGGTTGAGTCATGGAATATTTCGTGACTGAAATTCCAGTCTAGCTGCAATTCCCCGCCAGACACCTGACCTTCGATGCTCAGCCAGTTGGCCAGCGGCGCTTGTTCGCTTTGCCCCAAGCCACTGCCTTCCCTGGCAGGAACGAACGACGCGCCCTCGTCGAACTGCTGATCGAACTGGCCCAGATAATTGAAGGTTATGCGCGGTTGCGGCGCAGCTGCCAGGGACTGATTGCGCGCCAGATAACGCAGCACGCCGTAACCGACGCCTTTATTCGGCACGCCACGCAGTTGCTCTTTGATGGCCTTGATCGAATCGCCAAGATCTACAGATGGCATCAGAAGCATTGGATACAGACTGGTAAACCAGCCAACGCTGCGAGTCAGGTCGATGTCGTCGAACAGCTGCTCCCGGCCATGGCCTTCCAGTTGAATCAGAGTCGAGGCGTGGCCGGTCCAGTTGCAGACAACCCGGCTCAGGACTGTCAACAGCAAGTCATTGACCTGGGTGCGATACGCCGCCGGAGCCTGTTGCAGCAATTGCCGGGTGCGCTGCTGGTCCAGACGCAGGCTGATGCGCCGCGCCACCGCATTGGTTTGGCCGCCGTGCGGATTGTCGCAAGGCAGATCCGGCGCGGCCTGTTGCAGCTGTGCCTGCCAATACGGCAGCTCCGCCTCAAGCGCCGGGCTTGAGGCGTATTCGGCTAGCCGCGCCGCCCATTGTTGATAGGCGCTGGTTTTGAACGCAGCTGGCAATTCCTGCCCGGTTTGCGCCTGGGCATAAGCCTGTTGCAGATCCTCAAGCAACACGCGCCAGGAAACACCATCCACCACCAGGTGATGGACCACCAGCAGCAGACGCTGACTGCCATCGGCCATCTCCACCAGCAGCGCACGCAACAGCGGCCCGTGACTCAGGTTCAGACTGGCCTGCGCGTCGTTGCACAGGTCACGCAGATGCTCGGCGCCAGTTGCCGTGCGTTTCCAGAGTTCCACGGGCTGCGCTTCGGCGTGCCATTGCTGCCAATCCTGCCCAGCGTCGATGTCGAAACGCAGGCGCAACGCATCGTGTTGTTGAGTGAGCCAGTCCAGCGCGCACTGCAATGCCAAGCTATCCACAGTTTGTCGGGGCGTCAGCAACACCGCCTGATTCCAGTGCTGACGCTCGGGGATGGGCTGCTGGAAAAACCACTGCTGAATCGGTGTCAGCAATGCCGGACCGGTCACCGCTTGCTGATTGAGCAACAGCGGCGTTTCCTCCCGGGCGACTTCAGCAAGGCTGCGCAAGGTCTGATACTGGAACAGATCCCGTGGCGTCAGCGTCAGACCGGCTTGACGCGCGCGGCTGACCACCTGAATCGAGACGATGGAATCGCCGCCCAACTCAAAGAAATTGTCGTCCAGCCCAACCTGAGTCACGCCCAGCACTTGCTGCCAGATTTCCTCCAAGGCCCGCTCCTTGACGGTGCCGGCCGCGGTGAAGCGCTGCGCCTGAAGCACATCCGGTTGCGGCAACGCTTTGCGATCCAGCTTGCCGTTGGGCGTGGTCGGCAACTGGTCGAGCTGCACGAACAGATTCGGCACCATGTATTCCGGCAGCGTCAGCAGCACGTGATCCTTGAGCTGCTGATTGAGCGCCGCAGGGTCTTCGGGCGCGACATCCGGCACGACGTACGCCAGCAAGGTCTTGCCGTCGTGGACCAGCACCACCGCGTCCTTGATCTGTGCATGGCTGAGCAAGCGCGCTTCGATCTCGCCCAGTTCGATACGAAAACCACGCAGCTTCACCTGATGATCGATGCGCCCGACGTACTCGATTACACCATCCGGGCGATAGCGAGTCAGGTCGCCGGTGCGATACAGACGCTCGCCGTTTGCTGCAAATGGGTCAGGCACGAAACGTTCCGCGGTAAGCCCGGGCCGCTCAAGATAGCCTCGGGTAATCCCGGCGCCCGCCAGATACAACTCGGCAGCGACAGCCACGGGTGCCGGCTGCAGATCGACGTCGAGCATGTAGCTGCGAGTGCCGCTCAGCGGTCGGCCGATATTGGCGCTGCCACCGACTTCGCGACGGGTCCAGGTGGAGTAAGTGGTGTCTTCCGACGGGCCGTACAGATCGTAAACATGCTCGATGGTCTGCCGTTGATACAGCGCCTCGACCAGCGATTGCTTGAGCGGTTCACCGGCCAGATTGATGATGTGCACGCTGTCGGGAATCTCGCCGCTGCGTTGCAGCGCCGCGACTGCCGACGGCACGCTGTTGATCAATCGCACCTGATTTCGCGCTGACAGTTGCGGCAACTCCAGCGCGTTACGCGCCAGCACGATGAAACCACCGCTGGCCAGGGTGACGAAAATCTCCCAGACCGAAAGGTCGAAGCACACCGACGTCGAGGCCAGTACGCCCTGCAAATCCTCTTGGCTGTAAACCTGCTGCGACCAGTCGATCAGCGCCGCAACGTTGCCATGGGCAATCGCCACTCCCTTAGGTTTGCCAGTCGAACCCGAGGTGTAGATCACGTAGGCCAGGTTCTGCGCCGACACCCGAGATTGCGGCGCGCCTTGGGGATAATCCGCCAGCCATCCGGCATGATCGAGCAACACCACGGCCGCCTGAGTCTGCGGCAAGCCCGCCATGACCGCGCTTTCGGTCAGGAGCACCTGAGCCTGGCTGTCTTGCAGCATGTAGGCGACACGTTCGGCGGGATATTCCGGGTCCAGCGGCACATAAGCGCCACCGGCTTTGAGCACCGCCAGCAAGGCGATGATCAAGCCATCACTGCGCGCCATGGCCACGCCGACCCGCACTTCCGGGCCAACGCCAAGCTCGATCAGTTTGTTCCCCAGCTGGTTGGCGCGGATGTCGAGTTGCCGATACGTCAGGCGCTGCTCGCCGTGGATCAGCGCCACGCTGTCCGGCATCGCCGCGACCTGTTCAGCAATCAGCTGGTGGATACAGCGGTCCGGCTGTTGAACATCAGCCTTGGGGTTCCAGGTATGGATCAGGGTTTGATATTCAGCCGGGGCGAGCATCGGTAACTCGCCGACGCATTGCCGAGGATCGCTGACGATGGCCTGCAGCAGGTTGGTCCAATGACGGGCCATACGCTCGATGGTCGCGGGCTCGAACAGATCACTGGCATAGGTCAGCGCCGCTTGCAGCTTGCCGGCCTTTTCCCAGGTGTCGAGAGTCAGGTCGAACTGCGTGGTACGGCCCCGATTTTCCACCAATCCGAGAGTCAGTCCGGAAGCCGTGGTGATCGAACTGATGTCGGCGACGTGCGGCTGATGGTTGTACATCACCTGAAATAAAGGCGTGTGGCTGAGGCTGCGTTCCAGCTTGAGCGCCTCGACCAGACGCTCGAACGGCAAATCCTGATGCGCCTGGGCGCTGAGTGCGGTTTCCTTGATGCCTTGCAGTAAATCGCTGACCCGAGTCTGGCCGTCCAGCTGGCAGCGCAGCACCTGGGTGTTGACGAAAAAGCCGATCAAACCCTCGATTTCGCTGCGATTGCGGTTGGCAATCGGCACGCCGACGCGAATATCGCGCTGGCCGCTGTAGCGATGCAGCAGCACATTGAACGAACCGAGCAACAGCATGAACAAAGTGACGTTGTGCTGTTGGGCCAGGCTGCGCAGCTGTTCGACTAACTGGCCATCCACGGCAAACTCGTGACGCACACCGCGATAGCTGGCAACCGCAGGCCGGGAATGATCGGTGGGCAACTCCAGCAGCGGGTGTTCGTCGCCCAGTTGCGCCTGCCAATATTCCAGCTGCCGAGCCTGCTCGCCAGCTTCCAGCCAGCGCCGCTGCCACAACGCGTAATCGCTGTACTGGATCGGCAGCTCGGCCATTTGCGCTGCGCGACCTTGCTGATGGGCGTCGTAGAAGCGGGTGAACTCGTCGATCAACACATTCATCGACCAACCGTCGGAAACGATGTGGTGCAGGGTCAACAGCAGCACATGCTCCTGGGCGCCGAGCTTGAGCAGTTTGACCCGCAGTAAAGGCCCGCGAGCCAAATCAAACGGTTGGGTCGCTTGCTGCTGCGCCTGCTCCTGCACCCTGGTTTCGCGCTCGGCAGCGGGCAAGTCGCTGAAGTCCTCACGCCCGATAACCAACGCGGTGACGCAGGGCACCTGACGCAGACTGTCATCGGCCTGGCGTTCAAACACCGTGCGCAGGGTTTCGTGACGCTGGATCAGACTGGCGAACGCTTGCTCGCAGGCTGATTCGTCCAGCTGGCCGGTCAGCCGCACCGCGCCCGGCAAGTTATACGCCGCGCCTTGCGGATCCAGCTGCCAGAGAAACCACATGCGCTGCTGGGCGTAAGACAAGGCATCGCGGTCTTCGGCTACCACGCCCTGAGGAATCGGAAACACCGAAAAATCGATCCCTTCACGGCGCAAACCATCGAGAAACAACTGGCGTTTCTGCAACGGCAACTCGATGAAGCGGCGGGCGAGTTTCAGGGAGTCTTGTGCATTCATCAGCAGGCATCCGTCCAAAGAAGATTGGGAGCCACGGGCTCGACCAGTCCTCAGAAAACGGATGGCATGAGGCAAAAATTAGCGCGCGCCCATTTCCTGTGGGAGCGAGCTTGCTCGCGAAGCGGTCGGTGCCGCCAGCACATGCCTTGGGACTGAAATATTGCCTTCGCGAGCAAGCTCGCTACCGTGGCATACGGCCCACTCCAATAAATTTCCCGATCGCTCACTCGTTCCCCCTTCAAGCCCAAACCAACAAGAGTAAGCGCCGTGGATCTGCAGCCCGTCCTGTCAAAGTTGTTCGTCAATGCCGGTTCGGTCGGTATCGAAGGCGTCTTTCAGTTCATCTTCGGTGCTGATCTGGCGATCTGGTCCGATGTGCAGGCGCGCACCGTGACTGAAACCGGCCGCCACGCGCGGCCGGACGTGACCATTGAAGTCAGCAAGACTGACTTTCTCGGCATCATGAGCGGCGTCGCCAACGTCGAGGAGTTGTTCGCCAGCGGGCGTTTGAAGATCGGCGGCAATATGGGTCTGGCGACGTTGCTGCCGCAAATCATCGACAGCGCCCGACGCGGCACCGTCAAGCAAGAAAAAGTCGATATCAACCAGCGCTACCCGACGCCGCCGCGTTTCAGCGAGCGCGTCTCGGCCAGCCTGCCAACTCAGGTCAGCGTCGAAAGAAGACCGCGCAGCGCAGTCACGGTCGGCGAATTCAGGAACCACTACCTGCTCGAAGGTATTCCGCTGATCATCAGCGACGCCCTGCAGGACTGGCCGCTGTTCAACATGAGCCGCGAACAATCCCTGAGCCATTTCGCCGAATTGCAGGGCATCACCCGTCACGGCGACTACGTGAAGAAAACCTTCTCTACTGACCGCGACTTCCGCTCCACCTCCATGGCCGACTTCATCGCCTCGCTGGAAAAACCCGCCGACAAGAGCGCCAACGGCCAGCCGCCGGCGTACATGGGCAATAACATCCTGCCCGCGCAGTTATTGGCGCAAATCAAGTATCCGCCCTACTTCGAGCAATCGCTGTACATCGCCCCGCGCATCTGGATCGGGCCCAAAGGCACCCTGACCCCGCTGCACCGGGACGACACCGACAACCTGTTCGCCCAGGTCTGGGGCCAGAAATCCTTCATCCTCGCCGCGCCCCATCACCGCGAAGCACTGGGTACCTGGTCAACCTCCCCCAAAGGCGGCCTGGACGGCTGCGACTTCAACCCAGACGCCCCCGACTACCAACGCTTCCCCACCGCCCGCGACGTAACCTTCCTGCGCATCACCCTGCAAGCCGGCGACCTGCTGTTCCTGCCTGAAGGCTGGTTTCACCAGGTGGAATCGATTACCACATCGCTGTCGGTGAATTTCTGGGTGAATTCGGGCCGGGGTTGGTAGGCCGTAAATACAATCCGTTGGAGCGCGGCAGAGGCCTGCTTAACCACCGCGCAGTTCTGATTGGAATGCAATCAGTTGGAGCGAGTTTTGACCAGTTGGATGCATGTTGTTCGCTGAGTCGATAAGTCAGTGGCGGTATGCTCATCAGGCGGACTTTCGATCAGACCGCTGCACCTCGGTGAAGCGCGTGAAAATGTTCAGCTCCGGTCTTTGCTGCCTCAGGGTTTTGACGGCTTCGCTTAAACGTTGCAGTTCCGCGCTGGGTTTGGCCCATTGTTCTGGCGGCAAGGGTGCGGACCAGTTTTGCATTGCTTCGGGCACAACGGCGCGGCCGATGCTTTTGATGCGGCGGATTTCCCATTCGGTGAGGTAGTTGGGCAAGGTCCACAGCGTCAGCACGTGATACGTGTACCACCAGAACGGATAGAAAAACCCCACTTCACGGTTTTTGCGCCTGCGCCGCATGCGTTCCCGAGCGTTATAAAAGGTGTGCAGACCTTCGTGAGGTGGGTCGCCGGGGTTTTGCAGGTCCAGCGGGTCCTGGATTTCCTTGAGGCTATGCACCTCGTATTCCATGTACGCGCGAATCGCCTCCCAGTTGCACACCGCCAGATCAAACCCGCTGCAAAAGAACTCCAGGCTGTAATGCTCATCATGAGGCGCATGATAAAACCCGACGCCCATGGCGTAGCGGATATCCAGGCCGTATTGGTTAACCGAACGCGCCTGCACCACCCAGGCGGATAGCGATTCCCACGGGACGAAGATGGGTTCGGTGTGGCCCCGGGGAACGAAGCAGACTTCGCGGCGTTGGCGGTTGAAGCGGGTGGGGACGATTTTTTTGTATTTGGCTAGGTGGTGGAAGGTTATGGAGAGGTAGATGGTGAGAACGGCGGCGGCACCCCACCCGCCGATTTCCAGTCCTTCGGGCATGACCTGTAAAGCAAACTTGGTAGCTGGCTCAATTCCTCCTCCGTCCAGGACGGTCAGCAGCCAAGCGAGTGCAGGTGCAAAAATACCAAAAAACCAGATAGCCCAGAAAGGCGTTCCCAATCCCATCTGCCAAGCGAAAACGGGAGGCAGGCCCACACCATAGTCCAGATATGTGTCGTTAACCTCGCACACGGCATGACCATAGTCCTGAGCGGGCAGATCAGTGGGCAGTGGCAACGGCGCTAGATACACCACCTGACCGGTCGGGAAGCGCTCGACCATGCCTGCATGGGGAGCATGATGAATCGGCGGTGGTGCGCCGGGGATGTCAGTTGTCATCTGAATTATCCAGCTCCGGCATCAATGCAGGGTCAATCCGGAAGTAGCGACACTCCTCGCCCTGGCGGCTAATCGTTCGCACGGGAAAATTCCCACTCTCACCGATGACGGGAAAGTTCAGGTCATAGAGGTTGGCTTCGTAGGTGCCGTCCTTGAATGTATGGCCCAACTGGATAGACAGGACGATATCGGTATGACCGAGATAGTCTGATCGGAGCAACCCGCGAAGATCAGTGAATTCAAGGATCAGCGGGCTTTGTTGCTTGAGCTGCACGCGTTCTTCCAGCGATTCATCCAGTCGGCTCCATTGCGCTGGCATGCCCATGCGTCCGGGGATTTCGCGTATCACCTGATAGCCACCAATATTGAGCAGGACGCTGCTGGTACTGCTGGCCAACTGCTTGGTCAGGTCAGCAGCTGACAGCGTTGGGAAGTGCAACAGGAAGCGCTGAGGTTCAGCTACTCCTGAATCATCCGTGGCAGGCAGGATTTGCATATGCGGTGCCTGGATATGGCCGCGCAGAGCTTTTTGATACTCGTACAAGGGAAGCGACTTGCGATGATCCGGGTCCATACCCCATGGGGTGCTGAGTAACCAGCGGTCATGGAAGCTGAGGTTGTAGCGGTTATAAAGCCAGGTGCCAGACAGCTCCAGCGCGGTGAATAGAATCCCCACCACGTTGAAACGGAGAAACACCGTGGACAGTCGAACTCCCGCCACCGCCCAAGCGGCAGTACGAGCAGCTGAACCCGCTTCGGCAGCAAGAACATGTCTGAAGGCTTGCACCGTATTTGCCAGGCCATAGGCGTTGTTGGCGATAAAACCGCTGTTGCCCAGCATGCTGAGCGCTGCACCAGCCTGTGCTTCGCGGTTACCCTTGCGCACTGCGTCCTGCCAATTGTTATAGGAACTGGTCAGGCTCAAACTTGCGGAAACCATTCCTGCGGCGTAACCAACCATCCCAAGGCTGATGTGCAATTTCCCCATCTGCACATGCACGCCCATCAATTCAGCTTTTTTGAGGTTTTTCCCGAGTTCTGTGGCATGGGCGTTAAGAGCTGTATCGGCAATGCCTTGCGCCGCGCCGAAGCCTGCCGCGACAGTCGCAGCCGATGCACTCAAGAACGGCCCTATATCTCTAGCGTGTTCCGGTTGCGAGAACACCACCCTCCGCACCTGCAAAAAATTCACCACCTGCGCCACAAACACCAACAACCCAGCCCCGTCCCCCAGCAACCCGGCCTTCGGCGCAACCGTCACCCCGTGCCGGTAGGTATCCAGCAGCGAGCGCACTTCGGCGTGCTGTTGCGATGGAAATACCAGGGTCAATCCCGGTTTTCCCGACGAAGCCGCTTGCAGGTGCGTTGCGTCTTCGGGCAGCGCGCCGATGGGGCTGATGAGGCGTGCGAGTTGCGCTTCAGGCCCTTGCAGGTTGAGTTTGAGTACGTGCTCGCGGTCTTTGAATGATTGCGCCTGCGGGGTCAAATGCCAGAATTTGTCCTGGGCCTTGCGTTGTTTCGCGATGCTTTTTGTCGACGTCAGTTGTCTGCGCAAGCCCAGCACTTCTTGCAGGGTGTTGCTCGCGTGTCTGGCATCTTCTGCGTTGCCGACCACAAAGGTCACGCCCTCGCGCCTGGCGGCATCCAGAAGCGCGACGCCCGCACCTTTGGGCATGCGTCGGAACAGATCCTCGATGTCCGGCATCTGGCCTTTATCCAGATTCTGCATAAAGTCCTGCACGGCTTGCTGCATGCCCATTTGCAGCGCAGGCGCCAGAGTGCCCAAGGCTGCTGCGGCGTTGATCTGGGTCGCGGGCGACAGATTTTCGCTATTGAGCACCAGCCCCGCGCCCCATTGTCTGAGGCGTTCTGTCCACTCAGGTGCGTCCTTGATCAGCAGCCAGCCGGCATTGGTAAAGGATACGAATTGCACGCCCAGCTCGGTTTGCGCACTGCGCGGCGCGGCGTAGAACATCTGCCGGGTCATGGCGGGGTTGGCATTGAGCCAGTCCAGGGTTTGCTGAATCGCACTGTCGCTGCGGCAGATGTCTTTGAGGCAGTCGTATTCGGTGAGCAGCGCGTGGTCGACCTGCGCGCTGTCCTCGATGTCGTAATACCAGAGGGCCCGATGCAAACGGTCCTTGATCAGCAGGTCGACGCGGTCCTGAGTGATTTTTTCCAGCAGGTCATTCAGCGGTTGCAGCACCTCGCGTTGCCGCTGCAAAAACGCGTCCATGGCCGGGCGATCAATCAGTTCGTTGATGCCGCGCTGGCCGAATTTGGCGCCGTACAGCAGCTCCTTGGTGGGTTTGTCCATCTGGCGATAGAGCTTCCAGAGGGGGCTGCGATGGCCGGCGATGAACTCGGGGCTGGTGTCGGTGAAACGTTGCTCAAGGTAGTACTGCTGAAGCGTATATAGCCGGGCTGACTGCCCGGCATAGATGTTTTGTCGATCTGTGTCTGGCGGAATCTTGTCGAGCCGCGCCCGCAGGTCGGCTGGCAAATCAGGGTCCTCGATCCGAGGGATATTCTGGCTATTGTCCTCCCCCATCACCTCGCGCAGGGTTTTGCGCGTCTGACTGCGCTCGGGTTCAGGCAGGGACTGCAGATCGCCGAGCAGCGCCTGCAAGGTCCAGTCACGTTTGGCCCGCTCGTTGAGCTGGTCTTCGTCGATCAGCGTGATGGATTCGATATAGCAGCCCAGCAAATAATCACGTTCGACGTCGCCCTCATTGGCCCACGCCTGAATTTGCCCCACGACGTGATTCTGATGGTTGGCCAGATCGCGCATCACGCCAACGTCATCGCGGACTGCCAGGAACAGAAAGTCATGTTTATGCGCAGCAGTGATCTGGCTGGTGAGTTCTTCGATGATGGTTTTTCGATACTGCGGCGGATGCTCCCAGGGGTAAGCGGCAAGTTCGGAGGGGTAGCCCGGTTTCCCGGCTCGTCTCAAACACGCTTCGGCCAGCCATGCGGCCATGATGGTGTCGTCAACCAGATCCTGACCCTTGCCGTAGTCGACACCTTCGAAGCTGATGCGCTGCATGAAGTACTCACGCTCGGCGGCAACCTTCACAACCTGAGCACATTTGAACGCCGTCCACTGAACCTCTGAATAGGTGACATGCAGCACGCTGGCACGGGAGAACACCAGCGCTGGATCGACCTCCACCACAGTGGTGCGCCGATCAGTGGCCACGTTGCTACCTTTGAACAGCAAGGCAACCACCGAACCGTCTTTGGTTTGGTACTCATGCAGCAAACCGGTGGCACTGTCGATAATGTACAAAAAGCCATCGCGCAGCAGACGAAACCCCAGCGGACGCGACTGCAATTTATAAGGCATCGACAGCTCGCCCGACGGGTCAAGATCCTCCACCATGCCATAGCGCACCGGCAGCAGTTGCAGCGTTTGCATCATCAGCGGGCACACGCCGCCGACTTCGGGCGACTCGGCGCGTCTGGCACACGCAACCAGATTGGCCATATGGCCGCGAGGTGTCATGCATGGATTGGTCATTGCTGGCTCCTTGCCTTGGACGGGCGCTGTATCAGAAAGCCAGGGTCAGATGAGCGCGCACGACGAGGCGCAACCTGGTCCCTGAGCGAGGTAGGCAGATTGGCTGATGCGTGGGGTGCGCTCAATACGCTAAGTTGCCTTTAGGAAAAGGCCTACGATACGTGTCGCCATGCCCTGCACTGGCGCACTCCCGCCCAAAAAAAATGCACACCTGCAGCACTGCCCGAAAATTGGTTCACCTATCAGCGAACCAATCTCCCCGCATCACCACTGAACCAACCCCCGAACCATTGGCCATTGGCCCGCCCACCTTGAAAGCAGCTGATACAGATGCAAGGTCGCGAGCCAATCCACCGAACCAATTTCCATTGGCATCGCTCTTGCACCCACCCCAGAAGCCCTCGTTCCAGCGTTATCGCGATCAAGGGCTTCTTTTTCGGCCTGATGCGAGTGACCACGATGCAAAGGTTCGTCCCTGACACAACCATCGATAACGCTTCCAGGCTGGCGCTGGATGCCTTGCGGCAAATGGTGGCGCAGCATGCGGCGTTCCCCCAGCGGGCGTTGCCGACGGAGCGGGATCTGGCGACGGATTTCGGGGTCAGCCGCCGGGCTATCCGCCGCGCCTTGTCGGTGCTGGAAGCCGAAGGGCAGATCTGGCGGCGCCAGGGCAAGGGCACGTTCGTGGGGCCGACGCCGCCCAGCGCTGCGTTGAGTTTTGCGCGGTTGTCCGGGCGGACCAATTTCAGTGAGGTCATGGAAGCGCGGCTGCATCTGGAGCCCGCGCTGGCTTCGCTGGCGGCGGTGCGCGCCAACGGCGAGCAGATGGCGATTTTGCGGCGCCTGGCCGAGCGCACCACGCGCCAGCAGGACGCCGCTGAAATCGACGCCGAAGGCCTGGAGTTGTGGGACAGCGCGCTGCACCGGGGTATCGCCGAAGCTGCGGGCAACCGGCTGATGCTGGACATTTTCGAAATGCTCGACGCGATTCGCCTTGACCCGGCATGGCGCGATTTGCGCCAGCGGGCGCGCAATGCCGATCGGCTCGACACTTACAGTCACGATCACCACGACATTGTCGGTGCCATCGAAAGCCGCGATCCGATCAAGGCCGCCACCGCCATGCGCGGCCACTTGCGAGCGCTGCAACAAGCGCTCGACACCGTCATCAATCAAGACCTGGAGGCGAGTTTATGACTGCGACCGGCCACGATTCCAACCATCCGGTGCTCAGTGTCAGCGACTTGACCGTGCGTTTTGCCGGCGCTCCAGCCAACGTCGTCGACGGCGTGTCATTCAAGGTGCAACGGGGCAAGACCCTGGCGATTGTCGGTGAGTCCGGCTGCGGCAAGAGCGTGACGTCCATGGCATTGATGGGCTTGCTGCCAGACAGCGCGACGGTCGGCGCCAGCGCTTCCAGCCTGCTGGACGAACCCCTGCTGGGCATGCCTGAAGAGCGTTTGCTGGATGTACGCGGCAATCGCATGGCGATGATCTTCCAGGAGCCCATGACCTCGCTGAATCCGGTATTCACCATTGGCGAGCAGATCGCCGAAAGCGTGATCCGTCATCAAGGCTTATCAGCCAGGGATGCGCGCCAGCGGGCGCTGGAAATGCTGGAAAAAGTCCGCGTTCCCGATGCCGTGCAACGCCTGGATGCGTATCCCCATGAGCTATCCGGCGGCATGCGGCAGCGGGCGATGATCGCCATGGCCTTGGCCAACAACCCGGCACTGATCATTGCCGACGAACCCACTACCGCGCTGGATGTAACCATTCAGGCGCAGATTCTCTCGCTGGTGGCCAACCTGCAAAGGGAGACCGGCACCGCAATGATCCTCATCACCCACGATTTGGGCGTGGTGGCGGAAGTCGCCGACGAGGTGATGGTCATGTACGCCGGCCGCGTGGTGGAAAGCGGCTCGGTGAAGACCTTGTTTGACGATCCGCAGCATCCTTACACCATCGGCTTGATGGGCTCGATGCCTTCAATAGGCCCACGGGAAGGCCGTCTTGCAACGATTAACGGCCGGGTTCCGACACCTGCGGAAATGCCCAGCGGTTGCCGTTTTGCCGGACGCTGCCCGTTTGTGATTCAGGCCTGCCGCGAGGCACGTCCGCCATTGCTTGAAGTGTCCCCCGGACATTTCGCCGCGTGCATCCGCGCGCCCCTCGAACACCATGTGGGAGCCAGCGCGTGAGCCTTTCTGATCGCGAAATCGTCGAACGCATCACCCTCGAACGCAATGCGCTGCAACGTACAGCCCACAAGGCGATCCTCGAAGGCGTCGGCCTGAGCAAGCATTTCGGTGTCGAAAGCGGCCTGTTCCAGCGCAAGAAGCCGCCGGTGCAGGCGGTCAACAATGTGTCGCTGTCGGTGCGCAAAGGCGAAACCCTGGCGCTGGTCGGTGAGTCCGGTTCGGGCAAATCGACCCTCGGCCGACTGTTGCTCAATCTGCTGAAGCCGACCGCGGGCGACGTGATTTACGAAGGCCGCAACCTGGCCAATCTGCCAGCGGAAAAGCTGCGTCAGGTGCGCCGTGATCTGCAGATTATCTTTCAGGACCCGTTCGCCTCACTGAACCCGCGCATGACCGTGGAATCGATCATCGGCGAGCCAATCTGGCTGCACAGCGAAGCCAGCCGCAGCGATCGTCAGGCCAGAGTTGCCGAGCTGCTGCGCACGGTTGGCCTCGCCCCGGAACACGGCGGCCGTCATCCCCACGAATTTTCCGGCGGTCAGCGCCAGCGCATCGGTATTGCCCGCGCCCTGGCGTCGGAGCCGCGTTTGATTCTCGGCGACGAACCGGTGTCGGCGCTGGACGTTTCGGTGCAGGCGCAAGTGGTCAATCTGCTGGAAGACCTCAAGCATCAGTTTGGCCTGACGCTGGTGATCGTTGCCCATGGTCTGGCGGTAATTCGCCACATGAGCGACCGCGTCGCCGTGATGTACCTCGGGGAAATCGTCGAGCTGGCGCCGGTCAATGCGCTGTTCGAAACCCCGCTGCATCCCTATACCCAGGCGCTGATGGCCGCCGTACCGGTCAGCCATCCGGATTTGCGCCACCCGCGCCCGGTGCTCGGCGGCGACATGCCGAGCCCCAGCCGCCCGCCTTCGGGCTGCCGTTTCCACACTCGCTGCCCGCATGCCCGCGCCCTGTGCAAAGAGGTTGCGCCGGTCATGGAAAGCGTCGAAGCCGAACGGCAGGTCGCGTGCCACTTCTGGCGCGAAATCGCCAACGCCGGGGCTGGCACGTTGATCCTTCCTACACCCAGCGCGGCCTACAGCCAGCGCTTGAACCTGTTCAAGACTCATCAATCCCTATCGACGGAGAGCCAGCCATGAAAATCGCACGCGTTATGACCGGAACGTTGTTACTGCTGGCTGCCAACGCCGCCTTTGCCGAATCGACCCTGCGCATCGGCATTCAGGATGATCCGGACGTGCTCGACCCGCATCGCTCGCGCACCTATTCCGGGCGCCTGGTCTACACCGCGCTGTGCGACAAGCTGGTGGACGTCAATCCTGACCTGACTTACGCGCCGCAATTGGCCACTGCCTGGAACTGGAGCGAGGACGGCAAGACCCTGACCATGACCCTGCGTGATGGCGTGACCTATCACGATGGGGAAGTGTTCGACGCGGCCTCGGTGAAGTTCAACCTGGACCGCGCGCGCACCCTGCCCGATTCGTTGCGCAAGAGTGAGCTGGCCTCGGTAGACAGCGTGGAAGTGATCGACGCGAAAACCGTGGTGATCAAGCTCAAGCAACCGGACGCCACTCTGGTTTCGCAGCTCTCGGACCGCGCCGGGATGATGCTTGCGCCCAAGGCCGCACAGGGTGAATTCGGCATGAAGCCGATTTGCTCCGGACCGTACAAATTTGTCCAGCGCGTGCAGCAGGATCGGATCGTGCTGGAGCGTTTCGACAATTACTGGAACAAGCAGGCTTACCACTTCGACAAGGTGATTTTCCTGCCGATTCCGGACACCTCGGTGCGCCTGGCCAACCTGCGTTCGGGCGATCTGGACATCATCGAGCGTGTGGCGCCTACCGACGTGAAAACCGTCAAATCCGACAGCAAGCTGGCGATCTACAACACGCCGGGCCTGGGCTACATGCAGCTGATGTTCAACATCGCCAATGGCGAAAAAGCCAACACGCCAATGGGCAAGGACAAACGTGTGCGTGAGGCGTTCGTGCTGTCCATCGACCGCGATGCGATCAACCAAGTGGTCTTCGAAGGTTTGTATGCGCCGAGCGCCCAGCCGTTCCCGAAAAACAGCCCGTACTACGACAAGGATCTGCCGATCCCGACTCGCGACGTCGCCAAAAGCAAGGCGCTGCTGACTGAAGCCGGGGTCAAGCTGCCATTGGCGGTGGACCTGAAAGTCGCCAATAACCCTATCGCGCAACAGGTCGGGCAGATCATTCAGGCCATGGCCGAAGAAGCGGGTTTCAAGGTCAATCTGGTCGCCACCGAATACGCCACTCTGCTCAGCGAGCAACAAGGCGGCAACTTCCAGATCGGCATGAGCGCCTGGTCAGGCCGGCCTGATCCGGATGGCGACATCCATCAGTTCGTGACCTGCAAGGGCGGCCAGAACGACGGCAAATACTGCAACGCCAAGCTCGACGAGCTGCTGAACAAGGCCCGCACAGTCAATGACGTGGCCCAACGTCAGGCGCTGTACAACGAAGCGTTGCGTCTGCTGGCTGACGAAGTGCCGACCGCGTACCTGTATTTCGATCCGCGAATCATAGCCATACGCAACACCGTGACCGGTTTCGTACCGAATCCGGATGGCCTGATTCGTCTGACCAACGTCGCGTTCAAGCCGTGATTGACGCGCGCACCAGCGAGGGTTCGGCATGCTGATGTTCATCCTGAGACGCCTGCTCAGCGCGATTCCGACGCTGATTCTGGTTTCGCTGTTCGTCTTCACCCTGCAAAAGCTGCTGCCGGGCGACCCGGTGCTGGCCATGGCCGGGGAAGAACGCGATCCAGCGGTGATGGAATACCTGCGGGACAAATACCGCCTCAATGATCCGCTGCCGCTGCAATACCTGCATTGGGTCGGCAACGTGCTCACCGGCGACTTCGGTACTTCGTTGCGCACCGAGCAACCGGTGACCACGCTTTTGGCGTCCAAGTTGCCGGTGACCCTGGAGCTGGCGGTGTTCGCCTTGTTGATCGCGCTGCTGATCGGTATTCCCACCGGGATCATTTCCGCCGTGCGCAAAGGCACGGCGGTGGATTACGGGGCCAATGTCGTCGCGCTGTCGGGGATTTCGATTCCGCACTTCTGGCTGGGGATTCTGTTGATCATGATCTTCGCCGTGAAGCTGCAATGGCTGCCGGCTTCGGGCTTCGAGCCTATCGGGGAGGATTTCGGCCAGAACCTGAAAACCCTGATTCTCCCGGCCTTTGTGCTCGGTGCCGGTTTGTCGGGGATTCTCATGCGTCACACCCGCAGCGCCATGCTCGAAGTGTTGCGCACCGACTATGTACGCACGGCGCGGGCCAAGGGTTTGTTCCCGCGTACCGTGATCCTCAAGCATGCGTTGCGTAACGCCTTGATGCCCATCGTCACGCTCACCACCTTGCTATTCGGCGAGTTGCTCGGCGGCGCGGTGCTGACCGAACAGGTGTTCAGCATTCCCGGCTTCGGCAAGATGATCGTCGATGCCGTGTTCAACCGCGATTACGCCGTGGTGCAAGGCGTGGTGCTCTGTGTGGCGATTGGCTTCTTGCTGCTGAATCTGCTTGCCGACGTGCTCTATCGCATGATCAACCCGCGTTTGAGGACAGCGTCATGACCGCCATCGCCAGCGTTACCCACACGGCGATTGCGCCCCGCGCGCGCTCGCCCTTCGTCGAGAAATTCCTCGCCAACAAAGGCGCGGTACTCGGTGCCGCCGTGCTGTTGTTGTTTATCCTCGCGGCGGCGTTTGCACCATGGATCGCGCCCCATGATCCGCTCAAGGCCAACTTTTTAGCAGTGCGCAAGGCGCCGTCGCTGATCTACTGGCTGGGCACTGATGAACTGGGCCGCGATCTGTTTTCCCGCCTGCTCTGGGGCGCGCGCAGTTCGTTGCTGGCCGGCGGCGTTTCAGTGGCGATTGCCATGCTGATCGGCGTGCCGCTGGGTTTGCTCGGCGGTTATTTCGGCGGCAAGCTGGACGCGATCATCTCGCGAATCATGGAAGCGCTGCTGTCCTGCCCGTTTCTGGTATTGGCCATTGCGCTTGGGGCTTTTCTTGGCCCGAGCCTGACCAACGCGATGATCGCCATCGGTTTGTCGGCGATGCCGATCTTTGCCCGCCTCACGCGAGGTCAGGTACTGTCGATCAAGCACGAGGATTATCTGGAAGGCGCCCGAGCGATTGGTCTGCCGGATCGCTGGATCATTCTGCGCTACGTGTTGCCCAACGTGACATCGCCGCTGGTGGTGCAGGCAACGCTGACCATCGCCTCCGCCATCCTCGCCGAAGCCAGTCTGTCGTTTCTCGGCCTGGGCCAGCAACCGCCCTCGCCTTCGTGGGGCTCGATGCTCAACACTGCGAAGAATTTCATGGAGCAAGCGCCGTGGATGTCGATTGCGCCGGGCGTGGCGATCTACATCACGGTCTTGTGTTTCAACCTTCTGGGTGACGGCCTGCGCGATGCGCTGGACCCCAAGGGCTAATCATTCTTTCTGCCATTTCTGCCAAGAGAAGACGCTAATGTTCGATGATCTGGATTACAGCCAACCTTACGCATCGGCCCGCTCGCCGGTCATGGGCAACAACATGGTCGCCTGCTCCCAGCCGCTGGCCGCACAGGCCGGGCTGGACATGCTGCGCCGTGGCGGCAACGCGGTTGACGCGGCGATCGCTGCGGCGATGGTGCTGACCGTGGTCGAGCCCACCGGTTGCGGGATCGGCAGCGATGCGTTCGCCATCGTCTGGGACGGCAACACATTGCAAGGTTTGAACGCTTCCGGCCGCGCGCCACAAGCCTGGACGCCCGAGCACTTCGAAGGCCAGAGCGAAATGCCGCAACGCGGCTGGGGCGCCGTTACCGTGCCCGGCGCGGTGTCGGCCTGGGTTGAATTGTCCGAGCGTTACGGCAAGCTGCCCTTCGCCACCCTGGCCGAACCCGCCATCGGTTATGCCCGCGACGGTTATCAGGTCACGCCGATCATTGCCGAGCTGTGGAAACGCGGCTCGCAGTTGCTCAAGTCGCAGCCCGGTTTCGCCGAGTGCTTCATGCCTAACGGCAAAGCGCCGTTGGCGGGCGAGAAAATCCAGCTCAAGGATCACGCCCGCACCCTGGAACTGATTGCCCAGACCAAAGGCGAAGCGTTTTATCGTGGCGAACTGGCCGAAGCGATCATCGCCCATGCCAACGCCAACGGCAGCGTCATGAGCCTCGACGATCTGGCGACCCACACCGTGGACTGGATCGAAACCCTGTCGGTGCCGTATGCCGGCGCGGTGGTGCACGAATTGCCACCCAACGGCCAGGGCATCGCCACGCTTGCGGGCCTGACGATGCTCGAAGCGCTGGGCGTCGGCGAACATCCGGTGGACAGCCTGGCTACCGTGCATCCGGTGCTGGAAGCCATGAAGCTGGCACTGGCCGACCTTGACGAACACGTCGCCGACAGCGAGCACATGCGCGTCGCCTCCGAGCATTTGCTCGACACGGCTTACCTGATGGAACGCGCCGGTCTGGTCACCGATCAAGCCGCCAACCCTGGCCACGGCTCGCCGAAAGCGGGCGGTACGGTGTACCTGTCCGCTGCCGATGAGAGCGGCATGATGGTCTCGTTCATCCAGTCCAATTACATGGGTTTCGGCTCGGGTGTAGTTGTGCCGGGCACTGGTATCAGCCTGCAAAACCGTGGCGCCGGGTTCTCGCTGGACCCGCAACACGTCAACGTCGTTGCGCCGCGCAAACGTCCGTTCCACACCATCATTCCCGGCTTCGTGATGAACGCCGATGGCACGCCGTTGATGTCTTTCGGCCTGATGGGCGGCCCGATGCAGGCTCAAGGTCACCTGCAAATGATGATGCGCATCCTGCGCTACAAACAGAACCCGCAAGCCGCCGCCGATGCGCCACGCTGGAGAATCGAGTCCGGTTTGAAAGTCGCCGTGGAGCGAGCGTTCGACCCAGCGGTGGTCGAAGCGCTTCGCGCCAAGGGCCATGACATTGACGTTGAAGAACCGAGCGGCGTATTCGCCTTCGGCGGCGCGCAGATCATCCAGCGCACCGCTCACGGTTATGTAGGCGGGACCGATCCGCGGAAGGATGGGCTGGTCGCGGCTTATTGAATGAGTAATTCGTTGAAGCGAGGTTTGCCCGCGAAGGGGTCAAGCCTCGCTCCAACGGATCTGGACGTACAGCCAATGCATTTGCGTCTACTGGAATGCCGTCTTCCCGGCTAAAGCCGGTCCCACAGTGGGACCGGCTTTAGCCGGGAAGGCGTCGGTTCAGACAAGACGTCTGGCGCCTGGCGGTTGCCCCCGGACATAGAATCTCCAACGGGTCCGGTATCACTGCATCAACGAATACGCCAACGCCGATATCGACACCAGACCGACAATCACCACAAACACATTGGACGCCTTGCCGGCGTACTGACGCATGGCCGGGACTTTGTGGATGGCGTACATCGGCATCAGGAACAGCAACGCCGTGATGATCGGGCCGCCCAGGGTTTCGATCATGCCCAGGATGCTTGGGTTGAGCGTGGCAACCGCCCAGCACACCACCAGCATCAGCGCGGCAGTCATGCGATCCAGCAACAGGGGCGCAGGACGATAACCGGTTTTCGCCACCAGTCCTTTCAAGCCTTCGCTGGCGCCGATGTAGTGGCCCAGAAACGACTTGGATATCGCCACGAACGCAATCAATGGCGCCATGAAAGCGATGGTCGGGTTGCTGAAGTGGTTGGCCAGGTACGACAGGATCGACAGGTTCTGCGCCTTGGCTTCTGCCAGTTGCGCGGGCGACAACGTCAGCACGCAACTGAAGACAAAGAACAGCACCAGCACCACCATCAGGCCATGGGCACGGGCGAGGATTTGCGAACTGCGACCTTCAGCCTGATCGCCGTAACGACGTTTCTGGTCCACGGCGAAAGCAGAGATGATCGGCGTGTGATTGAAGGAAAACACCATCACCGGAATAGCCAGCCAGAAGGTATGCAGGAACGCCGAGGGTTCCGGCAGCGTGGTGGCGGTTTCGAGGATGCCGCCGGTCCAGTGCGGGATCAGAAACACGGAAAGAAACAGCAACGCGACGATGAACGGGTAAACCATCAGGCTCATGGCCTTGACGATCACCCGCTCGCCGCACCGCACCACCGCCAGCAGGCCGAGGATCAGCACGAATGCCAGGATCGCCCGAGGCGGTGACTGGACGTGCAACTGATGTTCGAGAAAACTGCCCACGGTGTTGGTCAGCGCGACGCTGTAAATCAGCAGGATCGGAAATACCGCGAAGAAATACAGCAGCGTGATCAACGCCCCGGCGCTCTTGCCGAAATGTTGCTCGACCACTTCGGTGATGTCCGCGCCTTCGCGTCCGGACAGCACGAAGCGGGTCAGCCCACGGTGCGCAAAGAAGGTCATGGGAAAGGCCAGCAGCGCGAGGATGATCAACGGCCAGAAGCCGCCGATACCTGCGTTGATCGGCAAAAACAAGGTGCCCGCGCCGATGGCGGTACCGAACAAACCGAGCATCCAGGTGGTGTCGTGGCGGTTCCACGCAGCGATGCTGGCGGGGGCCGTGTCGAAACGTTGTTCGACGCTATTGGCCTGATCATTCATCCGGTCGAATCTCCGTTGCCGGTTAATACAACAAGGCGGGGACGCATCGGAAAACCTGGCAGTTCAACGCCCCCATCAAAAACAGGGGCGCGATTGTCCGGGATCGGGCTTGAAAATCAAAGGCTTGTCTGACGAGAAGGTTTGATAACGCGCAACGGAAGATCCGTTGGAGCGAGGCTTGCCCGCGAACCAGACACCCTCGGTGACCCAGATCTACCGCGTCATCGTTCTTCGCGGGCGAGCCTCGCTCCAACGGGTGCCGGTGTTTACTGCGCGACAGCGCGGCGTCTGGACGGCAGCGAATCCCTACAAATCGGATTTCTGGTCAAAGCCTATTGGTCTTCGTTTATGACTCAAACCCTCTTCAACGCTGCCACCAGCGCCTTGGCAAAGCGCCGCGCGACTTCGTCGATCTGTTCGGCAGTGATGATCAGCGGCGGCAGGAAGCGCACGACGGCGCCATGTCGGCCGCCGAGTTCCAGGATCAGGCCGCGCTTGAGGCATTCGTTCTGGATCAGTGGCGCGAGGGCGCTATACGCAGGCGGGTGACCGAGGTTATCCAGCGCGCCATCGGGGTCCACCAGCTCGATGCCGAGCATCAAGCCACGCCCGCGAATGTCACCCAGCTGCGGGAAGTCCCGCTGGAGGATGCGTAGGTGCTCGGTCAAACGGGCGCCCATGGCCGTCGCATGGGCCGCGATATCGTGCTGTTTCAGGTAGCCCATCACCGCCGAACCCGCCGCCATGGCCATTTGATTACCCCGGAAGGTTCCGGCATGAGCACCGGGCAGCCAGGTATCGAGCCAGTCGCGATACACCACCACCGCCAACGGCAGGCTGCCGCCGATGGCTTTGGACAACACCACGACGTCCGGCACGATACCCGCATGCTCGAAGGCGAACATCTTGCCGGTGCGGGCAAAGCCGCTCTGGATTTCGTCGACGATCAACGCCACGCCCGCCTGCTCGGTGATGCGCCGCAGTCCGCGCAGCCAGTCCAGATCCGCCGGAATCACGCCACCTTCACCCTGCACCACCTCGACAATCACCGCAGCGGGCCGTTCGACACCCGCTTCGGGATCGTTGAGCAGGTTTTGCAGATAACTCAGATTGACCTGCACGCCCTGCTCGCCACCCAGGCCGAACGGGCAGCGATAGTCATAAGGGAACGGCAGGAACTGCACGCCACTGTTGAGCAACGCGGCCATGGGTTTTTTCGGACCCAGACTGCCCATCAGGCTCAACGCGCCCATGCTCATGCCGTGATAACCGCCCTGAAAGGACAGCACGGTAGTGCGCCCCGTGGCGGTACGCACCAGCTTCAATGCCGCTTCCACGGCATCCGTGCCGGTCGGCCCGCAGAACTGGATTTTCGCCTCGCGGCGCAGACTTTCGGGGAATAAACCGAACAGGTCCTGCACGAATTGATCCTTGACCGGCGTGGTCAGGTCCAGTGTGTGCAGCGGCAGGCCGTCATCCAGCACCTGACGAATCGCAGCGATCACCACCGGATGGTTGTGCCCCAGCGCCAGCGTGCCGGCACCCGCCAGACAATCGATGAAGGTGCGCCCTTCAACGTCCTCGACATAAATCCCCTGGGCGCGCTTCAACGCCAGCGGAATGCGTCGTGGATAGCTGCGCGCGTTGGATTCCTGCTGCTTCTGCCGTACCAGCAAAGGCGAATCTTCGAAGTGATAAAGTACTTCGTCCGGCTCACTGGCGAACCGGGCAGGCGAATTTTCGTTGCGACTGATGGCGACCGACATCCCTCAAACCCTCGATAGCAGGTAGTAGAAAAGGACATCTGCCAAGCCGTCGAGCGCTTGCAGATTTCCTGTTAGGGAAACGCACAAGCGCGGCTAGGATTTACAAAATCAGTGTCACATCCAGCCCAGCCACTTCCAGTACGTGGCAGCGAACAGCAGCATCAGCAGGTAGCCGATGATCGTCACCGGCAGGCCGACACGGGCGAACTGCCGGGCGGTGAAGGTTTCCGTGCCCAGGCACACCATGTTCTGCGGCGCGTTGATCGGCAGGATGAACCCGTAGCTGACGACAAAGCCCAGCAACATGGTCATGCCCAGCCGGTTGAAATCACCGGGCAGGGTTTGCAGCACCGCAATCAGGATCGGCAGCATGGCCGAGGTCAACGCCGTGGCGCTGGCGAAACCCAGGTGAATCAGGATCAGGAACGCGCCGAGAATGGCGAAAACCCCCAGCGGACCGACTTTATCCAGACCGGTGTTGGCGACCACTTGCACGCCCAGCCATTGACCGGCGTGAGTCGTCAGCAAAGCGGTGCCCAGGCTGATGCCCACCCCGAAGACAATCACCGTGCCCCACGGAATGCGCGACTGCACATCCTTCCAGGTCATCACGCCCCAACGCGGCAGCAACAGCAGGACCAAGCCAGCGTAAGTCGTGGACGTGGTGTCGAAGCTGTGCAGCTTGCCTTCAGTGGCCCACAGCAACAGCAAGCCGATGGACACCGCCATCAAACGTTTCTGCGCGCGGGTCATGGGGCCGATTTCAGCCAGGGATTGCGCGACGGCTTCCTTGCCGCCGGGGATGCTGTCGCTTTCCGGTGGCAGCAGTTTCAGGACCAGCAAAATCAGCACGCCGGACATGATGATCGCCCAGGGTGCACCGGCGATCAGCCAGTCCAGCCAGGACACTCGCGCACCGAGCATTTTCTCCATAAAGCCGGCCGTCAGCAGGTTTTGCGCAGCGGCGGTCTGAATGCCGACGTTCCAGATGCTGGTACCTTGAGCGACGATAATCATGATCGCGGCGGCGATGTTCGACCGCTTGTCGACCCCGAACGCGGCAATCACGCCCATCATGATTGGCACCACGCAGGCACTGCGCGCGGTAGCGCTGGGCACCACCAGACTCAGCAGGATCGTCACCACAATGGCGCCGAGCATGATGCGCCGGGTGCTGGTGCCGACCCGTGCGAGGGTCACGAGGGCGATTCTTCGATCCAGTCCGGTATGGGTCATGGCGGCGGCGATGAACAGCGCCCCCGCTACCAGCGCCAGGGCAGGATTGGAGAAACCGGTCAGCGCCATGCTGATCGCAGCGGATGAACCATAGATCACTGCCGGGTCCGGCAAGGTCGGCGCGGTGCCGATCAGGAAGGCCATGAGCGAGGTGATCATGATCGCGCTGGCTTCGTAGGAAACCGCTTCGGTAATCCACACCACGACGGCGAAGGCCAGGATCGCCAGCATTCGGTGCCCGGCAACTGGCAGGTCCGCTGGCAGCGGCAGTAATAACACGCCGACCATCACCAGTACGGCGACGGCCAGTGCGATGGGCAACTTGACCTTCGCGGGCGGTACTTCGGGCGTCGTCACAGTCGCATTCATAATTTTTCCTGGGGTCCATCGAAATCAGCACGCATGGCTTGCGCAAACAAGACGCGCAGCCCGCTATCGCGCGCATCATGACGCAGCGCTGCCGACAGCCCTTGAGATGGATCAATACAAGCGTTGGCGCTTTACCCCGGACTTATCCGCGAACGCCCTCGCGACACAATGGCATGCGCAGTTCGACCCGCAAGCCGTCGGGCTGGTTGGCAAACGTCAACAGGCAGCCGCAACGCTGGACAATGGCCTGCACGATAGCCAGTCCCAGACCCGAACCTTCGCCGGTGCCCTGCCGCCAGAAGCGTTGGGTGACCAGGCTCAACTGTTCCTCGGCGATGCCGCTGCCGTGATCGCGCACCTGAAAGCATGCCAGGCTGGCTGAAGTGCTCAAGGTCAGGTCAACCCGGGTGTCCCGTGGGGCATGGCGCAAGGCGTTTTCCAGCAGATTGCGCAAGGCGGCGATGGCCAGCACCGAGGGCATGTCCAGCGCCGCTGCGGACAAATCGTCCGGCAGGTGCAGGTCAATGCGCGACACATGGCCGTGACTGGCGTCGTGCATCGCCAGACGGGCGACTTCCTCGGCGCTGCATTGCACGCCATCTTCGAACGACAGACTGCCTTCGACGCGCGCCAATAGCAGCAGTTGTTCAAGGGTGCTGTGCAGACGATCCGCGCCCTCTTCCGCGTGGGCCAGCGAACGATCACGGGTTTCACCCTGGGTCATGCGCGCCACTTGCAGGTGGGTCTTGATGGCGGTCAGCGGGCTGCGCAGCTCATGGGCGGCGTCGCCGGTCAGGCGCCGCTCGCGTTCCAGGGTTTGCGCAATGCGCTGGAACAGCTGGTTCTGAGTGTCCAGCAACGGCTGCAACTCGTTGGGCATGCCCGAAATATCCAGAGGTTCGAGAGAGTCGGCACTGCGCCGTTTCAAGGCGTCACGCATGCGATTGAGCGGCGCCAGGCCCTGACCGATGCCCAGCCAGAGCAGGCCCAGACTGCCGAGCAAAGCCACCGCCACCGGCACCGAAGCAGCTAGCAAAACCGCATACTGGAGGACGTCACGTTCGTCCTGGCGATCAGCCGTGGTAACGCGCAACTCGCCGTGGGTCAGGGTGAAACTGCGCCAGCGTTCGCCACTGATAAGCTGGTCGTGAAAGCCGCTGGCATCGGCCGCCAGCGGCTCATCCGGGGTCGAGTGACTGCGTGCGAGCACTTCGCCACGTAATGAACTGACCTGACACGCCAGCCCGCCGGGAATGCCCAATTGCTCGGCGCTCAAGGGCGCGCCGTCATTGCTGGCGGGCACTGGCAACTGTTCGAGTAGCCCGGAGACCATGCGCGCCGATGCCGCGAGACGCTGATCCAGTGATTCCATCATCTGTGCGCGCAGATCACACAGCATCCAGGCCGCCGCCAGCATCCAGATCACCACGAATGCCGACCCCAGCGTCAGGCTCAGCCGCAGACGCAGGCTCATTGGCAGTCCTCCGAGGTCAGGCCTTTACCGGCGACACCGAGCCGATAACCCAGGCCGCGCACCGTCTCGACAACGTGGCTGCCCAGCTTGCGCCGCAGATGATGGATGTGCACGCTCAGCGCATTGCTTTCCACTTCATCGCCAAAGCCGTAGATGCAATCCTTGAGTTGCTCACTGGACAGTACGCGACCTCGGGCGTGCAGCAGCGCATGCAACAGCGCCTGCTCACGACGGGACAAATCCACCGGTTGACCGGACAGAAATACTTCGCGGCTGCTGGGGTCGTAGCTCAGGCAACCATGCTCGATCAGGTTGACGCTGCGCCCCGCCACCCGCCGCACCAGCGTGTGCAGGCGCGCGCTGAGTTCGCGCAGGTCAAAGGGTTTGAGCAGGTAGTCATCGGCCCCGGCCTGCAAACCAGCGACCCGGTCGCTGACCGTATCCCGTGCCGTGAGGATCAACACCGGCAGCTCGACGCCCTGCCCGCGCAGCTGTTTAAGGAATTTGAGACCGTCCTCGTCGGGCAAACCCAGATCAAGGATCAGCACATCGAATTGCGCCGCCGCCAAAATCCCCCGCGCCGCTGCCGCCGTGGCGACCCGATCCACCGTCAAGCCTTGGGCATTGAGGCCGGCGGCAATGCCGCTGGCGATCAGGTCGTCGTCTTCACAGAGTAATACGTGCATGCTCGGGCTCGGGGAAATGGGCCAATGAAACAGATCAGGATTAAGGCAGGATTATGCTCCTGAATTCGTTGGCGCGAGCGGGCGGCGTTCCGACTTGCCCGCGAACCAGACGCCTCGGTGGGCCAGATACGCCGCGTTATCGTTCTTCGGCGCCGTGTGTTGAATCAGGTGGCACCAACAGCATTTGCGGTGCGGCTTATTGAGGTTTCGCCCTGACGGTCGAGTCCATTTTGTTTCGGCAAAATAGACGAAAACCATCTGCGCTGACGTCCGGCCCCTGCTTCGCAGGGGTTCCTTCGCTCCGGTGCCGTGGTGTGGGTACGCGCCGACGCGCCATCCCTGGCGCAACTGCGCTCGACCGGCATCCATGCCGGTCGCCCCACACCACGACACTTGCGCTCAGCCTCCCGACGCGCGTTTGGCGGTGTCTGTCAGATCGCGGCACGGAAAAGCGAAAATCAAAAGCCAGAGCAATGTTCCAGGTTGGCCCTAAATCCGTTGGAGCGAGGCTTGCCTGCGAACCAGAGGCCTCGTTGGCCCAGATACACCGCGTCATCGTTCTTCGCGGGCAAGCCTCCAACGGATCTACGCAACATTCACGATAGGACGTACAGCCGCTGTATTTGCGTCTACTGGAATGCCGTCTTCCCGGATAAATCCGGTCTCACACAATCAGCGCGATCCAGTGGGACCGGCTTTAGCCGGGAAGGCGTCGGTTCAGACAATACATCTGCGGCGCCTGGCGGTTGACCCCAGACATAGAATCTCCAACAAAGGGTTACGGCCTTAACCATCACTTAATCCCCCTCCTCCACCCTTGGCCGGTCTGTAAATCCCAAGGCTTTTGTATGCGTATTTTTCTGCTCCTGATTTTTTTGCTGTTGCCCACGCTCGCTCAAGCGTTGCCCGGCAATGATCCCTTCAAGCGACAAGCCGAATTCCTCCCGGTTGACCAGGCGTTCACCCTGACCAGCGACCGGCTGGAATCCGGCGAAACCCGTCTGCACTGGCGCATAGCCCAGGGCTATTACCTGTACAAGCAGCGCGTCAGCCTTGCCGGGCTGAGCGTCGACAATCAGCCGGCGCTGCCCGCAGGCGAAGTCCACAGTGACGAGTTTTTCGGCGAACAACAGGTGTACCGCAACAGCCTTGAATTGTTGGTCCCGGCCTCCGCCAGCGGCACCGTGAAGCTGGGCTGGCAAGGCTGTGCGGACGCCGGTTTGTGTTATCCGCCGCAGAGCCGGTTGCTGGAGATCAGCGGGACCGACGTCAAACAAAACGCGCAGCAAGCCGAAGACCAGACGCTGGCCAGCTCCCTTGAGCAGCGCCCGCTGGGCTGGAGTCTGCTGATCTTCTTTGGCCTGGGCCTGTTGCTGGCTTTCGCCCCGTGTTCGCTGCCGATGTTGCCGATTCTGGCTGGCGTGGTGGTGGGTGGCGGCGCCAGCCCACGGCGCGGGCTGGCGTTGGCAGGCAGTTACGTGTTGAGCATGGCACTGGTCTACGCCGGGCTCGGAGTTGTCGCGGCATTGCTGGGTGGTAATCTGCAGGCGCTGCTGCAACAGCCGTGGTTGCTGGGCAGCTTCGCCGCACTGTTCGTGGTCCTCGCGTTACCGATGTTTGGCTTTTTCGAACTGCAACTGCCCTCTGCCCTGCGTGATCGCCTACAAAGCGCCAGCCATGGAACACGCGGCGGCAGCTTGTTGGGCGCCAGTACATTGGGGGCTTTGTCGGGGTTGATGGTCGGGCCGTGCATGACCGCACCACTCGCCGGCGCGCTGCTGTACATCGCGCAAAGCGGCAATGCGCTGCACGGCGGCCTGGTGCTGTTCGTCATGGGGTTGGGGATTGGCCTGCCACTGATGCTGCTGGTCACCGTCGGCAATCGGTTCCTGCCCAAACCCGGCGCGTGGATGGATGCGCTCAAGGGTGTATTCGGTTTCATGTTCCTCGGCACGGCATTGCTGATGGCGCGGCCGCTGCTCGATGAGTCATTGTGGGTCGCCGGTTGGGGCGTGCTGCTGTTGATCGCTGCATGCAGTGCGCTGGCGCTGACCCAGCGGATGAAAAGCGCGACCCGGTTCTTCGCCCCCGCCGGGCTGATCCTCGGCCTGTGGTCGATATTGCTGCTGGTGGGCGCAGCTGGCGGCGCGGACGACCCCTGGCAACCGTTGAAGGTTTACAGTGCCGGCCGTACCGAGCCACGCAACACGGTCAATGCAGCGTTTGTCACGATAGCCGAACCCCGAGCACTGCAAACTGAACTCGAAGCCGCCAAAGCCAGCGGACGCTGGGTACTGATCGACTACTACGCAGACTGGTGCGTGTCCTGCAAAGTCATGGAGAAACAGGTGTTCGCCAAACCCGACGTATTGAATGCGCTGCAAGGCGTACATCTGCTGCGCCTGGATGTCACCGCTGACAGCCCGGCCAGCCGAGAACTGCTGCAACGTTACCAAGTGCCGGGGCCACCCAGCCTGCTGTGGATCGGGCCTGACGGCAGCGAACGACGCGACCGGCGTATCACCGGCCAGGTCGACGCCGGGACTTTCCTGCAACAATGGCAAGCCACTCGGGAGCGCGGTTGATGTTGAGTGTTTCTATCGGGCCGTTCGCCCTGGCCGTCGTGCACCTGCTACTGATCGGCGCACTGGCGCTGGCGACGCTGGTGGGCTGGCTGACCTCGCGGCGCACCGGCGCCAACCCGGAATCGGCGTTGTTCGCTCTGTTCCTGCTGGGTTTGCTCGCCGCACGTGCCGGATTTGTTATCAACTATTGGCCGCAATATCAGGTGCAGCCGTGGCAGGCGCTGGACATTCGCGACGGTGGTTTCCTGATCTGGCCGGGCGTGCTCGCGGTGATCCTCGGCGGCCTGCTGATGGCCTGGCGGCGCCAGGATTTGCGCCGCCCGCTGGGACTTGGCCTGGGCAGCGGGCTGTTGTTCTGGCTGCTGGCCAACCTGGGGCTGAACATTTATCAGCAGGGCGTAAGTCTGCCGGAAATCACCTTGCGCAACGCTGCCGGGGAATCGGTGCAGCTGGCCGATTATCAGGGTCGGCCTTTGGTGATAAATCTGTGGGCGACCTGGTGTCCGCCCTGCCGACGGGAAATGCCCGTGCTGCAAGCCGCCCAGGCCGAGCGCGACGACGTGGTGTTCCTGTTCGTCAATCAAGCCGAAGCCCCACAGACCGTGGAAAGTTTCCTCAGCGCCCAAGGCTTGCGCCTGAGCAACGTGCTGTTCGATGGCGGCGGCCAACTGGCGCAAAGCGTCGGCTCCATGGCGCTGCCTACTACCGTTTTCTACAGTGCCGAGGGCCGCCTGATCGGCAGTCACCTCGGCGAGCTTTCCCGTGCCAGCCTGACCCGTTACCTCGACAGTTTGCCGAGCACGACCCTGCCTTCAAGGACCCTTGCCCAATGATTTCGATCCGTTGCCTTTCCCTGCTCAGCCTGAGCCTGATGATCCTGCAAAGCCCGCTGTTGCAGGCCGAAGAACTGCCTGCGCCGATTCGCGCGCTGCAAGACAAAGGCGCACGCATCATCGGCAGTTTCGATGCGCCGGACGGTTTGCGCGGTTACGCCGCCGAGTACCAGAAACAAGCCATGGCGCTGTACCTGACCCGCGATGGCAAGCATGTGCTGGCGGGTAATCTCTACGACGAAAAGGGCGCAGACCTCAGCGAGGCGCCGCTGCAAAAACTGGTCTACGAGCCCATGTCCAAAGAGGTCTGGAGCGGTCTGGAGAAAAGCACCTGGATCGCCGACGGCAGCGCTGATGCCCCGAAAGTGGTGTACCTGTTCAGCGATGCCAATTGCCCGTACTGCAACATGTTCTGGGAACAGGCGCGGCCATGGGTCAAGGCGGGCAAGGTGCAACTGCGCCACATCATGGTTGGCATCATCCGCGAAGACAGCGCCGCCAAGGCCGCCGCTTTACTGGCCGACAACGACCCACAGGCAGCACTGAAAACCCATGAACAGGCGGGCAAAAGCAGCAAGCTGAAACCCTTGGGCAACATCCCCAAAGACATTCAGACCCGCCTCGACGCCAATCTGCAATTGATGAGCGACCTGGGCCTTTCCGCAACGCCGTCGATTTTCTACCTCGACGCCAAGGGCCAACTGCAACAGCAGCAGGGCGCACCGCAAACCGCGCAGCTGGAAAAAATCCTCGGGCCTAAACCTTAGCAGGGCAATCCGGGCATGCCCAAAAAACGGCATGCCCGGATCCAGTGTCGTTAATCCAAAGCCTCCAGCTGCGCCATCAAGTCGCTCAGGCGATCGACTTTCTCCTCGGTGATCACGCTGGATTCCAGGCCATCGATATAACCCGCCAACTCCGCCACCGTGCTGCACTCGAACATGGCCCGCAGCGGCACCGTGCGCTGCAAGGCGTTCTGCACCCTTGAGGCGATTTGCGTGGCGAGCAGCGAGTGGCCGCCCAGTTCGAAGAAGTTATCGTGGATGCCGACCTGCTCGATTTTCAGCACTTGCGCCCAGATATCGGCCAGGGTTTGCTCAAGGTCATTGCCCGGCGCAACGTAGGAATGATGATGCAGCTGGCCAATATCCATGACTGGCAGCGCCTTGCGATCCAGCTTGCCATTGGCGTTGCGCGGCAGTTGCTCAAGCAGCAGCCAATGCAGCGGCACCATGTAATCCGGCAATACCGCACGTAAGCGCGCTTTGATGATTTCCGGCAATTCGCCCGCCTGATTGGCACCGGAGACTAAATAGCCCACCAGATACTTGCCATTCGGCCCTTCCTGCACCGACACCGCAGCGTCACGGACTTCCGGCTGCTCATGCAGACGCGCTTCGATTTCACCCAGCTCGATGCGCAAACCACGAATCTTCACCTGGTGGTCGATGCGTCCCACATATTCCAGCACGCCATCGGCTCGACGCCGCGCCAGATCGCCGCTGCGATACAGCCGCTCCCCCGCCGCGCCAAACGGATGCGGGACAAACACTTGGGCGGTGCGCAGCGGATCGCCCACGTAACCCCGGCCCACACCCGTGCCCGCAATGCACAACTCGCCGATTGCGCCCAAAGGCACCAATTCCAGCGCGTCATCCAGCAGGTACAGGCGGTTGTTATCGGTGGGCGTGCCAATCGGCAGATAGCTGCCCTCGGTCGCGGCTTGATCAACGCGGAAGAACGCCACGTCATCGGAACATTCCGCCGGCCCGTAAGCATTGACCAGGCCGATCTGTGGATAACTCTGCAACCATTGATGGGCCAGTTCCGGTGCCATGGCTTCCCCGGTCGGCAGCATCCAGCGCAGGCGCTCAAGTGACAGACGCTCTGCCGCGAGCATGCCTTGAATCAGTGACGGCACGCTTTCCAGCACGGTGATGCCGCTGTTCTGTACATGTTCCAGCAACCCCTGCGGATCGTGCGCAATGGTGTTGGGCACGATATCCACCCGCGCCCCGAACAGCGGCGCAGCAAGGAATTGCCAGACGGAAATATCGAAGCTTTGCGACGCGGTCTGCGCGATCACGTCGAACTGATCCAGTTGCAGGTACGGCACCTTGCTCAGTTGATTGTTGAGCATGCCGCGTTGTTCGACCATCACGCCTTTGGGCTGCCCGGTCGAACCGGAGGTGAAGATCACATAAGCCAGGTTATCCGGCCCGGAATAAATCCCCGGATTGCGCACCGAATGCGTGCCCTGCTGCACGTCTTCCCAGACCAGCAAGCGCGGTTTGCCGGCGCAGGAGAACCCTTCGAGCAAGCCCAGCGCCTGCTCGCGATAGGCCTCGGTGCAGACCAGCAGCGGCGTTCCGCTCTGCTCGATAATGCCGCTCAGGCGCTGATCCGGCAGGCCGGGGTCCAGCGGCAGGTAACCCGCGCCAGCCTTGAAGCTGCCGACGATCATGCCTAGCAGATCCAGGCTCCGTTCGGCCAGCAAGGCGACCGGCTGATCAATTTGCACACCAGCTTCGCGCAAGGCATGGCCAAGGCGATTGGCGTGACGATTGAGGTCTTGATAACTCCAGTTGCGCTCCAGACACGTGGCGGCGATGCGCTGGGGATGCGCCTCGACCTGGGCTTCAAACAGCTGCGCATAGCCTTGCTCAAGGGGATAGTCATACGCGCTGCGGTTGCAATCGTCGATCAGGAATTGCCGCTCCGCATCGGCCAGCAATGGCAAGTCCGCCATCGTGCCCTGAATGCCATCGGCCAGCGCCAGCAGCAGACGCTTGAACTCGCCGAGCAAGCGTTCAACGGTTGCGCCATCGAAATAACGCTGATCGAAGGACAGATGCAGGCCCAACTCATCGCCGGGATAACACACTGCCGTCAGCGGGAAATTGGTGTGGGTGCGACCCGAATCCGAGCTGGCGCTCAGGCTTTGCGCACGATCCAGCACCGACACTTCCACCGGGGCGTTTTCGAAGACGAACAGGCTGTCGAACAGCGGCTGGCCCTTGGGCAGCTCGCTGCATTCCTGAATCTGCACCAGCGGCATGTACTCGTGCTCGCGCAGTTGCAGATTGCTGTCCAGCAGGCCGTGCAGCCAATCCAGCACCGAGCGGCTTTGGTCAGCCGCAGGCAGGCTGACCCGCAGCGGAATGCTGTTGATGAACAACCCGACCGTGCGCTGCATCTGCGGCATGTCCACGGGACGTCCAGCCACGGTGACGCCGAACACCACGTCGCGCTCGCCGCATACACGGCGCAGCACCAAGGCCCACGCGGCCTGCGCGAAGGTGTTGACCGTCAGTTGATGACGCTGGGCCAGCTCTTTGAGGCGCTGTCCGTCCTGCGCATCCAGACGCGTATAACGGTCACCGACAATCATGCCGCCGCTGTGCCCGGCGTGTTCACGCAGCAACGGGCGATCCACCGGAATGAACGTGGTGCGCTCGAAGCCCTGCAAGTTGGTACGCCACCAGTGTTTCGACTGGGCGATGTCCTGGCGCTGCAGCCAGCCAATGTAATCGCGATAACGCGGTGGCGCGGGCAATGCAGCTTCGCGTCCCTCACCAAGCGCGGTGTAGATTTCGAAGAAGTCGCTCATCAGCAAGCCACGGCACCAGGCATCGATGAGGATGTGGTGGTTGCTCATCATGAACCAGTAACGCCCGGCGCCAATGCGGATCAGGCGCAGGTGGAATGGCGCTTCATGCAGCAGATCGAAACCGGCCTCGCGCTCGTTTTTCAGCAGCGCTTGCAGGCGCTCTTCATGGCCGTGCTCAGGTTCGGCGCTCCAGTCGACAAACTCGATGCGGGTGGCGCCGGGCTTGTGGATGATTTGCAGCATTTGCTCGCCGCTGTCCCAGCAGAACGAGGCACGCAAGGCTTCGTGGCGGGCAACCACCGCTTGCCAGGCCTGGGCGAAACGTTGCGGGTCGATCTCGCTGTCGATGCGATACCGGTCCTGCATGTAATAAATGCCGGTGCCAGGTTCCAGCAGCGTGTGCAGCAGCAAACCTTCCTGCATCGGCGTCAGCGGATACACGTCTTCAATGGCCGCCACCGGGATCGGCAGCGCATCCAGTTGTTGCTGACTGAGCCTGGCCAGCGGGAAGTCCGATGGCGTCAGGCCGCCCGCATCATCGGCCAGGCAATGGGCGATCAGTCCTTGCAGCTCGGTCAGATAATCATTGGCCAGGGCATCGATGTGGGTCGCGTCGAAACGCTCGTGGCTGAACGTCCAGCGCAACACCAGTTCGCCGCCATACACCTGACCATCAATGCTCAACGCATTTGGCAATGGCGCCTGTTCGTCGTGAGTCGGGCCGACATCGGCATCCAGCGGTTTGAACAGCGCGTCATCGGCGAAACTCTGATCGAACTGGCCCAGATAATTGAAGGTGATCAAGGCCTGGGGCAATGCGGCCATCGCCTGCCGACACCCATCATCGGCCAGATAACGCAACACGCCGTAACCCAGACCTTTGTGCGGCACGCTGCGCAGCTGTTCCTTGATGGCTTTGATCGACGGCGCCAAACCGGTGGCGTCGGCAATGTCCTGCGGCACCAGGCGCAACGGATAAGCGCTGGTGAACCAGCCGACGCTGCGGGTCAGGTCGATGTCATCGAACAGGGTTTCACGGCCGTGGCCTTCCAGCTGAATCAGCGCGGCCTTGTCGCCAGTCCAGCGACACACCACGCGAGCCAGTGCGGTCAGCAGCAAGTCGTTGACCTGGGTGCGATAGGCCGCTGGCGCCTGTTGCAACAACTGCCGGGTGCGTTGGGCATCAAGGCGCACGCTGAGAGTTTGCGCCTGAGCGTTTAGCTGACGGCCTTGGGGATGATCGAACGGCAAACTGCTGCTGTCGATCAACTGGCTTTGCCACCAGGACAACTCTTCACGCAGCGGTTCGCTGACGGCATAGGTCTGCAAACGCTGGGTCCAGTCGCGGAACGCGCTGGTTTTCGCTGGCAATGCTTGCTGGCGATAAGCCGATTGCAAATCATCCAGCAGAATCCGCCAGGACACGCCGTCCACCACCAAATGGTGAATGGCCAGCAGCAGTTGCTGCGGCGCTTTGCCGTCGCTGACCAATACTGCGCGCAGCAATGGGCCGCGCTCCAGATTGAGGCTGCGTTGCGCATCGGCGAACAGCTCCGGCGACGCTTGCTCCGCTCGCCACAACACGGCGCATTGCTCCATCGGCGCGTGCTCGGCACTCCACACGCCAGCGTTGCGTTTGAAGCGCAAACGCAAGGCATCGTGCTGCACCAGCACTTCGCGCAGTGCCTGTTCCAGGCGGACCGGGTCGAGGATTTCAGTGGGTTGCAGCAGCAGCGACTGGTTCCAGTGCTGCGCCTGAGGAATCTCGCTGGCGAAGAACCAGTGTTGAATCGGCGTCAGTTTTGCCGCCCCGAGGATCGGCCCTTGTTCGGCGAGAATCAATTCGGCGCGAGTCGCCACGCTGGCCAGGGTCTGCACGGTCTGGTGCTGGAACATGTCGCGCGGGCTGAAGTGAATCCCCGCCTGACGCGCCCGGCTCACGACCTGAATCGACAGGATCGAATCGCCGCCCAGTTCAAAGAAGTTGTCCACCAGACCGACCCGCTCGACATTCAGCACGTCGCGCCAGATCGCCGCCAGGGCTTGCTCCAGCTCGCTTTGCGGGGCGATGAACTGTTGGCGATGGTGCTCCGGGTCCGGCGCGGGCAAGGCTTTGCGGTCAAGTTTGCCGTTGGCGGTGAGCGGCATGCTGTCCAGCAGGATCAGCTGCGCGGGCACCATGTAATCCGGCAACTGGCTGTGCAGGTGAGTCCGCAAGGCATCACGCAGCTCAGCAGTGTCGCCTTCGCCAACCACATAACCGACCAGTTGCTTGCCGCTTGGCGCATCCAATGCCAGCACCACGGCTTCACGCACGGAAGGATGCTCCAACAGGCGACTTTCGATTTCCCCCAGCTCGATGCGGAAGCCGCGAATCTTCACTTGATGGTCGATGCGACCGAGGTACTCCACGAGACCGTCGGCGCGCTGGCGCACCAGATCACCGGTGCGGTACATGCGGCCGCCATTGGCACAGAACGGATCGACGACAAAACGCTCGGCGGTCATGCCCGGTCGCTGATGATAACCACCGGCCAGCCCGGCGCCGCCGATGTACAGCTCGCCGGTCGCGCCCTGGGGCAACAGCGTCAGGTCGGCATCAAGAATGTAGGCGACTCGCGCCCCGACCACGCTGCCAATCGGCACCGTGGCTGCGCCCTCTTCCAGCACGTGCGGCGCCAGACACGCCAGCGGCATGACCACGGTTTCGGTCGGGCCATAGGCATTGAAGAACTGCTCCGGCTGGAACGCCGCGCGGATGCGTTGCAGGTGTTCGCCGGTCAGCGCTTCGCCGCCGGTGATACACATGCGCACCGGCAAGGTTTGCTGCTGGCTGGCCAGCCATTGCGCCAACTGGCTGCCGTAGCTCGGGGTAAAGCCAAGAATGTTGATCTGCTGCTCACGAACCAGCTGGCAGATTTCCTCTGCATCCCACTGCCCTTGAGCACGCATGACAACCCGCGCGCCGCAGAGCAACGGCACCAGGAGTCGTTCAGTCGCGGCATCGAAGTTGATCGAATAAAAATGCAGCTCGCAATCATCGTCGCGCATGCCAAAGCGCTGGATCACCGCCTGACAATGCATCGCAATCTCACCATGACTGACCGTCACACCCTTGGGTTTGCCAGTGGAGCCGGAGGTGTAGATCAGATAAGCCTGATGCTGCGCCAAGGTGACGTTGGGCAGGTTGCTGGGGTCATAAAACTCTTCCTCCTGTGGGAGCGAGCTTGCTCGCGAAAGGGCCGATACAACCGACGCATTTTCAGAGTCTGCAACACCGTCTTCGCGAGCAAGTTCGGCTCCCACAGTCCCGCGCTCACCCCCCACTCTTTGTGGGAGCGAGCTTGCTCGCGAAAGGGCCGATACAACCGACGCATTTTCAGAGTCTGCAACACCGTCTTCGCGAGCAAGCTCGGCTCCCACAGTCCCGCGCTCACCCCCCACTCTTTGTGGGAGCGAGCTTGCTCGCGAAAGGGCCGATACAACCGCCGCATTTTCAGAGCCTGCAACACCGTCTTCGCGAGCAAGTTCGGCTCCCACAAGCCCAGTTTTTGTCAGCGGATAACAGCCAACTCCCTCAGGCAACTCCCCCAACGCATCAAACAACGCCGTATCGCCCAACAGCAAACTAATGCCGCTGTCTTCAATCATGTAACGCAAACGGTCCAGCGGGTATTCCGGATCCAGCGGCACGTACGCGCCGCCAGCCTTGAGAATCGCCAACAGACCGATGACCAGTTCGTGGGAGCGCTCCGGCGCCAGCCCGACCCGCACTTGCGGACCGACGCCACGCTCGCGCAGGGCCCGGGCCAGCTGGTTGGCGCGATTGTTGAGCTGGGCATAACTCAGGGTTTGCCCGGCAAACGTCAGCGCGCCAGCCTCCGGGGTTTTGCGCGCCTGCTCCTCGAACAGCTCATGAATGCACTGCGACAGATCATGCTCGCCCGCCTCTTCAGCCAGACCGGCAATCAAACGCGTCTGCTCGGCAGGATCAAACAGTTGCAGCTCGCTCAAGCGCTGGCCCGGATCGGCGATCAAGCCTTGCAGCAAGTTGCGCCAATGAGCAGCCATGCGCGCAATACGCGGTTCATCGAACAGATCGCGGCTGTACGTCAGGCAACAGCCCAGGTGCTGGTCAAGATCCGTGACTTCCAGATTCAGGTCGAACTTGGTCGCGTGGGCATCGTTGACCAGATAATCCACCGCCATGCCCGCCAACGTGCGGCTTTGCTGGAACTCCCAGCGCTGCACGTTGCACATCACCTGAAACAACGGGTTATACGCGGCACTGCGCGGCGGTTGCAGGGCTTCGACCAGATGATCGAACGGCAGGTCTTGATTGGACTGACCTTCAATGACGGTCTGACGCACCTGATCGATCAACTGCGCAACACTCATCTGCCCGTCGAGCTGGCAGCGCAGCACTTGAGTGTTGAGGAACGCGCCGATCAGCCCTTCGCTTTCCGGGCGGATGCGGTTGGCGACCGGCGCGCCGATGCGCAAATCCTGCTGCCCGCTGTAGCGATAGAGCAGCACCGCCAGCGCAGCAGTCATGGTCATGAACAGCGTCAGGCCGTGTTCAGCGTTGAAGCGGCGTACCTGGGCCGCCAGTTCGTCGCCCAGATCGAAGCGATACAAGCCGCCGCGATGGCTTTGCACCGGCGGACGCGGGCGGTCGCCGGGCAGTTCCAGCAGCGGATGTTCATTGCCCAGCTTTGCGGTCCAGTAATCCAGCTGACGCTGGCGCTCGCCAGATTCCAGCCATTGCCGCTGCCAGACGCTGTAGTCCAGGTATTGCACCGGCAGCGGTTCGAGCGGCGATTCGCGATCATCGACAAAAGCTTCGTACAGCGCACTCAACTCTCGGGCGAAGATATCCATCGCCCAGCCTTCGGTAACGATGTGATGCAGGGTCAGGACGAAGTAGTGTTCCTGCTCGCCAGCCTTGACCAGACAGGCGCGCAGCAACGGGCCGCGCTCCAGATCAAAAGGCTCGTGAGCCTGGGCATCAGCAAACGCCTGCAACTGCTGCTCGCGGGCGCTTTGGCTCAGCCCGGAGAAATCCTGCCATTGCATCTGCACGGTGGATTCAGCAGCAACCTGCTGACAGGCCACGCCATCGACACTCGGGAACGTGGTGCGCAAGGTTTCGTGACGGGCGATCAAGGCTTGCAGGGCCGCTTCGAAACGGCTGATATCGAGCACGCCGCGCAACCGCGCCATGCCGCCGACGTTATAGGCCGGGCTGTCCGGTTCCATTTGCCAGAGGAACCACATGCGTTGCTGGGAATAGGACAACGGCACCGGCTGGCTGCGATCAACCCGCTGAATCGGCTGTTGCCGATTGCTGTCGCCCGCCAGTTGCATCCGCGCAACCTGCTCGGCAAACGCGCCCAGCTCGCTGGCATCGAACAACACCCGTAACGGTAATTCCACATCGCAGGCCTGACGCACGCGGGAAACGATCTGCGTGGCCAGCAATGAATGCCCGCCCAGGGCGAAGAAATCGTCGTTGAGCCCCACTTGCTGCAACCCCAGGATCTCGCGCCAGATGGCGGCGATCTGCTGCTCAAGTTCGGAACGCGGTTCGACGTGCACGCGTTGCTGCCATTGCGGCTCAGGCAAGGCGCGGCGGTCCAGCTTGCCGCTGGGGCTCAACGGCATCTGCGCCAGACGTATCAGCTGCGCCGGGACCATGTACTCCGGCAGTTCAGCGGCCAGCGCGGTTTTCAGTTGTTCGGAGGACACGTCGCTGTCCGCTGTGTACCAGCCGATCAGCTGCGCGCCAGCCTGGCTTTCGCGCACCAGCACCACGGCTTGCAACACGTTTGGCTGAGTCAGCAAGCGCGCTTCGATTTCCTGGGGTTCAACGCGAAAGCCGCGCAATTTGACCTGCTGATCAAAACGCCCCAGATACTCGATGACACCGTCGGCGGCCCAACGCGCCCGGTCGCCGGTGCGATACAGGCGCGCGCCCTCCTCGCCCAATGGATCGGGCACGAAACGCTCGGCGGTCAACTCGGGTCGACCCAGATAACCACGGGCCAGGCCGATGCCGCCAATGCACAGTTCGCCAGGCACGCCGGCCGGCAGCGGATTGAGTTCGCTGTCGAGAATCCGACACAGCACGTTGCCCAGCGGACGGCCAATGGGCGAGCGCGCACCGTCTTCGCTCCGGCAATGCCAATGGGTGACGTTGATGGCGGTTTCGGTCGGGCCGTAGCGGTTGTGCAGTTGCACCTTCGGCAATTGCGCCAGCACCCGGTTACGCAGCTCGGCGGGCAAGGCTTCGCCACCGGAGAAAATACGCTTCAGGCTGCTGCACGCCGCGATTTGCGGGTCTTCGATAAACAGCTGCAACAGCGGCGGCACGAAGTGCAAGGTCGTCACGCCGAATTGCTCGACCAGTTCGATAATGCGCCGAGGATCACGATGCTCGCCGGGCGCAGCGATCACCAGCTGGCAGCCGATAATCAGCGGCCAGAAGCACTCCCACACCGACACGTCGAAACTGACCGGTGCCTTCTGCATCAGCACGTCAGCAGGCGTCAGTTGATAGGTGGCCTGCATCCATTGCAGGCGCTCGGCCAGTGCGGCGTGGGTGTTGCCGACGCCTTTGGGCTGGCCGGTGGAGCCGGAGGTGTAAATCACATAGGCCAGGTTAGCGCCATTGAGGTGCAAACCTGGCGCGCTGCGTGGCCAGTTATCCAGATGCAAGGTGTCGAGGGTGATAGCGGTGACATTTTGCTCCACCGGCAACTCTGCCAGCAGATGGCTCTGGGTCAGCAGCAGTTCAACGCCGCTGTCGCGCAGCATGAAACCGACACGCTCTTTCGGGTACTCCGGGTCCAGCGGCACGTAGGCACCGCCAGCCTTGATGATCGCCAACAAGCCGATCAGCAGTTGCGGCGAACGCTCGGCGCAGATACCGACGCACACGTCCGGGCCGACGCCTTTGTCGCGCAAGTAATGCGCGAGCTGGTTGGCCTGGCTATCAAGACTGGCGAAATCCACTTGCCCGCCGTCCCAGACCAGCGCGATACGTTCCGGTGTCAGTGCCGCCTGCTCGGCCAGCAACTCCGGCAACCAGCGCGTGGCGGGCGGGCAAGGTGCGCGACTCCATTCCAGTTGCCGGGCCTGCTCGGCAGCACTGAGCAGCGAGATATCGCCAATACACTGTGTGGGTTGATCGCAGATCTGCTGCAACAAGGCGGTGAAATGCTCGGCCATGCGCTGCACGGTCTGCACGTCGAACAACTCGGCGGCGTAATCAAAATGCAGCGCCAGACACCCGCGATGGTCTTCTTCACTGTGCAGTTGCAGCTCGAATTTGGCTTCGCGGCTGTGCCACGGCAGTTCATCGGCGAGCAGCCCCGGCAAGCGGCGCAGCGCACTCAGGTCCCGTTGCTGATGGTTGAACATCACTTGAAACAGGCCTTGCTCCCGCGCATGGGGCATTGCTTCGAGTAGCTGCTCGAACGGCAAGTCCTGATGGGCCTGGGCGCCGAGGGCTGCCGCGCGGGCTTCGCGCAGCAACTGGTTGAACGGCTTGCGTGAATCCACGGCACCGCGCAGCACCAGCGTGTTGATGAAAAAGCCCACCAGACCCTGGGTTTCCAGACGCGGGCGGTTGGCACCGGGCACGCCGATGCGAATATCAGTCTGGCCGCTGTAGCGATGCAACCACCCCTGGAACGCGGCCAGCAGGACCATGAACAACGTCGCGTCATGTTCCTGGGCGGTGTAGCGCAGGGAGGTGCTCAGGCCTTCGTCGAGCAACACGCTGTAACGCGCCGCCCGATGGCTGTGCAACGCACTGCGCGGATGATCGGTCGCCAATGCCAACGTGGGCTGTGCGTCACCCAGTTGCTCGGTCCAGTAAGCCAGTTGCCGCGCGGCTTCACCCGCCGCCAGCCATTGCCGCTGCCATTGCGCATAATCGGCGTAGTGCAGCGGCAACGGCGCGAGCGCCAGGTTCTGGCCTTGACTGGCAGCCGCATAAAGCCTGGAGAACTCGTCAATCAGCACGTTCAGCGACCAGCCGTCCGCGATGATGTGATGCAGCGTGACCCAGAGTTGATGTTCCTGCTCGTCGAGGCGTACCAGCGTAACGCGCAGCAGTGGACCGTTTTGCAGATCGAAAGGGGTTTGCGCTTCCAGCTCTCTGGCCTGCATGGCCTGAGCGTCGCGTTCGCTGGCGGGGATCGGGCTCAGGTCCAGGTGCTGCAAGGCAAAGACCGACGCCGGCTCGATGCGTTGCAACGCTTGCCCTTCGCGCTCCAGGAAGCGCGTGCGCAAGGCTTCATGGCGCTGGATCAACTGCTGGAAGCTGGCGATCAACGCCGCCTGATCCAGCTCGCCGCGCAAACGCAGCGCCGCAGGGATGTTGTAAGCCGCGCTTAGCGGCTCCAGTTGCCAGACAATCCACAAGCGATTCTGCGCCAGGGATTGCGGCAAGTCGTGATCACGCGGCAGCGCTTCAATGGCGTTTTGCATCGGCACACCGGCAGCTTGTTGGCGAGCGACTTCGGCGGCGACCTCAGCGGCAAAGGTCGCCAGCGTCGGCGATTCAAACAGCAGGCGCAGGTTCAGCTCCAGGCCAAGCACTTCCCGCAGGCGGGCCAAGACCTGCGCCGCAGCAATGGAATTGCCGCCGAGCAGGAAGAAATGATCATCGGCCGCGATCTGCTCCAGGTGCAGTTGTTCGCGCCAGATGGCGGCGATGGTGTCTTGCAAGTCGTCGGCCGCGCCGGCCAGCACGTGCTCAAGATGCTGTTCATCCGGATAGCGCGCATAGCTGTCGAGACTGCCCTCGGTCAAACCCTTGGCACAGGCGGCGCGTTGCAGCTTGCCGCTGGAAGTCTTGGGCAGCGCGCCGGGATTGAGCAGCACCACGACGCTGGGCGCTTCCTGAAATGCTTCGGCAACGGTTTGCCGAATGACCTTGATCAACGCCTGCGGTGCGAGGATTTTCTGCACGCTGCGGCTGACTTCTGCGGCGATACCGATGCTGTCCACACCGTTTTCGCTGATGGCGAACGCCGCGACCCGGCCCTTACGCACCACATCCACTTCGCGCTCGATGGTCTGCTCGATGTCTTGTGGATAAAGGTTGTGACCGCGCACGATCAGCATGTCTTTCAGGCGGCCGGTGACGAACACTTCGCCATCACGGATAAAGCCCAGATCACCCGTGCGCAACCAGGTGCGGCCATCACGCTCGACAAAGGTTTTGGCACTGGCTTGAGGATTGCGCCAGTAGCCATGGGCAATGCTCGGGCCCGCAGCGCAGATTTCGCCGACCTGATTATCGACCAGCACTTTGCCGGTTGCAGGTTCGACAACCTGCACCGCGTGATCCGGCTGACTGCGGCCGCAGCTCATCAACAGGCTGCCGCTGCCCGGCTCTGCGCGATTTTGCGTGAGGGCTTGCGTGTCCACCTCGATATTCCCGATGCCGCGCCCGCGTTGCCCGCCGCTGACGAACAGCGTCGCTTCGGCCAGGCCGTAACAGGCGAAGAAACTTTCTTGAGTGAAGCCAGTGGCTGCAAATTTGCTGCTGAACTGATCGAGGCTGTCTTGCCGGATCGGCTCGGAACCGGAGAACGCCACCCGCCACTTGCTCAGGTCCAGACCGACCAGGGCCGATTCGCTGATCCGTTCACTGCACAGGCGATAGGCAAAATCCGGCGCACCGCTGATGGTTCCGCCGTATTCGCTGATGGCTTGCAGCCAGCGCACCGGCCGCGCCAGAAAGTATCCCGGCGACATCAGGACGCACGGCACGCCGCTGAAGATCGGTTGCAGCAACCCGCCGATCAGCCCCATGTCGTGATACAGCGGCAGCCAGCTGACGATGACGTCGTCCGGGTTCAGGTCGATGCCAAAGCCGCGCCGGATCAACAGTTCATTGGCAACCAGATTGCCGTGAGTGACCTGCACGCCTTTGGGCAGCGCCGTGGACCCGGAAGTGTATTGCAGAAAGGCGATATCGTCGGCGTGTATATCCGTCGCGCGCCAATCGTTGGCCAGCGCGTCGTCAAGGCTGTCGACGCACAACAGTTGCGGCGCGTTCGCGCTGTGCAGTTGCTCCATTTGCAGCAGCGAATCGCGCAGCGCGGAACGGGTCAGAATCAGCCGGGGTTCGGCGTCGGCGATGATCGACAGCAGGCGCTCCTGATGATGGCGACGCGCCGACTCGGGCGGATAAGCCGGCACTGCGATGATCCCGGCGTACAGACAACCGAAAAACGCGGCGACATAGTCCGGACCGCTGGGGAACAGCAGCACCGCACGCTCGCCGGGACAGGCCTGGGCCTGCAACGCAGCGGCAATGGTTCGCGCCCTCAGATCCAGCTGGCGATAGCTGAGCACCGCGCCTTCGCTGGCGTCTTCGGCAAGAAAACGCAGGGCAATTCGATCAGGCTGGTGGGCCGCACGTTGTTGCAGGGCCTGCACCAGAGTGTTGGGGAGTTCGAATGCGTCGATCATGGTTGTTCCTGCCTGAGTCTGGCTTGCAATCGGGAATGCCGGGGATGGGCGCGCCGAACGCGCGCCGGGTATCGCGGTGTGAATCAGCTGGCCGCTGCGGCGGGTGAGCGTTGGCGGCCGGCACGCGCCAGATGCTGCTCGGCATAACGCCGCAGACAACGCAGCAAGGCGCTTTCCTGTTTCTGCAGGAAAAAGTGATGGCCTTCGAACATGTCCAGGGAGAATCCGACGGTGGTTTCATCCTGCCAATCGAGCAGCTCTTCAACACCCACGCTGTCTTGCTTGCCGCCGAATACATGGACCGGCATCGGCAGCGGTTCGCGATGCAGGTATTCAAAGCTGCCGCACAACAGGAAGTCCGCGCGCAGAATGGGCAGCATCAGCTCCATCAGATCACGGTTGGCCAACGCGTCCTCGGAGGTGCCTTGCAGTGTTCGCAAGCGCTCGATGAGCTCGGCGTCGGTCTTGGCAACGCGGTATTCGCTGACATCACGACGCGCCGGACCGGCGGTTGCCGAGGTGAACAGACATAACGGCGCAGGCGCGCCCAGATCTTCCAGCGCGTGGGCCAGCTCATAGGCCAGCAGCCCGCCGAGACTGTGACCAAACAAGGCGTAGTGCTGATCCGGCGTTTGGGTACAGTGCTGGCTGACTTCCCGCGCCAGTTGCCTGGCAAGCCCGCGAATATCGGTGTGCAGCGGCTCGTTCATGCGCATGCCGCGTCCCGGCAGTTCCAGCGGATGAACTTCAAGCCACTGCGGCAACACTCGTCGCCAGCGGCTGTAAACCATGGCGCTAGCACCGGAATACGGCAGGCAGAACAGACGCAAGCTGTTGAAGGCGCTCACTTCAGGCCACCACTTTGTCCTGATCCATCTTCTGTCGCAGGCTCAGCGGGCGCATGTCCGTCCAGTGCTGCTCGATATATTCCAGGCATTCCTTCTTCAGGCCTTTCATGCCAACCGCGCGCCAGCCATTGGGGATGGCTTTGTAGTCGGGCCAGATGGAGTACTGCTCTTCGTGATTGCACACCACTTGGAAGGTGAGGTCTTCGCGATCAAATACCATGTCATTCTCCTGTTGCATGGGGCCAGGCGGTGAGCCGGCACTGTCACCAAGGAGAACGGATGGGATTGCGAATTAATTAGTAACAGGAGGTTCTGCCAACTCTGCGCGGCCTACGAGCTATCAGAACGCCAGCAGTAAAACTTGCGGTTAGTTATATTTCTCAATTGACAATAATTATCATCCAGCCTAATTTGTTGCCCGGTGTGTAGGAGGCTTCTCCTACAAAGCTTCAGCTGCCCATTGCTGCAAGGTGATTTCCATGCCGGAACAATTATCCACAAGTACGTGCGATTCACCGTTACTCCAGGCGTTCGTAGAAAACCGCCTTATCCTGGTCAAAATCGCCGCCCGCATCACGGGTTGTCGATCAAGGGCCGAAGACGTTGTGCAGGATGCCTACTTCCGCCTGCAATCCGCGCCGCAGATCACTTCATCGATCAAGGCGCAACTGAGCTACCTGTTCCAGATCGTGCGCAATCTGGCGATCGATCACTATCGCAAACAGGCTTTGGAACAGAAGTATTCAGGCAGCGAGGAAGAAGGACTGAATGTGGTCATCCACGGCGCATCTCCTGAAGCTTCGCACATCAACTTCACGACCCTGGAAACCATTGCCGATGCCTTGACCGAGCTGCCGAGCCGCACCCGGTATGCTTTTGAAATGTATCGTCTGCACGGCGTCCCGCAAAAAGATATCGCCAAGGAACTGGGCGTATCACCGACCCTGGTGAATTTCATGATCCGCGATGCCCTGGTGCATTGCCGCAAGGTGTCCCGCCAGGAACCCCGCGCTCTTCGTCGCTGACAGCTATCGGGCAGGTCATCCCTGCCCGCGCTGCGCTCCACCTACCCTCTCCCGTCACAGCCAGTCGCAGTGGGCATAGAAACGCTCGCGATCCAGGCTCATGAGTGCCGCGCGTTTGTGCGGGAAGTCGAACTCTTTCTCGCGGATAAAGCCCTGCGCCTGCATGTAGCTGATCATTTTTGCGTTGTCCGCGCGGGGTTCCGACACGATCCGCCGGGTGCGCTCTTCGGCGCTGAACACGTAATGCAGCAGCGCTGACAGCCAGCTGGCGACCTTATGCGGCCCCCGATGACTTTCCTCGCCGACCAGCATGTGAATGCCGCGGTCAGATTCGGCCGCGTCATAGAACGGCGCGATGCGATCTTCCAGCGCCCAGTACACCTCAAAGTAAGCAAACGGCTGATCGTCGAAGCAGCCAATCAAGGTCAGGGTATGGGGATCGGCTTGCTGCTTGAGCAAGTAATCACGATGCTGCTCAAGCGTGCCGCCTTCCTGCCAGAACGCCAGAACCCGCGGGTTGTTTTGCCAGCGGTTGAAACGCTCAAGATCCTGGTCGATGTCGAGGGTACGCAGGGAAATCCAGCTACCCAGGCGGGCATCGAATCGCCGATAGACTTCGCCAGCCGGCTTGGGCGGACGGATCAATTGCACGGGGCTCAGCGGTAATGAAGAGGGCATGTTCCGGGCTCACGAAAAAAGACGTATTCCATGAGAAAACGTCAGTCGCGCGAATAAATTTAGCGGCTTCGACCGACCGTTGGCCCGGAACAGAAATGAATGCTGCAGCGGCGCGCGCATCCATGTGAAAATGTCGACCACCATTTAACGAGCCAGGTCGGGAGGCTCAGCATGCGTTACGCACAGGATCACAAAGCCCAAACTCATCAACGCATTCTGCATGAGGCGTCGGCGCGTTTTCGGCGCGACGGCATCGGCGCGACAGGTCTGCAACCTTTGATGAAGGCCTTGGGCTTGACCCATGGCGGCTTTTACGCGCACTTCAAATCCAAGGACGATCTGGTGGAAAAAGCCCTGCGATGCGCGGTGGATGAGTCCCGCGAGCGCACTGCACCGGTTTTTGCTGAAGAAAATGCGCTGGAGAAATACATCGATTTGTACTTATCCGAAAGCCATCGTAGCAATCCCGACAAAGGCTGCCCGCTGCCGACCATGTCCTGCGAACTGGGACAGCGCGGTCAACCCAGCCCGATCACTGACGAACTGATTCAGGCCCGACTGGCTTCCCTCAAGAACACTCTCTCCGGCCCTGATGCCGAAGCACAAAGCATGATGATGCTGTCGACGATGGTCGGCGCGCTGATGTTGTCACGCAGCGTGCAGGACACGGAACTGTCGGACCGGATCCTGGCAACTGCCCGGGAATGGTTGAAGAAGACCCCGAGCAAGACGTGATCAGTCACGCCAGCGGCGAAACAGTACGCTGGCGTTGACGCCGCCGAAGCCGAAGCCGTTGGACAAGGCATATTCGATTGCCATCGGCCGCGCGGCGCCGTGCACGATGTCCAGCCCGTGTGCCGCCTCGTCAGGATTGTCGAAGTTGAGCGTCGCCGGGGCGACCTGATCGCGAATCGCCAAGGCGGTGAAGATCGCTTCTATCCCACCCGCCGCGCCGAGCAAGTGCCCGGTTGCGGATTTGGTCGACGTCACCGCGATTGAGTTCTGATCACCAAACACCGCCTTGATCGCTGCCATCTCACCTTTATCCCCCACCGGCGTGGACGTGGCATGCGCGTTCAGGTGCTGGATCTGCGCAGGTTCAATGCCCGCCTGGCGAATCGCCGTTTGCATGGAACGCTGAGCGCCACTGCCATCCTCCGGTCCGGCGGTCAAATGGTAGGCGTCGGCGCTGGTGCCATACCCGACCAGCTCGACAATCGGCGTGGCACCACGGGCCAGCGCATGCTCCAGGGATTCAATCACCAGGATCCCGGCACCTTCGCCCATGACGAAACCGTCACGATCCCGATCAAAAGGTCGCGAAGCTTGCTCCGGCGTTTCGTTGAAGTCGCTGGACAGGGCCCGCGCTGCGGCAAACCCCGCGAGGCTGACTTTGTCGATAGCCGCTTCCGCTCCGCCGCAGATGGCAATGTCAGCCTCGCCGCAGCGAATCAGCCGCGCCGCATCACCGATGGCCTGCACGCCAGCCGCGCAAGCAGTAACCGGGGCACCCAGCGGACCTTTGAAACCGTGCTGGATAGAGACGTGACCCGCCGCGAGATTGACCAGGAAAGATGGAATCGTAAACGGTGAAAGACGCCGCGGCCCGCGTGTATCGGTGGTGCGCACCGCTTCGGCGATGGACACAAAACCGCCGATGCCTGAACCGATGATCGTCGCCGTACGTTCCTGGGCGTGCAGCGTTTCCGGGGCCCAGCCGGCCTGGGCGATGGCTTGCTTGGCTGCGGCGAGGGCGAACAGGATGAAACGATCCATCTTCTTCTGCTCTTTGGCAGGCACGGCCCAATCGGCATCGAAACCCGCTTCGGCATCATCGGCCAACAGCGGCACACGGCCACCCACTTTGCCCGGCAGATCAGCAACAACCTCTTCCGGCAGCCTGACAATGCCGGATCGACCTGCCAGCAAACGTTGCCAAACCGGCTCGACCCCGCAGCCTAGAGGTGTGACAAGGCCCATGCCGGTGACCACGATTCGGGGACCACTCATACGCTCGTTCTCCTGGTTTTCATCGAAGGGTTCAGCCTTTGTAACGAGCTGCCTAAAAGACGGCCTGATTAAATTACGACCATAATTTAAGCGCATTGTATGTCGGCCGACATTCATCATGTCAAGGGGCTGGAAAGTTTTGGTGTGACGGGAATGACGGAAGGGGTTGCAACGAGGAGGGAGCAAGACGGCCGATCCTTGATCGGCCGGGTTGGAGCGAGGTCAGGGCGCGTTACTGAACCACAAGCTTTTCGCGGTTCTTTTCCAGAATGGCTTTGCCAATGCCCTTCACTTCAATGAGCTCATCAACCGACGTGAACTCGCCATTGGTCTCGCGGTAGGCAACGATGGCATTGGCTTTACCCATGCCAATACCGGACAGCTGTTTTTGAAGGGTGTCCGCATCGGCGGTGTTGATATTGACCTTATCGGTTATCTGTTGCTGCATGCTCGCCATCTTCGGCGCGTCGATTGTTGCAGGCGGCATCGGGGCGGCCGTAACCGCGACCGAAGCACTGGTTAGCAAAGCAAACAATAGCGAGGACAAAAAAGATTTACGCATTAGCAGGCTCCATAACATCATTAAAGTGGGCAACTTTCCAAAGTTGCTCATTCAAATTAGTTGATGAATGGGAGCTGTCAAAGGTGGCAAGAGTTTCGAATTATTACTTCCGTCCGAGGTAAAAATAACTTACAACTAATCAGATAAATTTGATCAATCCAATTCCCTGTCAAAACTCGCCGCGACGCTCCTGATATATCCAGTCAACAATTTCTCCGTCCGGCGAATAACCACTGACGGTTTCCCTGAGTTGTTGTCTGACGGCGGTATAGTCATCGTCTTCAACGGCTGTAAGAAGTTGCGAGAGACGCACCTTCAATACTTCCCAGGACAGATAGTCTTCCTGAGCGCTCATGATCATCGGATGTTCGGTCGACACCACGTTATCGCCGATCAACAATTCTTCGTACAATTTTTCGCCTGGACGCAGTCCAGTGAATTCAATAGAGATATCGCCATGAGGATTTTTCTCGGATCGAATACTCAGGCCTGACAAATGCACCATCTTCTCTGCAAGTTCGACGATCTTCACTGGCTCGCCCATGTCCAGAACGAACACATCTCCGCCCTGCCCCATGGAACCGGCCTGGATTACCAACTGGGCGGCTTCCGGAATAGTCATGAAGTAACGGGTAATTTTCGGGTGCGTGACCGTCAATGGTCCGCCGGACTGGATTTGCTTATGGAAAAGCGGAATCACCGAGCCCGAGGAGCCCAGGACGTTGCCAAAGCGAACCATGATGAAACGGGTTTTGTTGACTTGATAAACATTGCCCTTGTCACCGAACATTACCGGCGCTGTTTCGCGGCTCAAGGCTTGCAGGGTCAATTCGGCCAGACGCTTGGTGCTGCCCATGACATTGGTTGGCCGGACAGCCTTGTCCGTGGAAATCAGCACAAAGTTCGCGACACCCGCCTGCAGCGCGGCCTGGGCAGTGTTAAGCGTACCTACGACATTGTTGATCACGCCTTCGGCAATATTGTGCTCAACCATGGGCACATGCTTATACGCTGCGGCGTGATAAACCGTTGCCACATGCCAGGTTTTCATGATGTCCAGCAACTTGGAGTGATTGCGAACCGAGCCCAGAATCGGCAACAACTTCACTGACAGAGACTCGCGCGCAACACGCTGCTCAAGCTCGGACAGGATGGTGTAGAGGTTGAACTCACTGTGATCGAACAACAACAGCGTCGTCGGCCCAAGCAACAGAATCTGTCGACAGAGTTCTGAGCCGATCGACCCTCCGGCTCCGGTTACCAGCACAACCTGGCCTTTGATGCAGCGCTCCAGTAAATCCTCCTGGGCGGGTACGGAATCGCGCCCGAGCAGGTCGGCAATGTCCACTTCCTGGAGGTCGTCAACCTTGACCCGGCCTGCCGCCAGATCCATGAAGCCGGGCACGCTGCGCACATGCAGCGGAAAGCCTTCGAGATACCCCAGAACCTCGCGACGTCGGCCTCGGGTCGATGACGGAATCGCCAGTAATATTTCCTGAGCGCCTGTGACCTCGATCATTCGCTGAATGTGCTTGGGCTTGTAAACCTGCAGCCCGGAAATCACGCGATTGGAGATGGATTCGTCGTCATCGATAAATGCCACCGGCCGCATCAGGCGGCCCATTCTCAGGGCTGCGACCAGTTGATTACCTGCCGCGCCCGCGCCATAGATCGCGACCTTGGGCAAACCGTCATCACGGTTGGTAAACGGCACGTGCTGCGCGGCAGAAAACCAGTCGCCGAGGAAATATTGACGCATCGCCAGGCGTAGCCCACCGATCATCACCAGGCTCAACCACCAATAGTTGAACATGATGGAACGCGGCACCACAGGCTGATGATTGCTGTAGGAATAAACGATGCAGCCCAGAATAAGAGCGGAAAGACTGACGGCCTTGATGATCGCTATCAGCGCATCGTTGCCGAAATAGCGCATGACAGCGCGGTACATTCCGAACCGGATAAACAGAGGGATAGCGACAATCGGCGCGCTGATGAACAGCCAGGTATGTTTTTCCAGCGGATTGATCAGGTCGTCGATTCCCAGACGAACGACGAACGCCATCCAAAGCGCGAACCAGACCAATACGACATCAGTGGCGACCTGAATCACACGCTTTTGTCGACGCGGCAGTGCCACCAAAAAATTCCGTAACGTGTTCATGACTCCTTCCCGCACCTCTTGCTACCCCTCTCGTTTCGACACAACGAATTTGAACTGTTACGCAAACACGGAATTGTTTCAATTTATCTGAAAAACCGGGGTGCCGCGCTGTCAATCGCGCTCGAATGCACCCGCACTGAATTTGACTGCCAGCAACACCAGCGGCACATAGGCAATGCAAATCCCCAACAGCCCGTCAATTCCGGACGTTGCCACCCACAGCGCTACGGGCAACAACCACAACAGGTTAATCAGGCCCACTGCCAGCGTGACTGGGAGGTGCCGACCGTACCGCCGTGATGCGAATTGATAAGCATGACTGCGATGGGCTTCGTAGACCTTGTCCCCACGCAACAAACGCCGGATGAGGGTGAAGGTCGCATCGACAATGAACACTCCCAGCAAAATCAACCACGCCCAAAACAGTTGGGGCGACGCCCAGCCCGCCTGCAGCGAAGCCACACCTAGTACGACACCCAGAAAACCGCTGCCTGCATCGCCCATGAAGATTTTCGCCGGCGGGAAATTCCAGAAGAGAAACCCGGCAACGGCCCCTGCCAGCAACACCGGCATCCAGATCAGCTCGGTAAAACCGCACACCATGTAAATAAAGCTGGCGCCGCAACAAACGCTCAACGCCTCAATACTGGCAATGCCGTCGATGCCATCCATGAAGTTGTAGAGATTAAGCATCCATACTAGATAGAAGGCCGCGAGAACGTTGCCGACAAAACCGAGATCGACCCGCACGCCAAAAAAATCCAGTGGCGCCATACCGCCCAACCAGAACAGCGCCCATGCAGCAGCAGCAAAATGACCAAGCAACCGCCAACGAGCGGCAATGTGCCCGTGATCGTCCATGAAACCGATCACCGCGACCAGAACTCCTGCCCCTCCCACCGCTATAAGTGCAGCAGCCGGAAGCTTCTGCTGGACACCGAGCAACACCAGCGCCAGCAAAAATGTAACCACGATAGCAACGCCGCCCCCGCGTGGCGTCGGCACCGAATGCGAACTACGGGCATTGGGCACATCCATCAAACTTTGCGAAAGCGCATAGCGACGAAGACCAGCCGTCAGCGTTAACGACAACAACACCGCTACTACGACCCACCACCACTCACTCATCGTTTTTATGTTCCAGATAATATTTCGCAGTCGTCTTCATGGCTTCTTCGACACTGACCGGAGGCACCCAGCCGAGCATCGTACAGGTTTTGCTTATATCGACCTGCAGGGAACCGCAGAGTCGTTGTGAAAAAGCTCGCTTCCCCAACAGCGTGGCGGCTGTCGTCAACAACCACATCGGCACCGGGATCAGGCGCGCTGGCTTACCCAGGGCCTTGGCCATTTGCCTAAGCAGCCCGGTTGTAGACAGATCATCGCCGTCGCTCACCAGAAACGTCTGGTTGGTTGCGGCCGGATGTTGAATGCACGTGACAATCAGATCCACCAGATTGTCCAGCGCAACCAGACTGCGCCGGTTGTTGATGGCACCGAGCGGCAGCGGAACACCTTTGTCGAGCCAGCGCATCATGCTCAGGAAGTTGGCCTTGACGCCCGGACCGTAGACCAGCACCGGGCGAATAATGACCACTTCCATGCCCGTGCGACCGGCGAGTTCTCGAAGCCCTTGCTCCGCCTTCGCCTTGGAGACGCCATAGGGATCAGAAGGATTGGCAGGCTGGTCGGCTGTAAAGGGTTTGGCTGATGCTGTTGCCTCGCCGTTCACCTTGATTGAACTGATGAAGATAAAGCGCTTCACGCCAGCAGCCGCAGCCTGCTCGGCAAGGTTCAGCGTTCCGGCTACGTTGATGCGCAGATACTCCGCGTCAGGATCTGCTGAAGAGTCGTTCATCACGTGGACGCGGGCGGCGGCGTGGATAACAACGTCCACGCCCTCGACAAAATTTTCCCACTGAGCGTCCGGGTCGATCGACTTGATCGTTACAACTTCCACGGCATTCTCGGGTTCGGAGCAATCACCACGTACGGCGACACGTACCGAAAATGCGGAGCGACCCGACAAATGACGCGAAATGGCACCACCGACAAACCCTGTCGCGCCAGTAATGCCAATCAATGTGGTTTTACCAACCATGAGACCGTACTCTGGAAATCTCAGGGATGTTACCGGCAGGACTTCAAAACTCAATTGAAATATTCAGAGTGGTTGCGTGGGTGCCAAATAACACGATGTGTGTATAACGCCCGTGCGGCGATGCGGCACGTCAGCTATCTGGGCTTCTACAATGTTTAATAGCAAATCTGACAGATTGCCCGGCGCCAACAGTTATTAGCTGGCAATCGTTACGGCGCGCTTTTTAGTCGCGTACTTACGCTTCAGTGAGGCATTCAAAGCCTCCTTCGCATCGGACTCACCATGCACCAGCCGCACCTCTTCGGGCCATTCACTCATCCCCGTCACGAACTCAATCAAGTCACCTTGATCCGCATGCGCAGAGTACCCGCCCACAGTGGTCACGCCTGCGTTGATTGCGAAACGCTCCCGATCCAGTTCTACGTAACCGCCCTGCGGTCCGTACTTTTGAATGGCTGCGCCGGGAGTGCCTTTGACTTGATAGCCTACGAAGAGAACGTTGTGTCGGCTATCGCCCAGCATAGCCTTGAGGTAATTGACGATTCGGCCGCCTGCACACATACCGTGACCTGCAATGACAATCGCTGGACGTTTGGTACTGGATAGATAGTTGACGACCTGGAGATGCTTGTCGTGACTGTCGATGGTGACCAATTGTTCGAACGCCAAGGGGCTACGCCCGTCGCTCAGTCGCTCCTGAGCTTCAGCATCCCAGTAGTCGTTGAAGTCCCTGTATATCCTGGTGAAGCTAGCTGCGAGGGGAGAATCCAGAATGACTGGCAATTGCGACCAGCCCACCGCCGGACCAGTTTGAACACCTTCAATATCGGCAGGGAAAGGCGCATTGGCGAGCGCTTTACGGCGCAGGATATCTTCGATTTCATACAATAGCTCTTGCGTGCGGCCAATGCTGAAGGCCGGAATCAATACCGTGCCGTTATCGGCCAGGGCTTGATCTATAACCGCTTCGAGCCGCTGCTGTCGGCTGGCGCGATCTTCATGCAAGCGGTCACCATAGGTGCTTTCCAATACCAGTATGTCGGCTCGCTCGGGCGACTTGGGGCTTGGCAAAAAAGGTGTATGGCTTGAACCCAGGTCGCCGGAAAACACTACACGCTTGTTACGCGACTCCAGCGGGTAATTGATATCGCACTCAACATACGCCGAACCCAGGATATGCCCTGCTCGCTGCAGGCGAATGCTGCATACCAATTGATCGGTTTCAACGATCGTGAACCATCGATCAAACGGCAGTGCGATTATTCGTTTGTTGATGATCGTCAGATATTTATCCAGCTCCTCTTGGGAACGGCCAAACTGATGACTGAAAGCGTCTTGGAGGACAACTGGCAACAGATGAGCAGAGGGTTCGCTACACAGAATGGGACCGTTGTACCCGGCAGCCAACAACTCCGGAATGCGACCGACATGATCGGTATGCACATGGGTTAGTACCAACACCTTTATGGTGTCCAGAGCAAACTGAATGGAGTTGACAGCGGACCGCTTTTTTCCGTCAACAGGTTCCAACAAAGTCCCACAATCGACGAGCAGGCTGTGATGTTTATCCATATGTAACTCATGACATGAGCCAGTAACAGTCGCAACGGCGCCATGATGAGTGATTTGGGGATAGTGCATGAATGACCTCTTCAATCCTGACTCAGCGGTAGGTCAGAATCCTCGCAGCAAGCCAAAATGCCGTCGTGCACATACATGCGCTTAGGGGCATTTCAAACACACTTCGATTGGTTCAACCATGCTCGTCTATATAGGGAATGAGGTGCATTTTGCTCGCGAGCAGATTTATTGCAACTGGGTTGACAACACCATGCATTGGCGAAACCAGATACAAAATAAAAATCCAACCCTATAAACAAAGGGGTCAACGTATATGCCATATAACCAAGTTATACAGCCTTACAAGAATCAACTATTTTTCTTAGCAATTTAGAAGAAAATTCCTACAAACTTTGATGGAACCGCTACGAAGGCAGGCAACCCTTTCGCAGACAGATGCAGGTCAAGCGAATATTTTTACCGGATTTTCGATCAGGTCCGGAGATGAAGAACAGCCCGGGAACATCGTGGGAGGATTCCGAGATTTCAGAATCCGACGGACGCAGACTGCGGAGTACTGCAACAAGACGGCTAGATAGCCGCCACTTTGCGTTTTTTGCGCAGACTCATTGCCCATGACAAAAACGGACCAATGAGCATGCCGATCAAAAGCGCGAGGACTATGGGCACCGCTAGGGAGAGGTGCGGCGCCGACCATCCCAGGAATGCCAGCGAAACAGGTTGCTGGTTTTCCAGGATGAAAATAATCGTGGTCGCGACTACGGCCAAGGCGACAATGCCCAGGAGCGCGCGTACTAGAATCTGCATGTATCTATTCTCCGTTCTGAAGGTCTAGAGCCCTTCTTCTTCGTCTTCATTAACGCGGTCGCGCAGTTCTTTGCCTGGCTTGAAGTGCGGAACAAATTTGCCATCGAGCGTAACCGACTGGCCGGTTTTTGGGTTACGGCCCACACGCGGAGCGCGATAGTGCAAAGAGAAGCTGCCAAAGCCACGTATTTCGATACGGTCGCCGGTGGCCAGACATTGGGACATTTGTTCAAGCATGGTCTTGATGGCCAGCTCAACATCCTTGGATGAGAGCAGCCCTTGATGGGTGACAATTCGTTCGATCAACTCCGACTTCGTCATATTTTTCCCTTCTTTTTCAAGCAGCTAGATCAGCGCTCCGAAGGTTTTAGCATGACCGGATCGATTTGAACAGCCCGAGTATTGACTTATGTGATCCTTACACTGTTGGAAAATCGTCTCCCGTGGGCAAAAGAGCTAATGCAAGGCGAGAGACCGGAAAGCGCCCCTAAGGCTCCTCAAGGCGAAAACGTCAGGGATAGCTAGGCGAACCGACCGTTGTCGATAAGGCCGACTATCGAAGCACCAGGAGCCCATAGTCAAATCCCGCCCACAAAAAAGGGCGACCGAAGTCGCCCTTTTTAATGGTCAATCAGAACTTAGTTCTGTTTTTCCATTTGTGCGCGAAGCAGGTCACCAATAGTGGTAGGACCGGTGCTTTCTGCAGTTTCTGGCTTGCTACGCAGGCTTTGGATCGCTTCTTTCTCGTCTTCAACGTCTTTCGACTTGATGGACAAGCTGATCACGCGGCTCTTGCGGTCAACGCTGATGATCTTGGCTTCGATCTCTTCGCCTTCTTTCAGAACGTTACGCGCGTCTTCAACGCGGTCACGGCTGATTTCGGAGGCTTTGAGGGTAGCTTCGATGTCGTCGGCCAGAGTGATGATGGCGCCTTTGGCGTCAACTTCTTTAACGATACCGCGGACGATTGCGCCTTTGTCATTGACAGTGACGTACTCGGAGAACGGATCGCTTTCCAGCTGCTTGATACCCAGCGAGATACGCTCGCGCTCTGGATCTACAGACAGGATAACGGTGTCGAGTTCGTCGCCCTTCTTGAAACGACGTACGGCTTCTTCGCCCACTTCGTTCCAGGAGATGTCGGACAGATGAACCAGGCCGTCGATGCCGCCGTCCAGACCAATGAAGATACCGAAATCGGTGATCGACTTGATGGTGCCGGAGATTTTATCGCCCTTGTTGAACTGGCCAGAGAAATCTTCCCATGGGTTAGATTTGCACTGCTTGATGCCGAGGGAGATACGACGACGCTCTTCGTCGATGTCCAGAACCATAACTTCCACTTCGTCGCCGACTTGAACGACTTTCGAAGGGTGGATGTTTTTGTTGGTCCAGTCCATTTCGGAAACGTGTACCAGGCCTTCCACGCCTTCTTCCAGCTCTGCGAAGCAGCCGTAGTCGGTCAGGTTGGTAACACGGGCAGTTACGCGAGTGCCTTCCGGGTAACGAGCTTTGATAGCAACCCATGGGTCTTCGCCCAGTTGCTTCAGGCCCAGAGAAACACGATTGCGTTCGCGATCGTACTTCAGGACTTTTACATCGATCTCATCGCCAACATTGACGATTTCCGATGGATGCTTGATGCGCTTCCAGGCCATGTCGGTGATGTGCAGCAGGCCATCGACGCCACCCAGATCGACGAATGCGCCGTAATCCGTGAGGTTCTTGACGATACCTTTGACTTGTTGGCCTTCCTGCAAGGACTCGAGCAGAGCTTCGCGCTCGGCACTGTTCTCGGCTTCGAGGACGCTGCGACGGGAAACGACAACGTTGTTGCGTTTCTGGTCGAGCTTGATGACCTTGAACTCGAGCTCTTTGCCTTCCAGGTGAGTCGTGTCACGCACAGGGCGGACGTCAACCAAAGAACCTGGCAGGAACGCACGGATGCCGTTAACGTCGACAGTGAAGCCGCCTTTAACCTTACCGTTGATAACGCCCTTGACCACTTCTTCAGCTGCGAAAGCCGCTTCCAGAACGATCCAGCACTCGGCACGCTTGGCTTTTTCGCGGGACAGCTTGGTTTCGCCAAAGCCGTCTTCGACCGCGTCAAGAGCAACGTGAACTTCGTCGCCGATCTTGATGGTCAGCTCGCCAGCGTCGTTGTGGAACTGCTCCAGCGGGATGAGGCCTTCAGATTTGAGACCGGCGTGAACCGTCACCCATCCAGCCTGGTAATCGATATCAACGATGATCGCGGTGATGATCGAACCGGCCTGAAGGTTGAGGGTCTTTAGGCTTTCTTCAAAAAGTTCTGCAAAGCTTTCGCTCATTTTAATTCCTGTTGATCAAGGGCGAAGAATACGCCCATCTGCCACATTCCAGACAACGTGGGTTTCGTTCAAGTAAAAGAAAGCCTGCGGGACTCGACTGGTCTCCCACACGCTTCTTTGTCATCCGGCGATATCGCGAAGCGCGATTTCACTCATGATGCGTTCCAACACCTGCTCGATGGATAATTCCGTGGAATCCAGCTGTATGGCGTCATGCGCCGGCTTGAGCGGCGCTACCGCTCGCTGGGTGTCACGCTCGTCGCGTGCACATATCTCATCTAGCAGACTCGACAGACTAACATCATCGCCTTTGGCCTTCAACTGCAAGTAACGGCGTCGAGCACGTTCCTCGGCACTGGCGGTCAGAAAAATCTTCAGCGGGGCGTCCGGAAACACCACCGTACCCATGTCGCGCCCGTCTGCGACAAGGCCCGGCTCTTCCTGAAAGGCCCGTTGACGTTGCAGCAATGCATCACGCACCGCAGGCAATGAAGCGACCTGCGAAGCGCCGCTGCCGATTTGCTCATTACGAATCGAATGGGTCACGTCCTCGCCTTCGAGGATGATGCGCTGCCCCTGACCGCCAGGCCCGGCTTCGAATTGCACATCGAGGTGCGCGGCCAGCAGCTTCAGGGCTTCTTCGTTGGTCAGGTCGACGCCATGGTTGCGAGCGGCGAACGCCAGCAAACGATAGAGCGCGCCGGAGTCCAGCAGGCACCATCCCAACCGCTTGGCCAACAAACCGGCAACTGTGCCTTTACCTGAACCGCTTGGTCCGTCGATGGTGATAACCGGTGCTTTAATCTTCACAGCTGTCCCTCTTGCACTACACGCATGCCGACTTGAGCGCAAAGCGCGAGAAAATTTGGGAACGACGTAGCGACGTTCGCGCAATCATGAATGTGAATCGGGGCCGAGGCCCGCAGTGACGCAACGCTAAAGGCCATGGCGATACGATGGTCGCCATGAGCATTCACGACGCCGCCACCGATCTGACTCGCGTCAATAATAATCCCGTCCGGGGTCGGTTGAACGCTCACGCCAAGCGCCAGCAGACCATCGGCCATGACCTGGATACGGTCCGACTCTTTAACCCGCAACTCCTGTGCACCGCGCAAGATAGTACGCCCTTCTGCACAGGCCGCCGCAACGAATAAAACCGGGAACTCGTCGATTGCCAGAGGCACCAGCGCCTCGGGGATTTCGATACCCTTGAGCTTCGCCGAGCGCACGCGCAGGTCCGCCACCGGCTCGCCGCCCACTTCACGCTGGTTTTCCAGGGTGATGTCCGCCCCCATCAAACGCAGGATCTGGATCACGCCGATGCGGGTCGGATTGATGCCAACGTGTTCAAGCAACAGATCGGCACCTTCGGCTATCGAGGCCGCGACCATGAAAAACGCCGCCGAGGAGATGTCTGCCGGCACTTCAATCCGGGTAGCCGTCAATCCTCCACCGGATTCGACACAGACCACTGAACCGTCGACGCTCACCGGATAGCCAAAACCACGCAGCATTCGCTCGGTATGGTCGCGAGTCGGCGCCGGCTCGATCACACTGGTCTTGCCCTCGGCATACAGACCCGCCAGCAACAAACAGGATTTAACCTGAGCGCTGGCCATCGGCATGTCATAGGTCAGACCTTTGAGCGCCTGCCCGCCACGAATCGTGAGCGGCGGACGACCTTCAGCAGCGGTCTCTATGACAGCACCCATCTGCCGTAAAGGATCGGCAACCCGACTCATGGGACGCCGGGAGAGCGAGGCGTCTCCTGTCAGCATGCTGTCGAAATCCTGTGCCGCGAGCAGGCCGGCGAGCAAACGCATCGACGTGCCGGAGTTGCCCAGATAAACAGGGCCCGGTGCAGCTTTCAGCCCGTGCAGGCCAACCCCGTAAATAATCACCCGGCCGTGATGCGGACCTTCGATCACCACACCCATGTCACGAAAAGCCTGCAACGTTGCCAGCGCATCTTCGCCTTCAAGAAAACCTTCGACTTCAGTGATGCCGTCGGCCAGGGAACCGAGCATGATCGAGCGATGAGAGATGGACTTGTCCCCCGGCACTCGAATCTGCCCGATAACGCTACCGCCCGGGCTGGCAACAAATACCAGGTCCTTGACGGGCTGTTCATCGACATAGGCCCGGCGCGCCAGGATCTTGCCGAAATGTTCGCGAGCCACGCGCGCACGGGTGAACACGCCCAGCAATTGATGCCCGTCACCCGCATCAACCGCGTCGCGCAACGCATCGAGGTCGCTGCGGAAGGTATCCAGAGTCCGTAAAACCGCCTCGCGATTGGCGAGGAAGATGTCATGCCACATCACCGGGTCGCTGCCGGCAATACGCGTGAAATCGCGAAAACCACCGGCCGCGTAACGGAAAATATCCAGGTTTTCATTGCGCTTGGCCAACGAATCCACCAAACCAAACGCCAGTAAATGCGGCAGATGGCTGGTCGCAGCCAGCACTTCATCGTGACGTTCGACCTGCATGTGCTCGACATCGGCGCCCAGCTCGGACCACAACCGATCAACCAGCGCCAAGGCTTGCGGGTCGGTTTCGGCCAGCGGCGTCAGAATCACTTTGTGACGTTTGAATAACTGGGCATTGGACGCTTCCACACCGCTCTGCTCCGAACCCGCAATCGGATGCCCCGGCACAAAACGCGCAGGCATGCCGCCAAAAGCCTGGGTTGCAGCCCGCACGACGTTACCCTTGGCGCTGCCCACATCGGTCAGCACGGCATCGCCAAGGTCGAAAGTGGCCAGCAACGCGAGCATTTTTTCCATGGCCAGAATCGGCACCGCAAGCTGAATGACGTCGGCACCACGACAGGCAGCTGCCAGGTCTTCTTCACAGCGATCAACGACACCCAGCTCTACCGCCAGCTTGCGCGATTGAGGGTCGAGATCGACACCAACCACTTCGCCGCACAATCCGCTTTCGCGTAAACCTTTGGCGAAGGAGCCGCCAATCAAACCCAGACCTACTACTACCAGGCGGCCGATCATAGGCCGGGCAGATTGCATTGAGATGACATCAATCACGCGCCAGAACCTTGGTCAGCGCTTCAAGGAAACGGGTATTTTCCTGCGGCAGGCCAATGCTGACGCGCAAGTGATTGGGCATGCCATAACCGCCGACCGGTCGCACGATCACGCCCTCGCGGAGCAAGCTCTGATAAACAGACGCGCTTTCACGCCCCAGATCCACAGCAATAAAGTTGCCTTTAGAGGGAATCCAGTCCAGGCCCAGCAAACGCAAGCCGCCTTCCAGTTGCTCCATGCCCACTTCATTCAACTGGCGGCTTTTGGTGACGTATTCCACGTCATCCAGCGCGGCGCACGCAGCCGCCAGCGCGAAGCTGTTGACGTTGAACGGCTGGCGCACTCGATTGAGCACATCGGCAACGGCTGGCGAGGACAGGCCATAACCGACCCGCAACGACGCCAGGCCATAGGCTTTGGAGAAGGTGCGCGACACCAGCAGGTTCGGAAAATCGGCGAGGTAATTCAGGCCATCAGGCAGTTCGGCGCCTTGGGCGTATTCGATATAGGCCTCGTCCAGCACCACCAGCACATGTTTAGGCACAGCGGCGAGAAACCTGTTCAAGGCATCCGGGCCGAACCAGGTACCGGTCGGATTGTTCGGATTAGCAATGAAAACCACCCGCGTGTTGCTGTCGATAGCCGCCAGCATTGCAGGCAGATCATGGCCCCAGTCTTTAGCCGGCGCGACATGGGCGTCAGCGCCAACGGCCTGGGTCACAATCGGATAGATGGCGAACGCAAACTCGCTGAACACCGCATTGAGCCCCGGCGCCAGGTAAGCCCGGGCAACCAGTTCAAGGATATCGTTGGAGCCATTGCCCAGCGTCACCTGACTGGTTTGCACCCGGCAGCGCTCGGCAAGACGCTTTTTCAACTCAAAGCCGTTGCCGTCGGGATAGCGGGTCAGCTCGGCGAGCTCGTCACGAATGGCAGCCAAGGCTTTGGGACTGGCGCCAAGAGAGTTTTCGTTACTCGCCAGCTTGATGATGTGCGCCGGATCGATACCCAGCTCACGAGCCAGTTCGTCCACGGGTTTACCCGGAACGTAAGGCGAAAGTTTTTGCACGCCCGGCTGCGCCAGGGCGAGGAAGTCGGCAGTCATGTCTCGCCCCTTGTTAAAGAACTGCTTTCGGGTAGGAACCCAGCACCTTGAGCGCTACGGCTTCCTGACTGATCTGTTCCAGCACGGCCTTGACCAACGGATCACGGTGATGGCCGACGAAGTCGATAAAGAACACGTAGGTCCATTTACCGCTGCGCGAAGGTCGCGTTTCGATGCGCGTCAGATCGATTCCGTTTTGATGGAAAGGCACCAGCAACTCATGCAGCGCGCCGGGCTTGTTGCTCATCGAGACGATGATCGAGGTCTTGTCGTCGCCGGTCGGTGGGACTTCCTGGTTGCCGATGATCAGGAACCGGGTGGAGTTATCCGGGCGGTCTTCGATCTTTTCTGCCAGACGGGTCAAGCCATACAGGCCAGCAGCCATGTCGCCGGCAATAGCCGCCGAGTTCCACTCGCCCTTGACCCGCTTGGCAGCTTCGGCGTTGCTGGCGACGGCCACGCGCTCGACATTCGGGTAGTGAGCGTCCAGCCACTTGCGGCACTGCGCCAGTGATTGAGCGTGGGAATAGATGCGGCTGATGCTTTCAGTCTTGGTGCTTTCGCCGACTAATAGATGGTGGTGAATACGCAACTCGACTTCGCCACAGATGACCATGTCGTGTTCGAGAAAGCTGTCCAGCGTATGGTTGACCGCGCCTTCGGTGGAGTTTTCCACCGGAACTACGCCGAAATTCACCGCACCCGCCACGACTTCACGAAACACTTCGTCAATGGCGGCCATTGGCAGACTGATCACTGCGTTGCCGAAGTGCTTGATCGCAGCGGCCTGGGTAAACGTGCCTTCAGGGCCTAGATAAGCCACTTTCAGCGGTTGCTCCAGAGCCAGGCACGACGACATGATTTCGCGAAACAGCCGCGCCATCTCTTCGTTACTCAGTGGGCCGCGATTGCGCTCCATGACACGCTTGAGCACCTGGGCTTCGCGTTCCGGGCGATAGAAAACCGGCACTTCGCCTTCGGCCAGGGTCGACATTTTGACCCGCGCCACTTCCTGCGCACAGCGCGCGCGTTCGCTGATCAACTCCAGGACTTTTTCGTCCAGGCTGTCGATGCGGACCCGCAGCGCCTTGAGTTCTTGTTCGGACATTAGCCGTGTTCCTTCTCGAACTCTGCCATGTAGGAAACCAGCGCGTTGACGGCGGTGATGTCCACGGCATTATAGATAGAGGCACGCATGCCACCGACCGAGCGGTGACCCTTGAGGTTCAGCAATCCGCGAGCGTCAGCACCGACCAGGAATGGTTTGTCCAGGCGATCATCGGCAAGGCGGAACGGCACATTCATCCACGAGCGGTCGGACTTGTTGATCGGGTTGCTGTACAGGCTGCTGGCATCGATGAAGTCATACAGCGTGCGCTGCTTGGCTTGATTGAGCTTGCCAATGGCCTCGACACCGCCCTGCTCTTTCAGCCATTCGAACACCAGACCGGACAGATACCAGGACAGCGTCGGCGGCGTGTTGTACATCGAGCCGTTGTCGGCCGCGACCTTGTAATTGAGCATGGTCGGGCACAGCGAACGCGCGCGACCCAGCAGGTCTTCACGAATGATCACCACCACCAGGCCGCTTGGGCCGATGTTTTTCTGCGCGCCGGCGTAGATCATGCCGAAACGGGAGATATCCACCGGACGCGAAAGGATGTCCGAAGACATGTCGGCAATCAGCGGCACGTCACCGGTTTCCGGGATCCAGCTGAATTCCAGGCCGCCGATGGTTTCGTTGGGCGCGTAATGCACGTAGGCCGCGTCTTTGGACAGCTGCCATTCGTTCTGACCGGGAATCGCGAAATAGTCATAGGGTTTGGCGGTTGCGGCAACGTTGACGTGGCCGTAACGCGAAGCTTCTTCAATGGCTTTCTGCGACCAGATACCGGTGTCGATATAGTCGGCGGTGCCTTCTTCAGGCAGCAGGTTCAGCGCAATCTGGGCGAACTGCTGGCTGGCGCCGCCTTGCAGAAACAATACTTTGTAGTTAGAGGGAATCGTCAGGAGGTCGCGCAGATCCTGCTCGGCCTTATTGGCAATGGAGGTGAATTCATCGCTGCGATGACTCATTTCCATGACGGACAGGCCTTTGCCATGCCAGTCCAGCAGTTCCGCCTGGGCACGCAGCAGAACAGCTTCAGGTAGCGCAGCAGGACCTGCGCAGAAGTTAAAGGCTCGCTTGCTCATATCCACTCTCACTACGCGCTGATTTCTCAGGCTTGGGTCGTTTGAAGTTGGAAGTGCCGAAGGCTGCGAACGGTTTTGAACCGTTCGCAGCCTTCGGCAACTCCTGCAGGAAACCTTTGGAATCCCTGCTATTTACACATCAGATCAGCTTTGCGGTTCTTCGTCGTCCGGCGCAGCGTCGGCTTGCAGGTCGCCGCCGGCATCGCTTTCTTCTGCGATATCGAGCATTTCGCCTTCAATAGCGTCGCCTTCCAGCTCTTCACCGTCCAGATCAACGCCTTCGAGTTCTTCGCCTTCGACTTCCGATGGCTCCTGCACACGCTCCAGGCCGACCAGTTTTTCGTCGCTGGCCAGCTTGATCAGCGTGACGCCCTGGGTATTACGGCCCAGGCTGGAAACTTCGTCGACACGGGTACGAACCAGTGTGCCCTGATCGGAAATCAGCATGATTTCCTCGCCGTCGAGTACCTGAACCGCGCCGACCAGTCGGCCGTTACGTTCGTTGCTGACCATGGCGATAACGCCCTGACCGCCACGCTTGTATTCAGGGAACTCGGAAATTGCCGTGCGCTTGCCGAAACCGCGTTCCGATGCAGTGAGAATCTCGCTGCCTTCTTCCGGGATCAGCATGGAAATCAGCTTCTGGCCTGCTGGCAGACGCATGCCGCGAACACCGCGAGCGGTACGGCCCATGGCTCGAACGTCGGATTCCTTGAAGCGCGTGACCTTGCCGCCATCGGAGAACAGCATGATTTCCTGCTCGCCATCGGTGATGGCCGCGGAGATCAGGATGTCGCCTTCATCAAGTTCCAGCGCGATGAGACCGACGCTACGCTGACGGCTGAAGGCCACCAGCGGAGTTTTCTTGACGGTACCGTTGGCGGTGGACATGAAGATGAACGGCGCCTTCTTCTTGTCTGCGGCCTTGATACGCGCCTTGCGTTCTTCTTCGGTCTCGGTACTGTTCTCGTCATCGATTTCGCCTTCGATGACTTCGCCTTCTTCCTCGTCAGCCCGCTTGCGCATGGCTTCCAGGTCTACCGGCAGCATGGTGGTGATGTATTCACCTTCGCTGAGCGGCAGCAGGTTGACCAGCGGACGTCCGCGCGCAGCACGGGATGCTTCAGGGATTTCGTAAGTCTTGAGCCAGTACACCTTGCCTTTGCTGGAGAACATCAACAGCGTGGTGTGACTGTTGGCAACCAGCAGGTGAGCAATGTAGTCCTCATCCTTGACGCCGGTAGCCGATTTACCTTTACCGCCGCGACGCTGCGCCTGATAGACCGCCAATGGCTGGGTCTTGGCATAGCCGCCGTGGGAAATGGTTACGACACGCTCTTCTTCAGTGATCAGGTCGCCGAGCGTCAGATCCAGGCGCGCATCGAGAATTTCGGTGCGGCGCACGTCGCCGTATTCGGCGCGGATCAGCTCCAGCTCTTCGCGGATGACTTCCATCAGACGCGTGGCGCTGTTGAGGATGCGCAGCAGTTCGCCGATCTGGGCCAGGATTTCCTGGTACTCAGTCAGCAGTTTTTCGTGTTCCAGACCGGTCAGGCGGTGCAGACGCAGTTCAAGAATCGCCTGAGCCTGTTCCGGCGACAGGAAATATTTGCCGTCACGCAGGCCGTATTGCGGATCGAGGTTGTCCGGGCGGCATGAGTCCGCACCGGCGCGCTCGACCATTTCCACCACCGCGCTGGATTCCCACGCGGTGGAAATCAGCCCGACCTTGGCTTCAGCCGGTGTCGGCGAGGCTTTGATCAATGCAATAACCGGGTCGATGTTCGACAGGGCAACCGCCTGGCCTTCGAGCAAGTGCCCACGTTCACGGGCTTTGCGCAGTTCGAAAACGGTACGGCGGGTAACCACTTCGCGACGGTGGCGGACGAAGGCTTCGAGCAGATCCTTGAGGTTCAGGATTCGCGGGCGACCATCGATCAGCGCAACAATGTTGATGCCGAACACCGCTTGCAGCTGGGTCTGGGCATAAAGGTTGTTGAGGATCACCTCAGGCACTTCGCCACGACGCAGCTCGATCACGACACGCATACCGTCTTTGTCGGATTCGTCGCGCAGCTCGGTGATGCCTTCGAGTTTCTTCTCTTTAACCAGCTCGGCGATCTTTTCGATCAGACGGGCTTTGTTCAGCTGATACGGCAGCTCTGTGATGACGATCTGCTGGCGGCCACCGACCTTGTCGATATCCTCCACCATCGAGCGGGCGCGCATATAGATGCGGCCACGACCGGTGCGATAGGCTTCGACGATGCCGGCGCGACCATTGATGATCGCAGCTGTCGGGAAGTCGGGGCCCGGGATGTATTGCATCAACTCGTCGATCGACAACTCGGGGTTGTCGATGAGTGCCAGGCAGCCGTCGATGACTTCACCGAGGTTGTGCGGCGGAATGTTGGTCGCCATACCCACGGCAATACCGCTGGAACCGTTGACCAGCAGGTTGGGAATACGCGTCGGCATGACCGCAGGGATCATTTCCGTGCCGTCGTAGTTCGGCACCCAGTCCACGGTTTCTTTGTGCAGGTCAGCCAGCAGCTCGTGCGCCAGCTTGGTCATGCGCACTTCGGTGTATCGCATGGCAGCGGCGTTGTCGCCGTCCACCGAACCGAAGTTGCCCTGACCGTCTACCAGCAGGTAGCGCAGCGAAAACGGCTGCGCCATCCGGACGATGGTGTCATAGACAGCAGTGTCGCCGTGCGGGTGATACTTACCGATAACGTCACCGACCACACGGGCGGATTTCTTGTACGGCTTGTTCCAGTCGTTACCCAGCTCGCTCATCGCGAACAGCACACGCCGGTGCACGGGCTTCAAGCCATCGCGCGCATCCGGCAATGCCCGACCGACGATTACGCTCATCGCGTAGTCGAGGTAGGACTGCTTCAGCTCGTCTTCGATATTGACCGGGAGGATTTCTTTGGCCAGTTCGCCCATGAGAAGCCTGATTCCTTTTTCTGGTGAAACCTCGTCACATCCATGCGGGACGAACGAAGCTCGCCGCTGCTGGCATTTGCCTGGCAACGACTTACGACAAATCAACGAGTTAAGCTCTGGATCTGCGCAGTAAGGACGACTACGAATAGCGCCCTTGGAAACCGCCGGATGTTACCACAAACGCCGCTACGCACCTATCCTTTGAAAGCCCTGAAAATGAGCCACGGTCCTGTAAGACGTCTGAGAAACGCTTACAGGACCGCATAGCACCCTCTGGACAAACTGCTGATGGCGCAACAAAGCACTCAATGCAGGCGCTTGCGACACATCAATTGAGTCATTTTCGCGGCATCCGGGCGCTCGACGATGCCCTTTTCAGTAACGATGGCGTCAATCAGGTCAGCCGGGGTTACATCAAAAACAGGATTGAACGCATCGACGTCCGCGCCAACCCGCTGCCCGCCTATTTCCAGGAGCTCACGCCCCTCGCGCTCTTCGATGACGATGTCTTCGCCGCTGGCGGTGTCCATGTCGATGGTCGAGCTCGGAGCAACGACCATGAAGCGCACGCCGTGATGCATGGCAGCCACGGCCAGTTGATAGGTACCGATCTTGTTCGCCACGTCACCATTGGCGGTAATCCGGTCCGCGCCGACGATTACCCAGGTGATGCCTTTGGTGCGCATCAGGTGCGCTGCGGCCGAATCGGCATTGAGCGTCACCGGAATGCCTTCGTTGGCCAGCTCCCAGGCCGTGAGTCGCGAACCTTGCAGCCATGGCCGGGTTTCATCGGCGTAGACACGTTCGATCATGCCTTCAAGGTACGCCGCGCGGATCACGCCAAGGGCCGTGCCGAAACCACCCGTGGCCAGTGCGCCGGTATTGCAGTGAGTCAGAACGGTCTGCAGATTGCCCTGGTGCTTGCGAATCAGGTCAGCGCCCAGTTGGGCCATGGTCAGGTTGGCTTCCCGATCGCTCAGGTGAATCGCCACCGCCTCGGCTTCCAGCGCCTGCAGCGCATCGTCGCTGTGCTTGACGCGCTGCAGGCGATCACGCATGCGGTTCAGCGCCCAGAACAGATTCACTGCCGTAGGACGCGAACCCGCCAGCACCTGGAAATCTTCCTCCAGCGCCGCGACCCAATCGCCGCCCGCCGCAATCCGCGCACGCGCGCCCAACACGACGCCATAGGCGGCGCTGATGCCGATTGCCGGCGCGCCGCGCACCACCATCGAGCGAATCGCCTCGGCGACGCCCGCAGCACTGGTATAAGTCAGCCAGATTTCCTGGAACGGCAGGACCCGCTGATCCAGCAGATGAAGAGCGTCATCCCGCCAATCGATGGCTTTCACCTTCTCCGCAGCCATAAGTCGATCGCGCATTGCACACCCCATACTAAAAACCAATGCCGGACACCAAAAGCCGCCGATTATAGCGAGCCGCCCGCGAAGACGCTCGGGTATACTTCGCCGTCCCTGTAATAAGCCCTGGAAACCCAGTCATGCCCAACCCCTCAGCGCCCCTCGATCTCCTGCTCCTGCCCACCTGGCTGGTGCCGGTCGAACCTGCTGGCGTGGTGCTCAAGGAGCACGGCCTGGGTATTCGCGATGGCTGTATCGTTTATATCGGTCCACGCGCCGAAGCGATGAAGCAATCGACGCTGGAAACCCTGGAGTTGCCGGGCATGCTGCTCAGCCCCGGTTTGATCAACGCCCACGGCCATGCAGCGATGACGCTGTTTCGCGGTCTGGCCGATGATTTGCCGTTGATGACGTGGCTGGAAGAACACATCTGGCCCGCCGAAGGCAAATGGGTCGATGAAGACTTTGTTCGCGACGGCACCGATCTGGCGATTGCCGAGCAGCTCAAGGGCGGCATCACTTGTTTCTCGGACATGTACTTCTTCCCGAAAGTTGCCGCAGATCGTGTGCATGTCAGCGGCATGCGCGCGCAAATCACCGTCCCGGTGCTGGATTTCCCGATTCCCGGCGCCCGCACCACCGACGAAGCGCTGCACACCGGCGTCGAGTTGTTCAACGACCTGATCCATCATCCGCGTATAACAGTCGCGTTCGGGCCTCACGCGCCGTACACCATCGGCGATGACAACCTGGAGAAGATCCGGGTGATCGCCGATGAACTCGACGCGATGATTCAGATGCACGTTCACGAAACGGCCTTTGAAGTCGGTCAAGCTGTTGAGCTGACCGGCGAGCGGCCGCTGGCCCGACTGAATCGTCTGGGCATGCTTGGGCCGCGCTTTCAGGCGGTGCACATGACCCAAATCAGCGATGAGGACCTGGCTTTGCTGGTAGAAAGCAACTCCAGCGTTATCCATTGCCCTGAGTCGAACCTGAAACTGGCCAGCGGCTTCTGCCCGGTCGAACGTCTGTGGCAGGCTGGCGTCAATGTAGCAGTGGGCACCGACGGCGCGGCCAGCAACAACGATCTGGATTTGCTGGGCGAAACACGCACGGCGGCGCTATTGGCGAAAGCGGTCGCTGGCTCTGCCACGGCGCTGGACGCCCATCGCGCCCTGCGCATGGCCACCCTGAATGGCGCGCGCGCCTTGGGCATTGCGCAGGTCACCGGTTCGCTGGAGATCGGCAAGGCGGCAGATATTGTCGCCTTCGATCTGAGCGGCCTGGCCCAGCAGCCAATTTACGATCCGGTATCGCAGCTTATATATGCCACCGGCCGCGACTGCGTCAGCCATGTCTGGGTGGCGGGCAAACAGTTGCTAGCAAACCGCCATTTGACGCGCATGGATGAACAGGCGCTGTGCGAAACCGCCAAAGCCTGGGGTCAGCGCATTTCAGGCCACACCGGCCACTCAGAATAAAGCTGCACTGGCACCATAACTGCCAGCCTGGCGACACGATTTTCCAAGTTTAAGAGGACTTCCCATGAGCAACGTCGACCACGCTGAAATCGCCAAATTCGAAGCCCTGGCCCATCGCTGGTGGGATCGCAACAGCGAATTCAAGCCGCTGCACGATATCAATCCACTGCGTGTGAACTGGATCGACGAACGCGTCAATCTGGCCGGCAAGAAAGTGCTCGACGTCGGCTGTGGCGGCGGCATTCTCAGTGAAGCCATGGCCCTGCGCGGCGCGACAGTTACCGGTATCGACATGGGCGAAGCGCCGCTGGCGGTGGCTCGACTGCACCAACTGGAGTCCGGAGTCAGCGTCGAATATCGGCAGATCACCGCCGAAGACCTCGCCGAGGAACTGCCGGAGCAGTTCGACGTGGTGACCTGCCTGGAGATGCTGGAGCACGTGCCCGATCCATCCTCGGTGATCCGCGCCTGCTTCCGCATGGTCAAACCCGGCGGCCAGGTGTTCTTCTCGACCATCAACCGCAATCCCAAAGCGTATCTGTTCGCCATTGTCGGCGCCGAATACATCATGGGCCTGCTGCCGCGCGGCACTCACGACTTCAAGAAATTCATCCGCCCGTCTGAACTGGGCGCCTGGAGCCGTGCTGCCGGCCTGCAGGTCAAGGACATCATCGGCCTGACGTACAACCCGCTGACCAAGCACTACAAGCTGGCATCGGATGTCGACGTCAATTACATGATCCAGACCCTGCGGGAGGTGTAAGCCATGCGCTTGAGAGCGGTTCTATTCGACATGGACGGCACCCTGCTCGACACCGCTCCGGACTTCATCGCCATCTGTCAGGCGATGTTGGCGGAACGCGGCCTGCCGGCGGTAGACGACAAGCTGATCCGTGACGAGGTTTCCGGCGGCGCCAAGGCGATGGTCGCGGCGACGTTTGCCCTTTCGCCCAACGCCGAAGAGTTCGAGGCCCTGCGCCTGGAGTTCCTTGAGCGTTATCAACGCGACTGTGCGGTCCACAGCAAACTGTTCGATGGCATGGGCGAACTGTTGGCGGATATCGAGAAAGCCAATCTGATCTGGGGCGTGGTCACCAACAAACCGGTGCGCTTCGCCCAGCCGATCATGGAACAGCTCGGGCTGGCGGAACGCTCGGCGCTGCTGATCTGCCCGGATCACGTCACCCATAGCAAACCGCACCCGGAACCGCTGATCCTGGCCTGCAAGATGCTCGACCTGGACCCGGCCAGCGTGCTGTTTGTCGGTGATGACCTGCGTGACATCGAATCTGGTCGCGATGCTGGCACCAGGACCGCCGCCGTGCGCTACGGCTATATCCATCCACACGACAATCCCGATCATTGGGGTGCGGATGTGGTGGTCGATCATCCGCTGGACCTGCGCAAGGTGCTGGATAACGCGTTGTGCGGGTGCTGACACGCGAGCTGTAGGAGCAAGCCTGGTGGGAGCGAGCTTGCTCGCGAAGGCGCCGGGACATTCGACACGTTTTGAAGCTCCGGCGCGGCTTTCGCGAGCAAGCTCGCTCCCACAAAAAGCTCGCTCACGCCTTTCCAGGATAATTCTCAAGAGGTAACCCATGTTCGATTACACCCCTCGTCCTGACCTGCTGACTGGTCGGATAATTCTGGTTACCGGTGCCGGCCGCGGCATTGGTGCTGCGGCTGCGAAAACCTACGCGGCCCACGGCGCGACCGTGTTGCTGCTGGGCAAGACCGAAGCCAATCTGACCCAGGTCTATGACGAGATCGAAGCGGCTGGCCACCCTCAGCCGGTGGTGATCCCGTTCAACCTGGAAACCGCACTGCCCCATCAATACGATGAACTGGCGGCGATGATCGAAACTGAATTCGGTCACCTGGACGGCCTGCTGCACAATGCGTCGATCATCGGCCCGCGCACCCCGCTGGAGCAACTGTCCGGCGAGAACTTCATGCGCGTCATGCAGATCAACGTCAACGCGATGTTCATGCTGACCAGCACGCTGTTGCCGCTGCTCAAGCTGTCGACGGATGCATCGGTGGTATTCACTTCCAGCAGCGTCGGACGCAAGGGTCGCGCTTACTGGGGCGCTTATGGCGTATCCAAGTTCGCCACCGAAGGCCTGATGCAGACCCTCGCCGACGAACTCGACACCGTCGCGGCGGTTCGCTCCAACAGCATCAACCCCGGCGCTACCCGTACCAGCATGCGCGCCCATGCCTATCCTGCTGAAAACCCGCTGAACAACCCGACGCCGGAGGAAATCATGCCGGTCTACCTGTACCTGATGGGCCCCGACAGCACAGGGGTTAACGGGCAGGCGTACAACGCTCAATAAGTGGCTTGATCAACAATGGATAAGGCATTTGCCACGGTGCAAAACACCGTCGGCGAATGCAGTCAATTAACTGGCTCATTCTTTCTGTCATTTAACTGTCGCCCGACGACCCGCTTTTGGCAATTCGGTTCAATATCTATCTGAACTCAAAGTCATATATATAAATGAACTAGATGGCACAAGTTTCGCTCTAATCGAGCCAAGCCAGCAATATGTGCTGAGGAGTGAGACCATGATTTCTCCTACCCAGACCAACAATACCAACGCTATTGATTTCGACGCCGCCAAATTGCAACGACTGGGTTTTTGTAATAGGCAAAGTCAACACATCGTACCGCCGCCTGTCGACTTGTCCCAGTTGATACAGCAACTCGGCCTGCATTTACAGACCAGCCTGGAAGTGGAACGGGTTCTCTCGATCTTTTTTCAAGGCGTGCAGCGCTGGATGTCCCTCAGTGCGCTGACTTATGACCACCGTGATAGCGATTTGCATCTACAGCTCGGCGAGCGCTCGCATCACAGCGTGAACTACAGCCTGAGTAACGAAGGCGAATACCTGGGAACCCTGCTTTTCCAGCGTAACCAACGGTTTACCGAGCAAGAGCTCACGGACCTTGAGTCGCTGCTGGCCTGCCTGCTGTTCCCGATGCGCAATGCCCTGCTTTACCGCTCGGCGACGCAGAGTGCCCTGCGCGATCCATTGACTGGAGCGGGCAATCGCATCGCGATGGACCAGACCCTGTCCCGGGAAATCGAAGTCGCCCGTCGTCACATGCAGCCGTTGTCGCTGCTAATGCTCGACATCGACCACTTCAAACAGGTCAACGATACCTATGGGCATTCCTCGGGCGATGAAGTGCTCAAGGCTATTTCCCTGGCAATCAAGGGACAGCTGCGCAATATCGACCGGGTGTTTCGTTATGGCGGTGAAGAGTTTTTGATCGTGCTGTCGAACACCGGACGCGAATCTGCGGCAATGATCGGTGAGCGCCTGCGTAAAGCCGCACATGACCTGATCTATCCGATTCTGGACCATCCGCTGGAGCTCACCGTCAGCCTCGGCTGCTCGACGCTGCTGCCAGCGGAGTCCGCTGACAGCCTGTTGCGGCGTGCCGATGCCGCGCTCTATGTCGCAAAGCGCGAAGGCCGTAATCGACTGGCCATGGCAAGTTAATCCTCAGCTTTCAAGCTCGGCCGCCCGCGTGCGATGCGTAGCCGTCTTGTCCAGTTGCATGCAGTGCTCCAGAAACAGGAACATATAGTCATAGCTTTTGGTGACCGCCTGCCGCAATTCAGCCTGCAAGTGTTGACTCGGATCGTTACCCGCCAGGGTACAGATGATTTCCAGCGCTTCCCACGGATGTGAATCATCGTATTGCGCATGCATCTTCAGCCACTTCATGGCCCGCTTTCTTGATTCTTCCGGAAACGACTCCGCGTATTCGCCGCTGGAACACACCACTGCCGACCATTCCCCCGTCGCCCCCTCGATGGCGTAGTTAGTGGCCGCGATAGCCACAATCAGCGAATCGGCCGAGCTGGTATGCCAGCACCAATGACTCAATGCATGTAAATGCGGTGATACCCGCTGCGCTTTCAGGTCGTCCAGCGAAACACCATGAGCCTCGCTCCAGTGGATCCAGTAATCCGCATGATTGAGCTCCACCCGGATATTACGCATCAGCCAGCGCCGCGCCATGTCTTCACCGGGATGACGGGCGAAGCGGGTCTTGGCAAGATTGTTGGCCATATAAACTGCGAACTGTTCAACTACCGGCCAGCCGCCAATCAAGTACTGGCGCATGATCTTCGGACTAAGCTGCCCGTCACGCATGCGTTGATAAAGCTCATGTTCAACGACTTTCGCCTTGGCATTGCTGCAATCCTGGATTAGCCGCTGCGCCCAAACTGGATAACTACTGGCTTCCATAAGCGGACCGTTTCTGCTGAAAGCTTCGATCACTGTGTGGCTCCTTTTGTAGGTGTAGGTTTCAGTATTGGTCAGCGAAATATGCCTGGCGTGCTGAATAGCATTGTCTTGGTCCGCACGGCGCGGGGCCGCAGACTTTCACACGTAAACAATGCGGGACGCTCGATCAGAAATCCTTGAGCAAAGTCCACTCCAATTTCCCGCAATGCCTCTTCGATTTCCGGAGTCTCGACAAATTCGGCAATGGTGCGCTTGCCCATGACATGACCGATATGATTGATCACTTCGACCATAGCTCTATTAATGGGATTGTCGAGCATGTCTTTGACAAAACTTCCGTCGATCTTCAAAAAGTCCACGGGCAAGTGTTTGAGGTATGCAAACGACGACATACCGGCGCAGAAATCATCCAGAGAAAACTGGCATCCCAGGCTTTTCAATTCATTGATAAATCGAATGGCGCTTCCCAGGTTGGCAATGGCATTGGTTTCGGTGATTTCGAAGCAAATCGATGAAGGCGCGATCTCGTAGGTGAGAAATTGCAGCTTGAGGTATTCGAGGAACGCATCGTCGCCAATACTGGAACCGGACAGGTTGATCGCACAGACCACCAGCGGCCCGCTGTAACTTTTATCCTCCGCACATTGCGCAATGATTTTAAAGACGTTCTGCACCACCCAGCGATCCAGCGTGGTCATCAAGCCATAGCGCTCAGCAGCGGGGATAAAACTGTCGGGCTGGATCATCCGCCCGGACTCGTCACGTAACCGCAACAGGATCTCGATATGTCCTGCTTGTCCGCCGCCATGGCTGATGTCGGAGATTTCCTGGGCATACAGGCAGAAACGGTTTTCTTCCAGAGCCAGATGCAGGCGCTGGATCCAGGCCATCTCGCCGAAGCGCACGGATACCTCGGAATCGTCGGCGTGATAGACCTGTACGCGGTTGCGGCCCTTTTCCTTGGCCATATAACACGCCATGTCAGCAGCGCGCAGCGAAGCTTCAAGGGTGGTCGGGACATGGGAAATATGCACCAGGCCGATGCTGACGGTGGTGACAAAGGGCCGGCCTTTCCAGACGAAATGCAGGCTTTGCACACTCTGACGCAGGGTTTCGGCAATCTTTTCCGCCAGTAGCGGCGGGCAGTCTTCCAGTAATATGCCGAACTCATCGCCACCCAATCTGGCCAGGGTGTCGCCTTCACGAATGCCTTGCTGCAACAACGCGCAGATGTGCCGCAACAGCTCATCACCCGCCGCATGCCCGCTGGTGTCGTTCACCAGTTTGAATTGATCAAGATCCAGGTACATCACCGAGTGTCGATTCGGCTGGCGGGTCAGACCGATCAGCGCTAGGTCCAGACGCTGCTCGAACTCGCGTCGATTGGCGAGGCCGGTCAACGCATCGTGGGTCGCCTGCCAGGACAGGTTGGCGATGTATTGATGCTCTTGCGTCATGTCGTGCAGCACCAGCACGGTACCGCTGATCTTGCCATCGGTCTGGATCGGTGAGCCCACCAGAGCGACCGAGACGATGCTGCCATCAAGCCGCTGAATCAATTTGGAATGTTCGCTGCCGCCTCTCAATTTGCCGCTGAGGATGCGCTCAATCAGGCTGTGGCTGTCCTTCTGATCGTTTTCGTCAAGCAGGCTGAATAGCGCAGCCAGAGGCAATCCGCTGGCCTGGCCATTTTTCCAGTGCGTCAGGCTTTCAGCTGCGGGGTTCATATAGACGATCGAACCTTCGACGTCTGTGGTGATGACCCCTTCGCCAATGGATTCCAGGGTGATTTGCGCCCGCTCCTTCTCGACCTGCAACGCATCGGCAAAGGCGTGGCGTTGGGCGAGCAGTTTGTGGGTGCGCAACAACGCCAGCATCACCAGGACCACGGCGGTTGCCAGGTTGACGATCAATAACAGTCGCAGAATGCTCCTCGAGCCAGCGCCCAGGGCGTCGCTGAAGGCTTTCGCCGTTGGCGTCACGTCTTCATTGATCGTATTGATCTCGGCACGCCATCGGCCTGCATCACCGTAAGTGGCTTCTCCGGAGTTGATACGCTCGTGCATCTGGCGCGCAATATCATCCAGCCGCATCAAGTACTCGTCGCCCTGGACCCACAGATCCACGGCCTTTTGCATATAGCCATAGTGCTGAAAATGCAGGTACAGCCAGATGACCCCGGAAACATCATCGGGATGATTGCCGCCCTGCAGGATGCCTTGCCGCGCAAGATCGAGTGCCGGCTCAGGCTGGTCCAGCGCCATTCGCGCCAGATGGCCGCCTTTGGGCACCGCGATAGCTTGTTGATAGCGCAGATAATCGAGTTCGTCGCGGCTGTTGGCGTAAAGACTCAGGTAATGGATGGCGTCCTTTTGCCCTTTCGACCAGAGGCTTTCGCCGGCGACATAGCTGCGCACGGCTGACAGCGTGTACAAGCTGACGCACCCAAGCAAAGCCTGGAATAGCGCAACAGCAATAAATGGCCAAACAACGCCCAGCAGACGGGGCTTTTCGAGAATCCGCTTTTGCCTCATGGTTTCCCTTTCATAAGCGTTAGCGTTGCCAGATGCTCAACAAGCGGCCTGATCAATTTCATCCTTGCCTCAGACTAGGCTAATTCCATGAAAAGGTCGGGGGATTTTCTCAAGCTTGAAACAGGCTGGCGTTGCGGCGTCATCATGACACCGCGCCTATAAGAAGACGGATCAGAAGAAAGTTAGTTCTCGGTATTTCGGGAAAATTCCGCGCACTTCTGAGGCAGCGACCGTCAGATATGTTGCAGATGGCCGTAAAGCTTGGCATAGAGCCCGCCATCGGCGATCAACTGCTGGTGATCACCCTCTTCGGCAATTCTCCCGCCATCGAATACCAGCACCCGATCCGCCTGCTTAACCGCCGACAGACGGTGCGCAATGATCAGCGTCGTGCGTCCGTTAAGGAAGCGCGACAGGGCTTGATGCAAGCTGTATTCGGTAGCGGCATCCAGCGCCGATGTGGCTTCGTCGAGGATCACCACCTTGGGGTCGGACAACACCATTCTGGCGATGGCCAATCGCTGGCGCTGCCCGCCGGACAAACGCACGCCGGAACGCCCGACAATACTGTCCAGTCCATCGGGGAAGGCGCGAATCGTCGGCGCCAGTTGCGCAATCTCCAGGGCCCGCCAGCACGCTTCGTCGCTCCGTTCACGGCCCATGCTCAGATTGGCGCGCACCGTGTCGTTGAACAGCGCCGGATGTTGCAGCACCACCGAGACATTTTCCCGGACGGTCTCCAGACCCATTTCCTCCAGGCTTGCCCCACCAAAGCGGACAGTCCCGGATTGCGCGGTATACAGACCCAGCAGCAGTTGCACCAGCGTGCTTTTCCCGCCGCCACTGGCACCCACGATGGCGACTTTCTCCCCAGGGGCGATGGTCAGGTTCAGCTGATCCAGAACGTTCTCTTCGCCATAAGCGAAACTCAGGCCGCGAATTTCGATGCCGACGGTTTCCTGCCCTGCAAACGGATCGGCACCGCCCGGATATTGCGGCTCGTCAGCGCGGGCCAGCAGCTCGTTGATCCGGGTCAGCGCGCCGCCAGCGGCGTACCAGGCGTATTGCAGATTCAATAATTGCTCGACCGGACCGATCATGAACCACAGGTAACTGAATACCGCGAGCATCTGCCCGATGGACAGGTCGGAAAACAATACGGTGAGCATCGCCGCCGCACGAAAGATATCGATGCCGAATTGAAACAGCAGCCCGCTGGCACGACTCGACGCATCGCTTTTCCATTGCGAGGCGATGGCGTAATCGCGAACTTCCTGAGCGCGCAGCCCAAGCCGCCCGAGAAAGTAGCCCTGACGATTGCCGGCGCGGACTTCCTGGATCGAGTCCAGGGTTTCAGTCAGGGCCTGGGTAAAGCGCGAGGTGCTGTCGTTTTCCTGCTTCTTCAGATGCTTGACCCGCTTGCCCAGCTTGACCGTGGCATAAATCACCAGCGGGTTGAACAGCATGATCAACAGGGCAAGCTTCCAGTGCATCCACACCAGAATCCCGGCGGTTCCGGCCAGGGTCAGCATGGCAACCAGAAACCGGCTGAGTGTGTCGCCGATGAATTTGTCCACGGTGTCGAGGTCGGTGACCAGATGCGTGGTAACGGTGCCGCCGCCGAGGCTTTCATATTCGCCCAGCGATATTCGTTTGAGACGCTCGATAAGCCGGATGCGCACCCGGTAGACGATGTCTTTGGACAACCGGGCGAAAAGCCGGGCCTGAATGACGTTGAACACCAGCGCACCCAGGCGCAGGCACACCGTGGCGAGCAACATCAGGCCGATATAACCGACCGAGGTTTGCAGGCTGTCGGGCAGAAAGTGGTTCATGAACGTGAGCGCGCTGGCGCCGTGTCCGAGCAATACCTCGTCCACCAGCAACGGCAGCAGCAATGGAATCGGCACGCTGCACAAGGTCGCCAGCACGGCGACACCATTGGCGATCCACAAGGCTTTTTTATGGCGCACTGCCAGACGTCGAATTTCTGCCCAGCTCAGTCGATCGATGCGCCCGGACGGATCGCTCCCGCCTTGATCAGGTTCATGCACTGGCGGCACGCTCCAGCCATCGACCCAGCAGCGGCGAGAGATCCTCCAGGGATTGATAACCATTGGTCAGCAACGCCAACTGACCGTTGCGTTCAGCCAGCAAGGTCGGAAACCCGGCGATACCCAAATCCTGCACCCAGGCAAAATCAGCAGCCGTCGCGGCATGTTGCTCAGTGCTGTCGAACGCCTCGGCGAATTCAATGCGGGGCAGACCCGCCTGCTCGGCCAGTTCGGTGAGCAACGCCGCCTGGGTCACATCGCGCCCATCAAGATAGAACGCTTGTTGAATGAGTCTGACCAACTGCCACGCGCTGTCCGGATCGAGGCTGCGCGCGGCCACCACCGCCCGACAGGCGGGCTCGGTATCGTAGACAAAACCATCGGGCAACGCATCGTCAAAACGGAAGGCTTGCCCGGTGGTTTCCGCCACCGCTTGCCAGTGCTCAAGGATGTAACGTCGGGTCGTCGGCTCAAGTGCAGCGCCGCTGCCGGTGCGCAAGCCGCCCATCACCAGCTGCAAAGTCATGCCGCCCGCCTGCGCTTGCTCCACCAACGCCTTGGCCACGTCGGCAAAGCCCCAGCACCAGGAACACATCGGGTCCATTACATAGAGCAGGCGAGCAGACATGGATCAAGCCTCGGTTGGCAAACGATAGTTACGGCCGATAGGGTGTGGCTGATTACGCTGCTTCGCCAGTTCGATCTGCTTCTGCCGATCAATGGCGCTGCGGCGGGTTTTCTCGCTCAGCGTGTCCCAGCAATGCGGGCAGCTGATGCCAGGCGTGTAATGCTCGCTGGCGCGGTCCTCGGCATTGATCGGCGTGCGGCAGGCGTGACATTGATCGTAGTCGCCTTCGGTCAGGTCATGGCGCACGGTGACGCGATTATCGAAAACGAAACATTCACCACGCCACAGGCTTTCTTCCTGAGGCACTTGTTCCAGATACTTGAGGATCCCGCCCTTGAGGTGGAAGACCTCGCCGTAACCTTCGCCGAGCATGAAACTCGAAGCCTTTTCACAGCGGATACCGCCAGTGCAGAACATGGCGACTTTCTTGTGCACCGCCGGGTCGAAGTGTTCCTTGATGTACTCGGGAAACTCGCGAAAGCTGGTGGTCTTCGGGTCGATGGCACCTTCGAAGGTGCCGATGGACACTTCGTAATCGTTGCGGGTGTCGATCACCAGCACTTCCGGATCACTGATGATCGCGTTCCAGTCCTGCGGATCGACATAGGTGCCCACGGATTTATTCGGGTCAACGCCTTCGACGCCCAGGGTGACAATCTCTTTCTTGAGCTTGACCTTGGTGCGGTAGAAGGGTTGCTCGTCGCAATACGACTCTTTGTGGTCGATGTCGTCCATGCGCGGATCGTTCTTCAGCCAGGCCATCAGCCCGTCGATACCTTCGCGGCTACCGGAGACGGTGCCATTGATGCCTTCTTCGGCGATCAGCAGCGTGCCTTTGATGCCATTGTCGACCATCGCCTGCAGCAGCGGTTCGCGCAGGGCAACGTAGTCGCTGAGCGTGACAAACTTGTATAGCGCGGCCACGACGATCGGTTGAGTCATCGGCTTTTGTGTCATGTGTTTCTCCAGGTGGCGACCCTCGCAAAGGGCCTACCGGATCAGAATTCAGAATGAAAAACGCGCCGACAGAGCGGCGCGTTGCGGATTCTAGCAAAAATCAGGGTTAATCCGATAACCCCCTTTCAGACGACAGTCAATGACCACCCGCACAGGTCGGCGAGGCAGGCGCGGCACCGGTCTTAGCCCATTCTTCGGGGGTAAAGGTGTGCAACGCCAACGCGTGGAACTCACCCATCAGACCGCCCAGAATGCCGTAGACCTTCTGATGACGCTTGACGGCGTTGAGCCCTTCGAATTGCTCGCTGACAATAATCGCCTTGTAGTGAGTCTGCTCACCGCGACTGTGCATGTGGCTCTCGTCGAGCACTTGCAGGTGCAGTGGCTGAAACACGGCCAGTGCCGATTCGATACGCTTTTGCATGGTCATGACAGGTCTCGCCCGATCAGTCGGTTAAGGCTTTTGGGCTGGAGCAGGAGCTGCCTTGGCAGGTTCCAGTTCCGCAGTCATGTCAGCCAGCAGTTTGTTGACGACAGGTACCGCGCTTTCCAGTTTGCTCTGGGTCAGCTGAGCCGATTGCTGAGTCATCTCAGGCATTTTGGTCAGCACTTTCTTGCCCAGTGGAGACTGGTAGAACGCAACCAGATCCTTCAACTCGCTTTCGGTGAAATTGGCGGTGTAGAGCTTGATCATGTCGGGTTTCAGCTTGTTCCAGCCGATCGCCTGATCCAGCGCTGCGTTGGCTTTGGCCTGATAGGTTTCAAGCAACGCTTTTTTCGCTTCAGGGGCTTTGGTTTCGGCAAAGCGCTGAGCAAACATCTGTTGCACTTGCATGTAGACCGGGGTGCCCAGCTTGTCAGCATGAGCCAGCTTGAGGAACGTTTCGGCACTGGCGTTATGGCTGGCGGTATCGGCAAGAACCTGGCCGCTGGCACAAACCAGTACAACCGCGGTACAGATGGCACGAAGACGGGTCATCGAGTTTCCTTTCTAGCAGGCGAGGCAATACCTCAAGGCCGACCATTCTGCGCCCATGTCCGCTTTTGGCTCAACCCCTGACGCGCCGAGCGGTTAAAAACGCTAATTAGGGAACCCAATATGGATAGCAAAGCCTAAACTTCGCATTGATGCGCACTGAACTTTGAGGAGTGAACCCGTGAGTCGTACTGAAACTGACAGCCTTGGCCCGATCGAAGTCCCCGATGACGCCTACTGGGGAGCACAGACTCAACGTTCGCTGATCAACTTTGCCATTGGCGATCAGCGTATGCCCTTGCCGGTGCTGCACGCCCTGGCGCTGATCAAGAAGGCTGCGGCCCGGGTCAACGACCGCAACGGCGATTTGCCCGCCGACATTGCCCGGCTGATCGAGCAGTCCGCCAATGAAGTACTGGGCGGCGAGCACGACAGCCAGTTCCCTCTGGTGGTCTGGCAAACCGGCTCTGGCACGCAGAGCAACATGAACGTCAACGAAGTGATTGCCGGGCGCGCCAATGAACTGGCCGGGCAAGGCCGTGGCGGCAAGACCCCGGTACACCCCAACGATCACGTCAACCGCTCGCAAAGCTCCAACGATTGCTTCCCGACCGCGATGCACATCGCTGCCGCCCAGGCGGTTAAAGAGCAGCTTTTGCCAGCAATCGCCGAGCTGTCCAACGGCATTGCCGAGCAGTCGGCACGGCATATGAAACTGGTCAAGACCGGCCGCACGCACATGATGGACGCGACGCCGATCACCTTTGGCCAGGAGCTTTCCGCGTATGTCGCGCAGCTGGATTATGCCGAGAAAGCGATTCGCGCCACCCTGCCCGCCGTCTATGAACTGGCCCAGGGCGGCACGGCGGTCGGCACGGGCCTGAATTCACCTCACGGTTTCGCCGAGGCAGTCGCCGCTGAACTGGCGGCATTGTCCGGCCTGCCCTTCGTGACCGCGCCCAACAAGTTTGCCGCGCTGGCTGGCCATGAGCCGCTGACGGCGTTGTCCGGCGCCTTGAAAACCCTCGCCGTGACCTTGATGAAAATCGCCAATGACCTGCGCCTGCTGGGCTCCGGTCCGCGTGCCGGCCTGGCTGAAGTCAGACTCCCAGCCAACGAGCCCGGCAGCTCGATCATGCCCGGCAAGGTCAACCCGACTCAGTGCGAAGCGCTGTCGATGCTGGCCTGCCAGGTCATGGGCAACGACGTCACCATCGGTTTCGCCGCGAGCCAGGGCCACTTGCAGCTGAACGTCTACAAGCCGGTGATCATTCACAACCTGCTGCAATCGATACGCCTGCTCGGCGACGGCTGCAGCAACTTCAACGAACACTGCATCGCCGGCATGGAACCCGACGCCGAAAAAATGGCTGAACACCTGGAACGCGGCCTGATGCTGGTGACGGCGCTCAACCCGCATATCGGCTATGACAAATCCGCCCATATCGCCAAGAAGGCCTACAGTGAAGGGCTGACGTTGCGCGAGGCTGCGCTGGCCCTGGGTTATCTGACCGATGCCGAGTTCGATGCCTGGGTCCGCCCGGAAAAAATGCTTGAGGCTGGCAGCAATGGTTGATCCGAAAAGCGGCGCGACACCCCTGGAAGGGTATGGCAAACGCATCCTGATGATTTTCGGTACGCCGAAATCTGCAAGCTTCGGGCACGCGCTGGGCGAGGCTTATGCCCTGGGCGCGCGCAGCGAAGGCCACGTGGTGCGGATGCTCAAGCTGGGAGAACTGGACTTCGACCCCGTGCTGCATAACGGTTACGAACAAAGCCAGAACCTGGAGCACGATCTGCTCGAAGCCCAACGGGAAATCCATTGGGCCGAGCATCTGGTGTTCGTCTACCCGGTCTGGTGGGGCGGATTGCCCAGCGTGCTCAGCGGGTTTCTCGACCGGGTATTGATGCCCGGTTTCGCCTTCAAGACCCACGGTCGCAAGCACATTTCCAACGAACTGCTCAGGGGCCGCACGGCTGAGCTGTTGGTGACCATGGACACCCCACCGCGCTATTTTCGCTGGGTATACGGCGCACCGGCGCACCGGCAGATGGTACGCACCGTGCTGGCGTTCTGCGGGATCAAGACCAAGCGCCTGACTGAATTCGCCCCAGTCCGCATCTCGTCCGAAGAGCAGCGCCAGCAATGGCTGCGCAAGGCCGAAATGCTCGGGCGCAAGTAGCCCCGATCTACATCAGCCCAGCGTCAGGGCTGCACTGCCAGCCTCGCCTTCCTTGCGCGCCATCCGGCAAGCATCGAAGGGCCGAGTGCGACCAGCGCCGAACCGGCCACCACCAGCACCGCGCCGCCGTAGCCCAGCAGGTTGATCTGCTCGGCTTGCACGTACTCGGGCCACAACCAGGCAGCGATTGCCACGCAGGCAAAGGTCACCAGCGGAGTCAGCGCCAGCGTCGCACTGACGCGCGATGCTTCCCAGTGGGCCAGCGCCTCGGCAAACGCGCCATACGCCACCAGCGTGTTCAAACAGCAGGCCAGCAACAGCCAGCCTTGCAGCGGGCTCAGTTGCAGCGCCTCGGCAGGATGCGCCCACGGCGTAACCAATAGCGCGCAGAACAGATAGATCACCATCATGACCTGCACCGAATTCCACACCGTCAGCAACTGCTTCTGGCTCAGGCCGTAGAACGTCCACACCACCGCCGCCAGGAACACCGTCAGCACGCCTGCGGTGTATTCGCTCATGGACGTCAGCAACTCGCCGAGGCGCTGATTGAAGAACAACGCAAAACCGATCAACAGCACCGCCAGGCCCACGCCTTGCGCAATACTGAAACGTTCCTTGAACAGAAAAATACTGCTGATCAATAACAGGATCGGACCCATCTGAATCATCAACTGGGCGGTGCCGGGGCTGAGCAGATTCAGGCCGATCAGATACAGCACGTAGTTGCCCACCAGCCCCAATACCGCCAGCAGGACCAGAATCTTGCCCTTGCGGCCCAGCACCTTGAAGCTCGGCAAGCGCTTGACTGACGCCAGCCATATGAACAGCAGCGATCCGGACACCAAAAGTCGGAACCACGTCACAGTGACAGGGTCCATCACTTGCAGCACTTGTTTGAGCTTGACGGGCAGAATGCCCCAGAGCAGCGCTGTCAACAGCGCCAGACACAGGCCATAAATCCATCGGCCAGACGAGATGTGCATGAAGAATTCCCAGGCAAGTGCAAAAAGTGCAGGCGATCATTGTAGGTGTGGATTGCGACTCGACACAGTTGCAGTTGAGCGCGCAATACGGCCAGAACTGTTTTAGTCGGCCTTCGCCCCAAGCAGTTCCCCAGATTCATTTTTCAGCAGGAGAAGATCATGTTCGGCAAACGTGAGCAGGACCCGGCCCCCACCGTCCACTATCGCAGTGACCGGGTAACACGGGTCAATGGCGAATATTTTTTCAGCACTCGGGAAAATACCCTTGAAGGTCCGTACCCCAACCGTACTGAAGCCGAGCGCGAAACCGAGGCTTATATTCAACGCATGCAAGCCCTGAACGGCAGCCGGCGCGAAGCTTTGAACAGTTAATGTTCAGCCGTGATTGCGCGCAAAAGTGTCGGCACCCATGGCCTTGATCTGCCCCTCGATCAAGGCTTCGAACGGAGCCAGCAGTGGCGCAAATGACTGCGGCGCTTCAAGGATCTGCAAGGCGTGGGTGATCGCTTCGAGGGTGGACAATGCGTCTGGGCCCGGAGCCTTGCGCAAGCGGTAACGGGACTCGGGCACGTGTTCCAGCGTGACCCGTGGCAGCGCCGCCAGCAGCGGGTTGAGGTGCAGCAATTTGCGCGCCTTGCGCCAGGTACCGTCCGGCACCACCAGCAGCATCGGCAACCCGTTTTTCTCCTGCGTTACCAACGCCTGCGCATCGTCGCCGGGAAATAACAGTCGCGCCTGATAACCCGGCGGATTGAGCAGTTCATGCATGTCTTCAAAAACTTCCCCAACGACCAACTGCGCATTATTCAAGCCCAGCGCCGCCAGCCGCCCGGTGTTCAACGCATGCTGAACTTCACTGGGGTGCTGCAACACCAGCACGCGAGTGCGGCTGTCCAGTTGCGGGATCAGCGAGCACAGGCAATGGCTTTCGGGGCGCAGGCAACGTTCACAGCGCGGGCGGGACATCGGGCGTTCCTCTGGCAGAATTCGGTCAGACAGGATTGAGCTGCGCTTTAAGCAGGTCGCGGAAAGTTTGGATCAACGGCTCGCGGCTGCGACCCCGGCGCACGATCATGGAAAACGGCGCCTGATAACCGAAGGTTGCCGGCAGCAGCACGCGCAAGTGCCCCGAATCCACCCACGAATGGGCATAGTGCTCCGGCAGATAACCGATGTAGGCGCCGGACAGCACCAGAATCAGCTGCGCCTCCATACTTTCCACCGTTGCGGCGCTGTGTTTGAAACCATGCCGTGCCAGTTCCGCCTGGCTCCAGTAACCGCGTCCGACCATGCGTTGCTGGGCGATCACAGGCTCGGGAATACGCCGCTCGGCAAACAAGGTGTGGCGGTTGCTGCAATACAGCCAATGCTGCTCGCGATACAGCGGTTGATACAGCAGACCGTTCATCCGCGTGGAGAACGAGCCGATGGCCAGGTCCAGCCGGTTATCCAGCACGCCGAGCTGCAATTCGTAAGGGCTCATCACCGACAGGTGTAAATGCACCGCCGGGTGTTCTTCGCTGTAGGCACCAATGACTTCGGCAAACGGCAAGGCCGGATCGCTCACCGTGGAGTCCAGCACGCCGAGGTTGAGCGTACCGCGCAGCTCGCCCTTTAGTGCGGCGGCATACAACTCGAACCCTTCCAGCTCACCCAGCAGACGCAGGGTTTCCTGATGAAACAGTTCGCCTTTGCTGGTCAGACTGAACCCGCCGCGCCCCCGATGACACAGGACGATACCCAGCGCCGCTTCCAGCTGGCTCATATAAGTGCTGATCGCCGACGTGGAAAGGTTGAGTTCCTGCTGCGCACTGGCAAAGCCCTGGTGGCGCACCACGCTGGCAAAGATACGCAGCAGTTTGAGATCGGGTAACGCGCTGGGCATGGGGGTTCCGATAGAAAGTGTGTGTTGAATCGCGGCCCCGTAGCAGCGAACGCCAAGGCCACGCAGCTTAGCGCAAAACCGCATTAGTTTCGAAATCTCTAAACTAAGTATTTCGCCCCAGCGATTGTTCCCTGCTGCCCCACTTCCCAGAATCGACGCATTCAAACCAACGATGAGGCAATCCCGTGGAAAAGATTTTTCACCAACCACTGGGCGGCAACGAAATGCCGCGCTTCGCCGGTATTGCCACCATGATGCGCTTGCCGCACCTGCAATCTGCGGCCGGCCTGGACGCTGCTTTTGTCGGCGTGCCACTGGATATCGGCACCTCTCTGCGCGCCGGGACCCGCTTCGGCCCGCGTGAAATTCGCGCTGAGTCAGTGATGATTCGCCCATACAACATGGCCACCGGTGCTGCGCCGTTCGATTCGCTGTCAGTGGCCGATATCGGCGACGTGGCGATCAACACCTTTAACCTGCTGGACGCCGTGCGCATCATTGAAGAAGCCTACGACGAAATCCTCACCCACGACGTGGTGCCGATGACGCTGGGCGGTGACCACACCATTACCCTGCCGATCCTGCGCGCCATTCACAAGAAATACGGCAAGGTCGGCCTGGTGCATATCGATGCCCACGCTGACGTCAACGACCACATGTTCGGCGAGAAAATCGCCCACGGCACTACCTTCCGCCGCGCGGTTGAAGAAGGTTTGCTGGATTGTGATCGCGTCGTGCAGATCGGCCTGCGGGCCCAGGGCTATACCGCCGAAGACTTCAACTGGAGCCGCAAACAAGGCTTCCGCGTAGTTCAGGCGGAAGAATGCTGGCATAAATCCCTCGCGCCGTTGATGGCGCAAGTTCGCGAAAAAGTCGGCGGCGGTCCGGTTTATCTGAGTTTCGATATCGACGGCATCGACCCGGCCTGGGCGCCAGGCACCGGCACCCCTGAAATTGGCGGCCTGACCACCATTCAAGGCATCGAAATCATCCGTGGTTGCCAGGGCCTGGATCTGGTCGGTTGCGATCTGGTGGAAGTCTCGCCACCGTACGACACCACCGGCAACACCTCCCTGCTGGGCGCCAACCTGCTCTACGAAATGCTGTGTGTCTTGCCGGGTGTGACTCACCGCTAGAAACACATGTGGGAGCGAGCTTGCTCGCGAAAAAGCCAACGTAGCCGTCGAGACTCTCGCAATGAGTGACGTAGCATTCGCGAGCAAGCTCGCTCCCACGGTATTCAGTTTGATTGAGAGCCTGGAATTCAATGAGCGACCACAACAACGTACTGCAAGCCGCCGCCGATCTGGTGACGGCGTTTGCCAGCAATAACCGCCAAACGTATTTCGCGGCATTCAGCGCGGACGCGACCTTCGTGTTTTATACCCTGGAAAAACCGCTGCTCAGCCGCAGCGCCTATCAGACGTTGTGGGACAGTTGGCGGGAAGAGGGATTTGAAGTGCTGTCCTGCGTATCCAGCAACGCCCATGTCAGCGTGTATGGCGATGTGGCGATTTTTCTCCACGACGTGACCACCGAGTTGCGCGCAGGGGGCGAGCAAAGCACCAGCGAGGAACGCGAAACCATTGTGTTTGCCCGCCAGGCCTCCGGTAACTGGCTCGCCATTCACGAACATTTGTCGGCTACTCCCTAATAAAAAAGCAGTACTCCACAAGCACCAAATGATCGGAGCAGATCATGGATAACAATAAACAGCGCGCGCCCACCCAACGTCCCACCAGCAGCATCGAAACCTTCGGCGTAGAACAGATTCCCGATCACGCCCGCAGTGCCACTCCCCGCGATTTGTTCCGACTGATTTTCGGCGGCGCCAATACCTTTGCCACCGCAGTGCTGGGCAGTTTTCCGGTATTGTTCGGTTTGTCCTTTCAAGCGGGCGTCTGGGCGATTGTCCTTGGCGTATTGGTCGGTTCGATCATCCTCGCGCCAATGGGCCTGTTCGGCCCACTCAACGGCACTAACAACGCAGTATCGTCCGGCGCGCATTTCGGTGTGCATGGCCGAATCGTCGGTTCGTTCCTGTCGCTGCTCACCGCAATCGCTTTCTTCTCGCTGTCGGTCTGGAGCTCGGGCGATGCATTGATCGGCGGCGCGAAACGTCTGATCAACCTGCCGGAAACCGACCTGACCCTTGGCCTGGCCTACGGCCTGTTCGCCATATTGGTCCTGACAGTCTGCATTTATGGCTTTCGATTCATGCTGTGGGTTAACAAGATCGCGGTCTGGGCGGCGAGCCTGCTGTTCCTGCTGGGGATCTTCGCGTTTGCCAGCACGTTTGATGCGGGCTTCGCCGGCACCGTTGCCATGGGCCAGGAAGGTTTCTGGGCCGCGTTTATCGGCTCGGCGCTGGTTGCCATGAGCAATCCGGTGTCGTTCGGCGCATTCCTCGGCGACTGGTCGCGCTACATTCCACGGGATACGCCCAAGCGGCAGATCATGCTTGCCGTCATCGGCGCCCAGGTCGCAACGTTAATTCCATTCCTGTTTGGCCTGGCCACCGCGACCATCGTCGCCATCAAGGCGCCGGACTACATCGCCGCCAATAACTACGTCGGCGGCCTGCTGGCGGTTTCGCCGACCTGGTTCTTTCTACCGGTGTGCCTGATCGCAGTGATCGGCGGCATGTCCACCGGCACCACGTCGCTGTATGGCACCGGGCTGGACATGTCCAGCGTGTTCCCGCGCGTGCTGTCGCGGGTCAAGGCGACGCTGCTGATCGGCGTGATGTCCATCGCGTTCATCTTCATCGGCCGCTTCGCCGCCAATCTGGTGCAGAGCGTTTCGACCTTCGCGGTGCTGATCATCACCTGCACCACGCCATGGATGGTGATCATGATCATCGGCCTGCTGGTGCGACGCGGCTTTTATTGCCCGGAAGACTTGCAAGTCTTCACCCGGGGCGAAAAAGGCGGTCGTTACTGGTTCAGCCACGGCTGGAACTGGCGCGGGCTGGGTGCCTGGATTCCCAGCGCGCTGGTTGGCCTGTGCTTCGTGAACCTGCCGGGGCAGTTCGTCGGTCCGCTGGGCAACCTGGCCCAAGGCATCGACATCAGCCTGCCGGTTACCCTGGGCCTGGCGTCTCTGGTGTATCTGGCCCTGCTCAGCCTGTTTCCGGAACCGGCTGCCGTGTATGGCCCCAACGATCCGCGCAGCCAGAAATCCCTTGGCGCTGCTCCGGTAGCGGAACAGACGGCTGTCTGACCGTTGCCGCTACTAGCGAACATAAAAGAGGATGTCCACGGACATCCTTTTTTACATCTGCAGCTTTCTATGCCCCGAGTTACGGCGGATTTGAGCTAGCCTTGATGATGCAGTGCAAGGAATGCTGTACACCGAATTGCTGTTCATCAAGCAGATCACATGCATATGGATCGATTTGGAAACACCCTGTTTTATGGAAGTTGGGGCTGATCCTCTAAATGACGGATAACAGGGGCTTTCATGAACCGCAACGAAATCCAGCAACACGTCTTCGACACGATAGGCATCATCCTGGTCGACAAGTCAGAGATTCATGAAGATTCCAGCTTCAAGGATTTGATGCTCGATGAGGATGATGTGAACGAGCTGTTCAAACAATTGCAGGATGACTACGGCTTTGAATTCCCGGCCGCCGTCAAACTGCGGGCCGTCGAAAAACCGGAAGAGTTGATCCTGCCCATGCTGGTGGACTTGATCCTGATGCTGAAAAAAGACCAGCCAAAGCGCTCGGACAAAAAACCCGAGGGTACAAGCAAGGAATAAAAAGGAAGATCAGGCCGCCATTCAGGGCCTGTTATCAGCGACGGGACGCGGGCGCGCCCCGGCAGAAGACGCCGTTTCGACTACCGACGTGGACGGCGTTGTTTATCATTCTTGTCGTTGCTGCGCACCGGAATCGGTTGCAGTTTGGGCCGTTCGATAAGACCCAAGGCAACGCCCAGATCGTGAAGCCATTCTTGCAGTTTGGTATTCATAAAGCCCCCTTCAGGGAAATACTCGACGACCGACATCTTTAAGCCGCTTCAACAGAATAGTGCTATTTCACACTTTACGCCTGCTACCGAGTGTCGCGGAAAAACATTTTTCCCGATGTGCCCAATGTGACAGCTTCAGGACTAATCCCACGTATTTAAACGACCAACGGCAGCCCAAGACATGCGCCGACACAGTTTAGCGCCTCAGCAGTCCGCGCAACTTGCGGCGAATCCATTGTTCGCCGCTGACCAGGGTAATCCCGAGTAAAACCAGAATCGCCCCGATCACAAAATTGAAGCTCAGCGGCTCATCCAGCAGCAGCACGCCGAAGGTCACGCCAAACAGCGGCGTCATGAACGAAAACACCGCCAGATTCGACGCCAGGTACCGGCGCAGCAGCCAGAACCAGGCGAGGTAACTCGCGCACGACACCACCAACCCTTGAAACAGCACGCTGCCAATGCCAACCGGCGTCAGCTCGACCTGGGTGATCTGGCCGCTGACCGCAGCAATTAGCAGCAGCCCGACCAGACACACCATCAATTGATAAAACAGAGTCAGGGTTACCGGCGCCTCGGACAGTCGGGATGCGCGCACCACTACGGTGGTTGCACCCCACGCCATGCCCGCCAGTACGCCAAGGCCATCGCCGATGAGCATGTTGCGATCGATGTTGGTCAATGACATGCCGCCGACGAAAGCCGTGGCGATACCCAGGAACGCGAGAAAAATCCCCAACCACTGCAGCGGTCGTAGCCGCTCGCTGGGCAGACGCCAATGCAGCCCCAGCGCGGTAAAGATCGGCGCGGTATAAAGGAACACCGACATATGCGCAGCACTGGTCAGCGCCAGACCCTGGGCGATGAACAAAAACTCCAGGCCGAAGAGCGATCCGGCCAGCAGCCCGGCGCGCCAGGTGCTGTTGATTTTCCGGTGGCCGCCTTGCCAGCACAGCGCAACACCCACGATCAGCGCGGCGATGCCGGAACGTCCCGCGGCCTGCATGATTGGCGCAATGTCCGGTGCAGCCCACTTGATCAGCACTTGCTGCAAGCCCCAGATCACGCACAGCACCAGCATGACTTGCAGGGCGAAACCATCGGCGCTTTTGCGCGTCACGCTCATGCTCAAAGAGTCCATTCGGAAAAAGAAAAGCGGCGGATCATCTCACACCTTTTATTCAGGTAGCTGCGCCAGGCCTTCATCGTCGGTCATTGCCCGCTCCAGTAGCTCCGCTGGCAGGTTCTTGCTGGCACGCGCGCCGAGCAACTTGAGCTGCTCGCTGCGACTGACCAGGTTGCCGCGCCCATCCGTGAGCTTGTTGCGCGCCGCGCTGTAGGCTTTGTCCAACTGCTGCAAGCGATTGCCAACTTCATCCAGATCCTGAATGAACAGCACGAATTTGTCGTAAAGCCAGCCGGCCCGCTCGGCGATTTCCCGGGCGTTCTGGCTCTGGCGCTCCTGCTTCCAGAGGCTGTCGATCACCCGCAAGGTCGCCAGCAACGTCGTCGGGCTGACAATCACGATGTTGCGGTCGAAGGCCTCCTGAAACAGATTGGGTTCGGCTTGCAACGCGGCAGAAAAAGCCGCCTCGATCGGCACGAACAACAACACGAAATCCAGACTGTGCAAACCTTCCAGACGTTTATAGTCTTTGCCGGACAAGCCTTTGACGTGGTTGCGCAGCGACAACACATGCTGCTTCAACGCCGCCTGACCGATAACTTCGTCGTCGGCGCTGACGTATTGCTGGTAAGCCGTCAGGCTGACTTTGGCGTCGACCACCACCTGCTTGTCGCCCGGCAGCATGATCAGCACATCCGGCTGGAAGCGCTCGCCATCCGGCCCCTTGAGGCTGACTTGCGTCTGATATTCGCGGCCCTTTTCCAGGCCGGCGTGTTCCAGCACACGCTCAAGAATCAGCTCGCCCCAATTGCCTTGGGTCTTCTGGCCTTTGAGCGCGCGGGTCAGGTTGGTCGCCTCATCGCTCAGGCGTTGATTGAGCTGCTGCAAACGCTCCAGTTCCTTGCTGAGGGAGAAGCGTTCCCGGGCCTCCTGCTGGTAGCTTTCCTCTACACGCTTTTCGAACGACTGAATGCGTTCCTTGAGCGGATTGAGCAACTGCCCGAGTTGTTGCTGACTGGTTTCGGCAAAGCGCTGCTCACGCTCATCGAAAATCTTCCCGGCCAGTTCAGCGAACTGGGCACGCAGCTCGTCTCGCGAACCCTGAAGGTCATCCAGGCGCTGCTGATGGCTTTCCTGTTGCTCACGCAGCTCGGCAGCCAGTGAAGCGCCGCGTGCGTCCAGCTGGCGCAACTCAGCCTCTTTGGCGGAACGTTCGATGCTCCAGGCCTGCGCCGCATCCTGGGCACTGTCGCGTTCCTGACGCAGCAATTCCACTTCCCGCCGCAGCGCCGCAAGGTCGGCCTGCTTTTGCGCATTGGCCTGGCTCAAATCGCTGATTTCATCGCGGCTGGCGTCCAGCTGCGCGCTGAGCCCGTCCTGAGCCATCTGCGCAGTACTCAAACGCTCGTCCAGCAATGCGCTTTCGGCCTGCTGGCGAACCAGCTTGCGCTGCAGCTGCCAGGCCAAGGCCAGTAAAGGTATTGCCGCTGCACCAAGCCCCAGTAAAAGGCTGGTCAAGTCCATCGCCATAGAGACTCCTGGTGTCTGTCTCGAGCCACTGACAGTAAAGACATGCCGAACTCCGATTCCCGGCATTATGCGCAGAACAGCGATTTGCGCCAGACATCGGTTGTCATGGCAGATGCTGCGGCTCAGTAACGGTTTAGCTGGCCGAGCAGTCGTTGCGCGTCGAGTGAACCCTTGGCCGATGCAAGTTCGAGCCAGTGCCGCGCCTGGCGGGGCTCGCTGATCGGGGCCTGGGTACACAGACGCCCGTATTCGTACTGCGCAGTGCAATCGCCAGCCCGAGCGGCCTGCCGCAGCAGTTCGTGACCGATGCGCCGATCACGGGCGTTGCCACAATCGTGGCACAGCATTTTGCCTAATCGGCTCTGCGCCACCACAACTCCTTGACGCGCCGGTTGCTTGAGCAGGCGACCGGCAAAATGCTTGATACTCGGTTTGCTGCCCAGACGTGGGCTGTCCAGCAGCCACAAGGCAACGCGCAACGAAAACCGTGGAGGTTCGTTTGAAGAAGTTCGAGGCTCTAGAGATGGATCAGGACGCGGTTTCATAAACACTGCGGGGGCAAATCAGGAGGCGCGCAACTCTACACTTTTTCTCGCCGAGGTAAAGTCCCGAAACCAAGAGATGCCCGAAATAGAGCAAGCGCTTGGGACAATCCACAGAACCTGTGGATAACTCAGTGGACAACCGTACTTTAACTCTCGCAAACGTAGGCAGAATGGGGCCTCCACTCAAACTGACGATTTTTTCACCAGTTAAAAAATACGATGTTTTTCATTGACTTAATAATTCACCACGGTAAATCAAGCTCTTAGGAGCGGTTGTGACAGTGATGTGGCAGCATCGTCGCGCAATGTGCACAACTCAATTTCCAACCGCTATCAGACACCCTTGCCGTCATCGCAAATCCGCATTGAGCGAGACTCATTTTCAATCAGGGCAGCCCCGGCAGGTCAGCCAGTGGTGCATGAATCGACCGCTGCCACGGCACTGGCATCGGAAAATCCGGCATTCAACTTTCCAATCTGGTCGTGTCAGTGGAATATAGGCGGCCATTTTCCAGCAACGGTCTTCTTCCTTGCGTGAAGTTTTCAAGTTTATTGCCCTGTTGTTGCTCGTCTGCACCGTTACCATCGCGGTCACACTGACGCTGCCGATGCCTGATAACGCTGTATTCGCCGTTGCAGTACTGCTGCCGGCCATCGCGCTGGCGTTGATCATCAGCGTTGAGTTGAGCGAAGGCCGGATCAACGGCGTGGGCGAAATCATGCGTGCCATCGAAACCCGCCAATCCAGGCGCCTGACGCTTGCCGCATATCTATTGGGCTGCGCGCTGGTGGCCGCGACGCTGGTGTTGGTGTACGACGGGGTTTTTCGTACGCGGTAGATTTTATTTGGCACTGCCCCTTCCATCGCGGTCGATGATCGGTTAGCATTGCCGCCGTTAGTACCAAGCTGAAAGTCAATTCTGGTCGAACAATCCCCCCGACAAGCATCCTTCCGATTCGAAGGTGTTGTTGCCAATAAGGGATCGACCACCTCGATGGTTTCCAGACATGAACCCTACGCGCTGATTACCCACCAACGGGAGCTGTAGCGTAAAAAGTTTCATGGCCTGATAGAACCAGCCTGCAAATTGATCAGGATCTGCACCCAGAGCGGCGAACCTTTGCTCTTGTTGTGTTGCCTGCCCTCCTAAGTACCTACCGGTCAGCCCGAGCGCCATACAATCCAGCGCGCTTCAACTGTCTGCTTTGTTCCAGTCAGGTTCTTCGCCCTGCCCTACCTGAAAATAACAGGTGTTGGCCCGCGTTTACTGGGACGTTTTATTTTTGCACGGCCTTATTCCGTGTTGTTCAGGAACACCATAACCATGACTACTCATACACAGACTCAGGATGCCATCCGCACCCTTACTCACGCTTTCGCACCAATGAACTGCCTGATCATGGCTGCTCGCAAAGGTTGCTTCAGCTTCACCATCGTCAACGAACACGGCATCGCTCGTCACAGCGAACGCCTGTACCCCGATCAGTACTCCAGCGCCGAGCCGCTGCAGGCCGTGATCGAGCGTACCCGTCAGGCACTGGTTGCCTGATAGAGACCGCATACTGAGCGCCACTCAGCCGGTCAATAAAGCCCCGCCCCTCGAAAGGCGGGGCTTTTTTTCGTCTGCGTTTCGGCCTTCTGAATCACTCGATAATCCGCGCTGCCTATCGCCAAGGGATATATAGAGAGCAGTGCTAGACGGGAAATAATTTAAAAACAGGGTTTTACACGCAATAGATGACACTACACTTCAACTTGAGCGGCAATGCCGCTTCCGGCGAGCCTGATCCGATTCATCGCTGCCACGCGCCAGGCTCGTTGGCCACCAGCTCCCGAGGGTGTCATGGGAATTGCAGCCAGTGATCTATCTCGACACGTTATTCGGCCGACATTGATATATCTCGATCGTCATAGTGCTTGCGCCGAATCCTTCCTGCTTGGCGTTGCCGCCAGCCAGTCAGCCCTGGGCGCCGCCCTCGACAGCCGACGCGGCCATGGCCTGTACTGCATCCCCGAACTGCGCCACCGACAGATCTGGGACAATTACCTGGCCCTTGATCCTGAATTGGCCAGCCGGGTGCGCGGACTTGCCAGCCAGCATGCGTTTCTCACCGGACCGCATCTGGAGCTGACCGTCAATTTGCGCTACTCCACTGCCATCGCCTGGTTGATGGTCGAAGCCCACGGCGTATTTTTGCCCAGCGATGAAAACCCGCTACTGATGGCCAGAATCTGGCGAGAAATATTTGAGCCCCAAGGACGTTTGAGGGACTTCATCAGTGCGTGGCAAAGTTGCGTCGCACCGCTTTCCTACCCTGTGTGAACAGGCTTGCGGAAAATCACGTTAGCGGGAGATCCCACCACAATATAAGGATTGTCCTACAAGAATCGCTCTAACTCGCGGCATTCAGGCTATAGCGCATTGCTAAAAATGTTGGTAATTTCCGCGCGGTGATCAACACGGAGTTCTAATAATGAAAAAAGTAATGCTCAAGACCACACTTAGCCTCGCAGTCAGCCTGGTTTCCTCTCAACTGTTCGCTGCCGGTTTCGCCATCAACGAGCAGAGTATCAGCGGGATGGGGACTGGTTTTGCCGGCCGCTCTTCTTCTGCCGATGATGCCAGCACCGTATTTGGCAACCCCGCCGGGATGTCCCGCCTGAAGAGCGAGCAAGTGAGTGTTGGCGCAGCCGCCATCATCGCCAAGACCGATATCAAGCACGGTCGTGGCACTTTCGGCGGCAGTAACGATGGCGATATGGTACCGGTCGTCGGCGTTCCGATGGGCTACTACGTAAAACCTATCGATGATCACTGGGCATTTGGCGTTGGTGTCTATGTTCCTTTCGGTCTGGTTACCGACTACGAAAGCGGCTTCGCGGGCCGTTACTGGGGCGACAAGAGCCACGTTCAGGTCATCACCTTCCAGCCAACCGTCAGCTACGCCTTCAACGACAAGGTCTCCATCGGGTTCGGCCCGACCATCAACCGCCTTGACGGTGAACTGACTTCCTCGACGTTGACCGCCGCTACTCCGGGCCGCAACGATGGCAAAGTCAAGATCAAAGGTGATGACACTGCAATCGGCTTCAACGTCGGCATCCTGGTGCAGGCCACTGACACCACGCGTCTGGGCCTGACCTACCACTCCAAGGTCGATTACAAACTCGACGGCAAAACCAAGATCCAGGGCGCCGGCTTCGGCCCGTTCAGCGGCCAGAAGTACGATGCTTCGCTGGACATCAGCACGCCTGAATCGGTCGATTTCTCGGTCACGCAACAGCTCGACGAGAACTGGACTGTCTATGCGGGCAGTACCTGGACGCGCTGGAGCCGTCTGGAAGACATCACCGTAAATAACGATGGCGTTCCACGTCAGCTGGGTGGTTCGACTGGCGCCATTGGCACGATCTCCGAAGAGCAGAACTGGCACGACACCTGGGCACATGCCATCGGTGCCTCGTACAAGGTCAATAAAGAGTGGACCTTGCGCACCGGTTTCTCGGTGGATCAGTCGCCAACCAACAACACCAACCGTTCGCCACGCATCCCGACCGGCGACCGCAAGGTGTTCAGCCTGGGCGCTGGCTGGAGCCCGACCGACAAGATGACCATCGACGTGGCGTATTCGTATCTGCACGAAGACAAAACGAAGATTCGTGATGCCAGTTCGACCAAGGGCGCGTACAGCGCTGACTACCAGAACAGCGCACACGGCCTGGGTACTTCGGTCACCTATCGCTTCTGATACTGAGAACCCGGTAGGCTGAAAAAGCTACCGTCCGTTCACAAAAAGCCCCGCAATCGCGGGGCTTTTTGCTGCATGGCAATCAGGTCATGGCCTGGAAGCGATCGCCTTTTCGACGGCGGCGATCAGTTCCGGATCATCCGGCGCAGTCAGGCTGGAGAAGTTGGCGATGACCTTGCCCTGACGATCGATGACGTATTTGTAGAAGTTCCAGCGCGGCGCACTGCTTTGCTCGGCGAGGACTTTGAACAGGTGCGTCGCCTGCGGACCTTTGACAATCTGCGGCTCGGTCATGGTGAAGGTCACACCGTAGTTCACGTAGCAAACCTTGGCCGTTTCTTCACCATCCCTGGACTCCTGCTTGAAGTCGTTGGACGGCACACCGACCACCTCCAGCCCTTGCCCCTTGAAGCGTTGATTCAACGCCTCCAGGCTTTTGAACTGCGGCGCGAAGCCACAGAAACTGGCGGTATTGACCACCAGCATCGGCTTGCCGGCAAAGCGCTGGCACAGGTCGATATTTTCCTTGGCGCGCAGTTTGGGCAGCTCGCCCTGCAGCAACGCTGGACATTCGGCAGCCAGCGCCGGACCGGTCATGGCAAACATAAGAAGTGGAAGAGAAAACCAGCGAATGGTCATACGGCACCTGAGCGCACCGAGGGTGCGATAGTTATTGTCTGTGGACACGCTACCCCGCGTCGCAAAAAATGCCTGGTCGAGCGGGATAAAGGTTACACATTCAAGCTCAGCAAGCACCCATGCCCAACTGCAATGCAGCCAGGCCGACACCTTGCCATGCCCACCAGACCAGCATCAGCAACAGCGCAATACCAAAGCCGGCACCCCAGCTCCAGAACCTGTTCACGCAGCATTCCCCTGCATCTGCAGACGCGCCACCGGACGCTCGCGTACCGGCCAGTTCAATGCGGCGGCCAGCAGGCTGAGCAGGATCGATACCTGCCAGATCAAATCGTAATTTCCGGTCCGGTCATACACCACGCCACCCAGCCAACCGCCAAGAAAGGCGCCCAACTGGTGGAACAGGAACACAATGCCACCAAGCATCGACAGGTTGCGCACGCCAAACAGCGTGGCGACCGTGCCATTGGTCAGCGGTACCGTCGACAGCCACAGCAAGCCCATTGCTACACCGAACAGATACGCCGTGGTTTCGCTCAACGGCACCCACAGGAACAACGCGATTACCACCGCACGCAGCAAATACAGGCTGGTCAACAGGCGCGGCTTGGACATCCGCCCGCCCAGCCAACCTGCGGTATAGGTGCCGAAGATATTGAACAGGCCGATCAGCGCCAGCACCGTGGTGCCGACCTTGGCCGGCAAATGCTGATCAACCAGATAAGCTGGCAGATGCACGCCGATGAACACCACCTGAAAGCCGCAAACGAAGAAACCCAGAGCCAGCAACCAGAAGCCGGAATGGGAACAGGCTTCGTGCAGTGCTTCACGCAGGGTCTGCTCACCACCGACCAGGGCGGTAGGAACGTCCTTGAGCATCATTACCAAAGGCAGAATCAAGGCGACCAACGCACCTAATACCAGCAAGGCACTGGACCAGCCCAGCCAGCTGATCAATCCCAGCGTGCCCGGCAACATGGCGAACTGCCCGAACGACCCGGCGGCGCTGGCGATCCCCATGCCCATGCTGCGTTTTTCCGCAGGCAGCGCCCGCCCCACCACACCGAGAATCACCGAAAACGAGGTGCCCGAAAGACCGATGCCGATCAACAAGCCCGCGCTCAGGGACAAACTCAAAGGCGAGTCGGCCATGCTCATGGTCATCAAGCCAATCGCATAGAGAATCCCGCCGACGAATACCACTTTGGCGGCGCCGAAACGGTCCGCCAAAGCGCCCGCAAATGGCTGCGCCAGGCCCCACATCAGATTCTGAAAGGCAATGGCAAAGGCGAACACCTCGCGACCCCAGCCGAAATCGGCACTCATGGGCGCCAGGAACAAGCCGAAGCCGTGCCTGGTGCCCAACGACAGCGCCAGAATCAGCGCACTGCCCAACAGAATCCAACCACTGGTACGCCAAACCGATGTCATGCTTATTCTCCAGGCAAAGCCGGCCAAGTTGGTACGTGGATATACCCGTAACAGGATGTGTGCAAGGGAGGATGGTGTCAATGTTGACGACCCGCGCCGTCGCCCAGCGTCACGCCGATGTCGTTGGAACGAGGCTTGCCCGCGAATCAGACGCGTCGGTGGGCCAGACAGACTGCGTTATGGTTCTTCGCGAGCAAGCTCGGCTCTCACGGTTTTATAAAATCGCCACCGCCAGCAAGACCGCCACTTCCAGCAGCTCCAGCATCGCACCCGCGGTATCGCCGGTGGTGCCGCCGAGTCGGCGCAGCATCAGATGCCGTAGCCAGAAGAACCCTACTGAGGCGACCAGCAGCGCCAGCAAACCGGAGATTCCGGCGATCAGCACGCAGGACAACGCGCTGATCAGCAAGACCTGCCGACCGGCTCTACGTGGCAAGTGATCGGCCAAGGCCTGGCCCAGACCGCCAGCGCGCACATAAGGCGTGCCGAGGAACAAGCCCAGCATCGCCGCGCGCCCGATCAACGGCGCAAGCAGCAAGCCCAGTGTCTGTTGATTTTCGATCAATGCCATTAGTGCGCTGAATTTGAGCAGCAACACCAGCACCAGCGTCACCACCGCAATCGGCCCGCTGCGCGGGTCTTTCATGATGCTCAGCGTACGCTCGCGGTCGCCGAAACCGCCAAGCCAGGCGTCGGCGCTGTCGGCCAGGCCATCCAGATGCAGGCCGCCGCTGAGCAACACCCAGGCGGTCAGCAGCAACGCCGCGTGAAGCATCGGCGGTGCGCCGTCGAGCAGCGCATTCAGACTCAGCAGCAATACGCCGAACAGCACACCAACCAGAGGATAGAACAGCAGCGAACGGCCCAATTCCTGGGGTTGCGGCATGCCGGGCAGACGAATCGGCAGACTGCTGAGAAATTGCAGGGCTATCCAGAACGGCAACATCTCAAACCTCCGCCAGCAAGCCGCCCGCAGCGACTGTTATCGACAGCAGCGCACCGTGCCCGACCTGAACTTGCAGCAACTGTTCACGAGGCAGGCCCCGCGCCTGGGCAAGCAACAAACGCATTACGCCGCCGTGACTGATCAGCAACACCCGTTCGCCAGCATAAGCCTGCTGTAAACCCTGCACCGCAGCCAGAACCCGTGCCGAGAACTCAAGCACCGGTTCGCCATTGGGCGGAGTAAAGCTGTACGGATCAGCCCAGAACAGTCCCAGCCCTTCGGCATCGGTTCCCATCAGCTGTGCAGCGCTGTGCCCTTCCCAATCGCCGAAATGCAATTCCTGCAACGCGGGTTCAAAGCTCAACGGCAGCGCCGACTGTTCGGCCAGTTCTTCGGCGAAACGCGCGCAGCGTTGCAAAGGCGAGCTGACGATCCGATCCCACGGCCCTCCTTCGATTACCGCCGCACGCATTTGCGCCCAGCCGATATCGGTCAGGGCGTCGTCGAGGCTGCCGCGCATGCCGCCGCCGAGTTCGGTTTCGCCGTGGCGCAGCAGGTCCAGGAGCAAAGTCATGCCGGGCGATCTGCCACGGCGGCTTCAGCGAAGGTCGCCATGCCGTTGTGCAGCTGACAAGCCAGACGCACCAGCGGCACCGCCAACGCCGAGCCGCTGCCTTCGCCCAGACGCAGGCCCAGATCCAGCAGCGGTTCGGCGTGCAGGGTTTCCAGCAGATGACGATGCCCAGGTTCCGCGCCACGGTGGCCGAACAACAGCCATTCCCGGCACGAAGGATTCAAGCGCACCGCTACCAACGCGGCCACGCTGCAGATGAAACCATCGACCAGCACCGCGATGCCTTCCTGGGCGCAGGCCAGATACGCGCCGACCAGCGCCGCGATTTCAAAGCCGCCCAGGCTGAACAGGCTTTGCAGCGGATCGCCCGCGTGCTCGACATGCAGCGCCAGCGCGGCTTCAATCACGTGGGTTTTATGGGCGATGCCCGCTGCATTCAGGCCGGTGCCGGGACCGACCAGCAGCTGTGCCGCGCATTCCAGCAACGAGCAGGCCACAGCACTGGCCGAGGCAGTGTTACCGATGCCCATTTCGCCGCCCACAAACAATTCGCTGCCCACCGCCTTGGCACGCAACACGCTGTCGCGTCCGGCCTGTAACGCCAGCAAACCCTGTTCCTGAGTCATCGCCGGGCCCTTGGCGAAGTTGGCCGTACCCGCACCGATGCGCAAATGACGTACACCCGGCAGGTCCAGCGGCGCAACGGTGCCCAGATCCACCACATCCAGTTGCGCTGCCAGTTGCCGGGCCAGCACGCTGATGGCCGCGCCGCCAGTGACGAAGTTATGCAGCATTTGCCCGGTCACTTCCTGGGGATAGGCCGAGACACCTTCGGCCACCACCCCATGATCTCCGGCAAAAATCGCGATCCACAGCGCATCGGCACCGGGTTTGACCCGGCCCTGTAGACCGGCGAGCTGCACCGCGACCCGCTCAAGCTGGCCGAGGGACCCGGCGGGCTTGGTCAATTGCTGCTGACGCGCCAGCGCTTCTTCGCGCACGGCCACGTTGCTGGCTTGCGCGGGATTGAGCCACCAGGAATTACTCATAATGCGGATCCTTTCAAAGTCAGTGGCAAGCCGGCAACGGTCAACACCACGCGATGGCAACGTTCGGCCAGGGCTTGATGCAACAGGCCGGCTTCGTCGACATAGCGGCGGGTCAACTCACCGAGAGGCACGACGCCCAACCCGGTTTCATTGCTGACAAAAATGATTTCACCCAGCAGCAGCGCCAGGCAATCGAGCAGTGCCTCACGCTCCAGCGCCAGACGCTCGGGGTTTTCCAGCAGCAACAGGTTGGTGAGCCACAACGTCAGGCAATCCACCAGCAGGCAATGGTCCGGTGCGGCGTTTTCCCGCAGCACGCGGCTCAGTTCGAGTGGTTCTTCGATCAGCCCCCAGTTTTCCGGACGCCGCTGGCGATGCAACGAGACACGCTGATTCAGCTCGGCGTCCACCGGCTGGCTGGTGGCGATATAAATGACGTCCAGCCCCGACTCGCTGGCAAGCTTTTCCGCCAGACGACTCTTACCGGAGCGCGCCCCGCCGAGGATCAGTTGTTGCATATGTGCGCGCCTCTTCTTAGAAAACTCGGAACTGCTTGTCTAGCGCGAGATGCCCTGTGGGAGCGAGCTTGCTCGCGAAGAGGTCATCCCATCCGGTACCTTCGCGGAGCCTGAAATAACGCCTTCGCGAGCAAGCTCGCTCCCACAAGCCCTGGATTTCCTGCACCACCCGCAATGTCAGGTACATCCCAACCCACACAGCTCACGCAACAGCGCGCCGTCCAGATGGTTTTCCACCAGATCCGCCAGCCGCTCGATGTCCCGCTCGCGCAGGGCGTGATAATCCACTTCCTGCACGTTTTCCAGCCCCGCCCAACGCAACAGCGCGCTGCAGGCGGCGGGTGTTTCGAACAGGCCGTGCAGGTAAGTGCCGAGGATTTGCCCGTCAGCGCTTTGTGCGCCGTCGCAGCGATTGTCATCCAGCTGCACTGCCGGATTTTCCAGCGCCGCGCCCGTGGTCACACCCGCATGAATTTCATAGCCGCTGACCTCGACACCTCCGAGCAACAGTCGGCCACGCACATTGCGCAGTTGCTTGTGTTCTTCAAGCACGGTGCTCATGGCCAAGAGACCCAGGCCCGGACTTGATCCTGCCGCACCTTCCAGCCCCAGCGGGTCATGCAGTTGCTCGCCGAGCATTTGCAAACCGCCGCAAATTCCCAGCAGCTTGCCGCCGTACCGCAAATGCCGGGCAATGGCGCTGTCCCAGCCATTGTTGCGCAGATAAGTCAGGTCGCTGCGCACGCTTTTCGAGCCCGGCAGGATGATCAAATCAGCCGGCGGAATGGTCTGACCGGGGCCGACGAACTGCAAATTGACTTGCGGATGCAGGCGCAGCGGGTCGAAATCAGTGTGATTGCTGATGCGCGGGAGGATTGGCACCACAACATTCAGCACCTGCTCGACCTTGTCGGTCTGGCGCTGATCGAGGCCGTCTTCGGCCTCCAGATGAAGATCCATGACATACGGCAGCACGCCGACAACCGGTTTGCCGGTGCGCGCTTCGAGCCAGTCCAGCCCCGGTTGCAGCAAGGCGATGTCGCCGCGAAAGCGGTTGATGATGAAACCTTTGACCCGCGCCTGCTCGCTGGGCGACAGCAGTTCAAGGGTGCCGACCAAATGAGCAAAAACCCCGCCGCGATTGATATCGGCGATCAGCAGCACCGGGCAATCCACCGCCTCGGCAAAACCCATGTTGGCGATATCGTTGGCGCGCAGGTTGATCTCGGCAGGCGAACCGGCGCCTTCGACGACGATCACCGGATACTGCTCGCCCAGCCGTCGATGAGACTCCAGCACCGCTTGCATCGCGATCTCTTTATAGCCGTGATACGCCACCGCATTCATGGTGGTGACAGCGCGACCGTGAATAATCACTTGCGCACCGGTGTCGCTGTTGGGCTTGAGCAGCACCGGATTCATGTCAGTGTGCGGTTGCAGGCCACACGCCTGAGCCTGCACCGCCTGGGCGCGGCCGATCTCGCCGCCGTCCGCCGTCACCGCACTGTTGAGCGCCATGTTCTGCGGCTTGAACGGCACGACGCTGACACCCTGACGCGTCAGCCAGCGGCACAATGCCGTCACCAATGTGCTTTTGCCGGCGTCCGACGTGGTGCCTTGCACCATCAAGGTGGTCATGGATTTTCCTGATTGAATTCGCCAAGGGCGTTGGCCAGGCGTTGCCAATCCGCCTCATCGCGAGGCAGGCCGAAGCGCAGGCTGCTGTGGTGCGGGCCTTCGTCGAGGAACAGACGCAGCAAGATGCCCCGCCGGGCGCAAAACTCATACAACGCTGACGCACGGGGCGTGACCAGCCATTGAAACAGCGCGCAGCCGCCGTGCGGCGTCAGGTCATGGCGCGTGAGCAATTGCACCAGACGCTGACTGGCCTGATCGGTGCGCTGGCGTTGCTGGTGATGACCGTCTGTATCTCTCAGGCAAACCGTACCAAGTTCCCGGGTCGGGCCGCTGACTGCCCAGGGTCCGATATCTTTGGCCAGCAACTTGAGCAGATGCGGCTCAGCCAGCACAAAACCCAGCCGTGCCCCGGCCAGACCAAAAAACTTGCCGAACGAGCGCAACACGATCAGCCCGGTGCGCCAGGTTTCGGCCGCCAGGCTCAAACCCGGGGTGTTATCCATGAAGGCTTCATCCACCACCAGCCAGCCGCCCCGCTCCGCCAGCCGGGCATGCCACTTGAGCAATTGCTCAGGCGTCAGGTTCAGGCCGGTAGGATTATTGGGGTTGACCACCACCAGCACGATGAGGCTGTCGAGGAAATAATCGACTTCGTGTTCCAGCACTCCCCGGACCAGAAAACCGGCGCTGCGCCAGGCTTGGGCATGTTCGGCATAACACGGCGACAACACGCCGACCTTACCGGCGCCACGCAAACGCGGCAGGGCTTGAATCGCCGCCTGGGAACCCGGCACCGGCAACACCTCGGGAGCGCCGTAGTAAGTGCAGGCGGCTCGTTCCAGACCGTCGTCGGTTTCCGGCAGTCGCGCCCAGGCTTGCGGGGCGATTGGCGGAATAGGCCAGGCCCAGGGCGCAATGCCCGTGGAAAGATCCAGCCACTCACTTTCGGCAATGCCGTAATCGCGCGCAGCAGCACGCAGTCGTCCACCGTGTTCAAGCATAGAATTCAGCTCCCACACACAAAATCAGCAACCAGAGCCAGACACCGCGCTGCACCAGTTGCCAGCCTCGATCAATGGACTGCGCATCGGCGGGCAAGCCCTCGCCCAACTGCGGACGCTGATGCAGCTCGCCGTGATAAATCGCCGCACCGCCGAGTTCGACACCCAGAGCGCCGGCGCCCGCCGCCATTACCGGACCGGCATTGGGGCTGTCCCAGGTCGGGCCCTGAGTTCGCCAGCAGCGCAATGCGAGTCGGGTTTTGCCCAATAGCGCGTAGGTCAAAGCCACCAGACGCGCAGGAATGTAGTTAAGCAAATCATCGATTTTGGCGGCCGCCCAACCGAAACGCTCAAAGCGCTCGTTGCGATAGCCCCACATTGCATCCAGCGTATTGCTCAATCGATACAACACCACGCCCGGCGCACCGGCGACAGCAAACCAGAACAGTGCGGCAAACACTGCGTCACTGCCATTCTCCAGCACAGATTCGGTGGCCGCACGGGCCACTTCAGTAGCATCCAGCTCCGAAGTCTGGCGGCTGACCAGATAGCCGACCCGCCGCCGCGCTTCGTCAAGATCGTCGGCGCGCAACGCTTGGGCCACCGGCTCGACGTGCTCGCCAAGGCTGCGCAGGCCGAGCGCACAGTACAGCGCAAGGATTTCCACCAACCAGCCTATATAAGGCAGCCAGCTCAACATTGTGGCCAGCAACGTCAATGGCACCACGGCGAGAAACCACGCGGTGACGCCATGGCTGCGCCAGCCGCGTCCGCCAGAATTGAAGCGCCGCTCGATGCGATCGGCAAAGCGCCCAAAGGCCACCAGCGGATGCGACCGCTTCGGCTCGCCCAGCAACGCATCCAGCGCCACACCGGCGACGCTCAACAGCGCCACACTCATTGACTGACTCCCCATTGATTCTCGTAGAGCATTTCACTGAGCGGACGTTCTTGCGTCCAGCCTTCCATGACCAGCATCGGTGCCGGGTAAAATTCGCTCACCGGTCCCAGACACAAGACCGCCAGCGGCTTGGCACCGGCCGGCATGTTGAGCAGATCAGCCAGCGCCTGGGGTTCGAACAACGACACCCAGCCCATGCCCAGCCCTTCGGCACGTGCCGCCAGCCACAGGTTCTGAATGGCGCAGGACAACGAGGCCAGGTCCATTTCCGGCAGCGTGCGGCGGCCAAAAATGTGTTTCTCGCGGTCATCCATCAGCGCGGCGACCAGCACTTCCGCGCAATCGTCGATGCCCTCGACCTTGAGCTTCATGAAATCGTCAGCGCGCTCACCCATCGCTTCGGCGGTGCGCAGCCGTTCCTGCTCGACCTGCGCCTTGATCTGCGAACGCAAGGCCCGGTCGGTGACGCGAATAAACCGCCACGGCTGCATCAAACCGACGCTGGGCGCCTGATGCGCCGCACCGAGCAACCGCGCCAGCAGTTCCGGCGCAACCGTGCCGCCGCTGAAATGCCGCATGTCGCGGCGTTCGGCAATGGCTCGATACACTGCGGCTCGTTCGTCAGTGCTGAACGCTTGGTCATTCATGGCTTGAAAAGCGCCGCAACCGCTTGAGGATTGGAAGGGAAATAGAAGTGGACGTAGGACGCCGTCATGCGCCCGTCGCGATAGACCGCCTCCGCGCCGCGCCCGCCGTTGGGGCTGATGCCACGGGCGATGGGCTGCAATTCGGTGCTGGTCAGCGAATGGTGATACGTGTGGCCGCGCAGTTCGCCTTCCGGCAACGCAACTGTTTGCAGCGCCAATGCCGCCAGACGCTTTTGCATGACCGCTTCACCGGCGAGCAAACCCACCAACTCGGCGCGCTGACCGTCGACATCGGTCAAGGCGTCGAGCAGGTACAACATGCCGCCACACTCGGCCAGCAAAGGCTTGCCCGCCTGATGATGCTGGCGAATCGCGTTCAGCATCGACGTGTTCTGGCTTAGCGCCACGTGGTGCAGTTCCGGATAACCACCGGGCAGATACAGGCTGTCGGCAGGCGGCAGCACCGAATCGCGGATCGGCGAGAAGAACACCAGTTCGGCACCCATGGCACGCAGCAGATCCAGGCTCGCGCCGTAGGTGAACGCAAACGCTTCGTCATGGGCGACGGCAATCGTTACGCCTTGCAGTAAAGGCTCGGCGGGTACCAGGTCCGGCGCAGCGAAGGTCACCGCAGGCGGCAGTTCAACTTCGCAGGTGCTGGCCAGTGCTGCGGCGGCGGCATCCAGACGCAGATCAAGATCGTTCAACTCGCTGGCCTGCACCAGCCCCAAATGCCGGCTTGGCAATTCGATGCCGGTTTCCCGGGACAACGCGCCGTACCAGCGCAAACCTTCGGTGAGGCTGCCTTCGAGCAGTTGCGCATGCCGCACGGTGCCGACCCGGTTGGCCAAAACGCCGGCGAACGGCAGGTCCGGCTGATAACGCGCCAGGCCCAGCGCCAGCGCGCCGAAGGTCTGGGCCATGGCCGTGCCGTCGATCACGCCGAGGACCGGCACGCCGAAATAACGCGCCAGGTCCGCGCTGGACGGCGTGCCATCGAACAGGCCCATCACGCCTTCGATCAGGATCAGGTCGGCTTCACCTGCCGCTTGCCACAACAGGCGGCGGCTTTCATCAGCGCCGACCATCCACAAATCGAGCTGATAAACCGGCGCACCGCTGGCGCGCTCAAGAATCATCGGGTCGAGAAAATCCGGGCCGCATTTGAATACGCGAACCTTGCGACCCTGATTGCGATGCAAACGGGCCAGCGCGGCGGTGACGGTGGTTTTGCCTTGGCCGGAGGCCGGTGCGGCGATCAGAACCGCCGGACAATGACGCGGTTCACTCACAACTCGATGCCTTTTTGCGCTCGAATGCCGGACTGGAATGCGTGTTTGACCACGGTGATTTCCGACACGGTGTCGGCCATGTCAATCATTTCCGGTTTCGCGCCACGGCCGGTGACAATCACATGCTGCATCGGCGGCCGGGCTTGCAGGTCGCTGAGCACTCGCTCGATGTCCAGATAACCGTGCTTGAGGGCGATGTTCAGTTCGTCGAGGATCACCATGCCGATGGCCGGATCACGGAGCATTTCCAGGGAAACTTCCCACGCTGCTTCGGCGGCGGCGATATCACGCTGGCGGTCCTGGGTTTCCCAGGTGTAGCCCTCGCCCATCACGTGATAGCGAACCTGCTCTGGGAAACGTCGGAAGAAGAACTCTTCGCCGGTGCTGTTGCTGCCCTTGATGAACTGCACGACACCGCACTGCATGCCGTGGCCCATGGCCCGGGCCAACATGCCGAATGCAGAACTGCTTTTGCCTTTACCGTTACCGGTCAGGACCAGCAACAGCCCGCATTCATTGGGTGCACTGGCGATGCGCTCGTCCATCACGGCTTTTTTGCGCAACATGCGCGCCAGATGGCGTTCGTCACGTTCGGGGGATTCGTTCATCTCAGCTCTCCGCTTGAGGGCACGCGAAAGCAGACGGCAGGCAATAGCAAATGACTGGCAGCACGACTTTCGTCATGCCCAGAGCATCGCCCGCCGTGATGCTGTTGAATGGATCAGGCCGGTCTCCGGGCTCATGAGCGGGAAATCCCCTACTGTGCGCCTTCCCAAATCCTTGCAGACCCAGTGGCATCAGGCACAGCGTTGACTCATCTACCGTTGCGGGGGCAGCACCGGAATTGGTCGCCATGAGCGTCCTTACCGGTTTCCCTGTTTCACTCAAACATTTGCTGCAGCGATTTAAAACGTAGCGAGCGACGACAAGACAAGGCGGAAACAGGCGAGAAAGCGGAGTTGAGGTTCCCTCAATGAGCATTTCGAGTCTGTTTCCAACGCAGTATTGTCGAGCGCAGCAGTTTTAAACGCTGTAGACCTGAGCACCTGAAACAAAAGGCGCAGGTTAGAGGGTTGGGGATTGAGCGTCAATCAACTCAGCAACAGGTTGAACCTCGAAAGCACAGGCGTCTCTATCTCTTACTGGAACACTGCCCGTTATGGAGATCGATCATGTTCAAGCTCAGACCACAGTTCGCGGTTTTGCTACTGGTTGCCGGAGGCCTTGCGGCCTGCGGCGAATCTTCGACCCTGCAAGTCACCGACGGCACCGGGCCGTCACCAAAGTTGCCGGAACCGAACAAGACGATGATTCCGACCGTCAACATAGCGCCAGCGGTGGGCTGGGAAAAAGACGCCAAACCCGTCGCGGCCAAGGGCACGCAGGTCGCCGCTTTCGCCGAACATCTGGACCACCCGCGCTGGCTTTACGTGCTGCCCAATGGTGACGTGCTGGTGGCGGAAACCAACTCGCCGCCAAAGCCTGATGACAATAAAGGCATTCGCGGCTGGGTCATGGGCAAAGTCATGGGCCGCGCCGGGGCCGGTGTTCCCAGCCCCAATCGGATTACCTTGCTGCGCGACAAGGATCACGACGGCATTGCCGAAACCCGCACGGTGTTCCTGGAAAACCTCAATTCGCCGTTCGGTATGACCTTGGTGGGCAACAAGCTGTATGTCGCCGACACCGACCGCCTGATCAGTTTCCCGTATCAGGACGGCCAGACCTCGATCAGCGCGCAGCCGACCAAAGTCGTCGATCTTCCGGGCGGCACGCTGAATCACCACTGGACCAAAAACGTCATCGCCAGCAAGGACGGCAGCAAGCTGTATGTGACGGTCGGTTCCAACAGCAACGTCGCGGAAAACGGGCTGGCAGCTGAAGAAGGTCGCGCGGCAATCTGGGAAGTTGACCCCGCCAGCGGTTCGCATCGGATCTTTGCTTCAGGCCTGCGCAACCCCAACGGCATGGATTGGGAGCCCACCACCGGCAAACTCTGGACGGCGGTCAACGAGCGTGACGAAATCGGCAGCGATCTGGTGCCGGACTACATCACTTCGGTGCAAGACGGGGCGTTCTATGGCTGGCCGTTCAGCTATTACGGCCAGCATGTGGACGTGCGCGTAACTCCGCAGAATCCGGAGCTGGTGGCCAAGGCCATCGCACCTGATTACGCGGTCGGCCCGCATACCGCGTCACTTGGCCTGGTGTTCGCCGATGGCAAGACGTTGCCGGCGCCGTTCAATGAAGGCGTGTTCATCGGCCAGCACGGCTCCTGGAACCGCAAACCACACAGCGGCTACAAAGTCCTGTTCGTGCCGTTCAGCGGCGGCAAGCCAAGCGGCGCGCCGATTGACCTGCTGACCGGTTTCCTGAATGCCGACGAAAAAGCCCAGGGTCGCCCGGTCGGCGTGGTCAATGATCATCAGGGTGGGTTACTGGTGGCGGATGACGTGGGGAACAAGATCTGGCGGGTGACTGCGGCGAAGGCACAATAAGTTAACGGCCTGTACAAAACTTGTGGGAGCAAGCTTGCTTGCGAATGCGTCCGGGAAGCTTGCAAAGATGTTGAACGGGCAAATGTCTTCGCGAGCAAGCTCGCTCCCACAAGTGAAACGCGGTCATCTCGTGGGACCGGATCTATCCGGGAAGGCGTCGGTGTAGACACCACATCTTCGGCATCTGTGGGTTGCCCCCAAACATAGAATCTCCCACAGGTTCGGTTCGTGTCCTACGGATTACGCGCCAGACTCGATGGCTGAATCACGCGCTTGGCATTCAGGTAAGCGCGCTGCCAATACGGCTTGTCCAGACTGTCCAGCTTGACCGTGCCGCCGGTAGCTGGCGCATGCACGAAACGCCCTTCCCCGACGTAAATCCCCGCATGGCTGACCTGCGAGCCACCGCCGGTGGCGAAGAACACCAGGTCGCCAGTCTGCAGCTGTTCACGACCCACATTCGGCGCGCGCATGCCGATCATGTCGCGGGTCGACCGAGGCAGAGCAATGCCCGCCGCGTCACGATAGACGTAGCCGATCAAACCGCTGCAATCAAAACCGGAATCAGGCGTGTTGCCACCCCAATGATAGGGCGTGCCGACCAGCCCGAGCGCGCGAAACATCACGTCTTCGATAGCCGGGGAAAAACTTTCAGGAGGAGCAATCAGCACCGGACGCTGAACAATCCGGGGCTTGGAGGGTGGCGGCGGCGCGCTGGCGCAAGCGCCGAGCAAGGCAGCAAGAGTAATGACCGCAAGGCGTATCGTAATCGACATGGATACAACAACCTGAGCTGGATGCGGCTGCTTGCCGAGGGCGCTAAATGCGCAAAACAGGCTTATAGCCTGTTTTTGCATAACACGGTAGTGATTACTTGCGGCGCTTGAGCGTAGTCGTGGTCATTGCAGTCGTCTGCGGCGCGATATTTGGCGATTCCATCGCCAGGGCGCGCTTGGCCTCGATGAACGTCTTGCTCCAGTACACATCGTCCAGGCTGTCGACGCGAACACCACCACTGCGACGGCTGCTGGAGTGAATGAACTGATTGTCGCCCAGGTAGATGGCTGCATGGCTGACACGACCGCGACCGGCAGTGCTGAAGAACAGCAGGTCGCCCGGCGCCAGATCATTGCGCTTAACCAGTGGCGCATCGATGTTGATCATGTCGCGAGAAGAACGCGGCAGGCTCATGCCAGCTTTCTCACGGAAAAGATAACCGATGAAACCGCTGCAATCGAAACCGGTGCTGGTTGAGGTGCCACCGAAACGGTAGCGAGTACCGATCAGGGATTTGCCACGCTCAAGGATGCTGTCAGCCAGGGCTGGCAGTTGATAAGGCTTGTTGTCGGCAAACTGAGCCAGCTCGGCTTCAGTGGCCAGTTCTTCCTGCAACACCGAGCGATCGGAACGGCTGGCGGAGGATTGCGCGGTGATCTGCGTCTTGTACTGCTGTTGCTGCGCATCTTGTTGAGATACCGGCATGTTGGCCGAGCAACCGAACAGTAGTGATACGAGTGCGAGAGGCACGAGGGGTGCGAAGCGAGCTAGCATGGGCACAACCGTGGCTGACTGTTAAGGTGGCGAGACTATGCCAACTATGATCCTCATTTGCAAATTCAATCGAACTATATGTGACTTACCAGTTCGCTCATGACATGTACCGCTCGGCACTGCAAAAAAGCATCCATCTGCAGACTCTGGTCGGTAGGCGTCAAATTAATCTCCGCCGTAAAACCGCCGCAAACCCTTGTCCTGAATAGGGGTTCATGGATGTAGGGGAAGCTTGCGGTGGTACCTATGCTCAACACCGCATCAAAGCCCTTTGCCATCTCTTGATGCAGGGTTTCGAGGGCCAGCTCCGGTAGCAGCTCCTCGAATAAAACGACGGACGGTCGCAGAATGCCACCACAGTGACTGCACAACGGCGGCAACGGGCGGTCCAACTGCGCAGTCCATTCCGGGTCTTGCGCAGCGCATGACTGGCAATAGACCGGTGCCAGTTGACCATGAATCTCGATCAGTCTTTCAGGCGGGCTGCCAGCGGCGCGGTGATAGCCGTCGACGTTCTGCGTCAACACCCAGCAGTCGGGCTTCTTGCGTTGCAGTTGGGCGATAGCGTAATGCGCGTCATTGGGTTGCGCGCCCAGGCAGGCCTTGGCCAGTTGCGCGATGTACTTCCAGCACAACGCAGGATCACGGCGCAGCATCGGCCCGGACAGGGCCATTTCGATAGGTAGGCCATCAGCGGTCTTGTCGTTGTACAAACCGCCGACGCCGCGATAAGTCGGCAGGCCGGAATCGGCAGACAGCCCGGCGCCGGTGATGATCAGAATTCGCCGGGCATGTCGCAACGCTGCTGCAACCTGCAACACCAACGCCTGATCTACCACCCCAGCGTCTCTTTGAGGAACGGAATGGTCAGCTTGCGTTGCGCTTGCAGCGACGCCTGATCGAGTCGCTCAAGCAAGTCGAACAACGCGCTCATGCTGCGCGTGCCGCGCGTCAGGATGAAATGCCCGACCTCATCGGTCAGGTGCAGCCCGCGTCGCGAGGCGCGCAGTTGCAGGGCGCGCAGCTTGTCTTCGTCCGACAGGGCACGCATCTGGAACACCAGGGCCATGGTCAGGCGCGATTTGAGATCGGGGAGTTTGACCGGCAGCTCACGGGGCGATTGCGACGCCGCGATCAACAGGCGACGCCCACTGTCGCGCAGCCGGTTGAACAAGTGAAACAAGGCCTCTTCCCACTCGGGTTTGCCGACCACAACCTGCAGATCGTCGAGACAGACCAGTTCGTATTGTTCGAGGTTGTCGAAGAGTTTGACGCCTTGATCAATGACTTCCGCCAGTGGCAGATAAACCGCCGGCTCGCCCATCTGCTCGAAGCGCAGGCACGCGGCCTGCAACAGGTGCGTGCGCCCTACGCCGTCCTTGCCCCAGAGATAAATCAGGCTTTCGGTCCAGCCTGCGTCGGCTTCGCACAGCCGCTCCACGTAGCCGAGTGCGGCGGCGTTGGCGCCTGGATAGTAATTGATGAAGGTGGCGTCATCACGCAGACGCACACCCAGGGGCAGCTGAATCGGTTTCATGCTGGCTGAACAGCTCATGTGAGCCGTTAGGGGCCTCTGTGTAAAGTGTGCAAAGTTTATACCCGTGACGCTGGGCACACAATGCGCGAGACCATAAGGAAAATCAAAGGTTTGCGTGCTTTGCGAGGTTGCCGAACAATTGCCGGGAAAAATCCTGCAATAAAAAAGGGCGTGGACACTTGTCGTGCGCCACGCCCTTCGCGATGCAGCAATTTGCCCTACAGCTCAGGGTCGCCCATGCCGCCGTAGATGTCCGAGTCCTTATAAAGGTCATGAACATGTCGCACCAGAACCATGATCACCGCCGCCACCGGCAGCGCCAGTAGGATGCCGGTAAAACCGAACAGCTCGCCGCCCGCCAGAATCGCGAAAATCACCGCCACCGGATGCAGGCCGATGCGATCCCCTACCAATAGCGGCGTGAGCACCATGCCTTCCAGCGCCTGACCGACCATGAATACCGCAACGATGCCCATCATCGGATACAGGTCGCCGCCGAACTGGAACAACCCGGCTATCAATGCCGCGCCGATTCCGATCACGAAGCCCATATAAGGAACGATGGCCGCCAGACCGGCAATTACCCCGATCAACAGGCCCAGTTCCAGACCCACCAGCATCAGGCCCGCCGCGTAGATCACGCCCAGCGCCACCATCACCAGCAACTGGCCCCGGATAAATGCGCCCAGCACTTCATGACATTCGCCCGCCAGCTTGACGACCTGCCCTTCGCGATGACGCGGCAGCAAGCTGCGCACCTTGCCCATCATGACGTCCCAGTCGCGCAGCAGGTAAAAGCACACCACCGGGATCAGCACCAGATTGGTGATCAGGCCAATCAGCGCCAGACTCGACGCCGTCGCTTTGGACAGGACGATACCGACGATGTCGCCGGTCTGGCCCATGTGCTCGGAGATCGCCGCCTTGACCTTGTCGAACTTCCAGAAACCGTCGGCAAGCCCGAATTTGGCCTGCGCCCACGGCAGCGCCGTGTGCTGCAACCAGTCGAGCATTTGCGGCGCCAGCTCATACAGGCGGAACAACTGCTTGGCCAGCATCGGCACCAGGACCAACAGCAACGCCAGCAGAATCAAGGTGAACAGGGTAAACACCGCGACCACGCTCAAGGTCCGCGACAATCCGGCCTTTTCCAGGCGATCCGCCAGCGGGTCGCCCATGTACGCCAGCAGCAGCGCTACCAGAAACGGCGTCAGAATTGCGTGCAACAGGTAAACAAACAGGAACAGCAGGACAATCCCGCCGAGCCAAAACCAGCGCCGTGTGTCAGTCATCAAAGTCCCTCAGCTTCATAAAGTGCAGCAGTGTTTGAAACAGACCGCCGCTTACCAGCGGAAGTGCAATTGTGGGCCCGCCGCTGGCACGATCAGCGGTGCGGCGCCCGGTGTAGCGGTCGTACCATCGACCGGCGCGGCAGCTACCGGAGCTGGTGCAACTTCCCCGGCCGGCACTTCCTGCAACTTGGCCAGGGACAGTTGCGAACGCAGTTGATCGGCATTGGCGCTGACTTCATAGCTGATGCGATCGCCATCGACCGTTTTGAGGCGCGCACCAAAAGGCTCAAGCAGACGCATCAACTGCGCGTAACGCTCCAGATTCATGCCCTGCACCTCCAGCGTCAAGCCAGTAGCAGCGCCGGGTTTGACCACATAGCGCGGCGCCAGACGCTGGCTTACCGCTAACAGCACGGCATCGGCCAATGCCTCGGAGGTCGCGCCGGTCGCAGTGCCTTGTTCGCGTTGCTCGCCCAGCCACAAACGCCATTTGCCCTGCCACTGGCCGCCCTCTTCCTTGGCATGCACCGCCAGCAATGCGTCGGCGCCATAGCGTTCGGACGCTTCCTTGAGCGGCGTCGCATCGCTGCCTTCAAGGTTTTTCGCGGTACCGACGCCTTGCTCGCCAAGATCGGCCAGTGGCAGGCGCAACGGCAAGCCACGATGCTGGGCCGCACGCCGCAGCGGCTCGGCCGCGCTCTGACCATCGCCCACCAGATTCGAGCCATCGGTTGCGTCATTCAGCCACCAGCCAAGAATAGTCGGTCGATTGCTGCCCCAGATCGGCAGACCGGCCTGGCGCAGCGAACGGTCGGTGCTGGCGGGATCAAAATCCACCAGCAGCGATTCCGGCGGACCGGCCTCGTAGCCGAACTGGCTGATGATCTGCTGCGGATTCTTGCGCAGCTCGGCGAGCGCCGGGCCTTGTACGGACTTGGTGTCGCCGGTCAGACGCAACACCAGCGTGTCCAGTGCGGCTTGAGTGGCGCGGGTGCGCTCATCCGGAGTCTGGCCGCTGACCGGCTCGCGCACCTGATAAAGATTGTTGACGGTTTCGGCGAAGCTCGGCAGACAGATGAACGACAGGCAGCCGGCGAAGAATATTTTTGAGAGACCCATGGACAGTTCCCGGACAGAAAAGCGGCAGAAAAAACAACCGTAACAAGATAGCTGGCTTGGCTGAGACCGCAGAGCCAGGCCATTCATTCAAATTCCAGATGCAGGCTACACCTTATAGAGGCCTCGCCAAACGAGCCAGAGCGGTCATCGCCCGGTTTATTTTGTATCGATCAAGCCTGCCCGTCGGCCTAAGGATGGCCGCTGCCGCCCAAGCCTGATAAAATCGCGCGCCTTCGCAGACTGGTGATGGTGGCGGCCCGAAAAACTGCATTGCACGCAGGTGCAGTTTTCCAGTGGCCCCGCCGTTTCCGTCGATCCCACCCGAATCCCCCCTAAAGGCCTGGATTATGAGCAAGCAACCCTCCCTGAGCTACAAAGACGCCGGTGTAGACATCGACGCCGGCGAAGCATTGGTCGAACGCATCAAGAGCGTTGCCAAGCGCACCAAGCGCCCGGAAGTCATGGGCGGTCTGGGTGGCTTCGGCGCCCTCTGCGAAATCCCGGCTGGCTACAAGCAGCCTGTGCTGGTTTCCGGCACCGACGGCGTCGGCACCAAGCTGCGCCTGGCCTTGAACCTGAACAAGCACGACACCATCGGCATCGATCTGGTCGCCATGTGCGTCAACGACCTGGTGGTGTGCGGCGCAGAGCCGCTGTTCTTCCTTGATTACTACGCGACCGGCAAGCTCAACGTCGAAACCGCTACCCAGGTAGTGACCGGCATCGGCGCTGGCTGTGAACTGGCGGGTTGCTCGCTGGTGGGCGGCGAAACCGCTGAAATGCCTGGCATGTACGAAGGCGAAGACTACGACCTGGCCGGCTTCTGTGTTGGCGTCGTGGAAAAAGCCGACATCATCGACGGCTCCAAGGTTGCTGCCGGCGATGCCCTGCTCGCCCTGCCGTCCTCCGGCCCGCACTCCAATGGTTACTCGCTGATCCGCAAGATCATCGAAGTGGCCGGTGCAGACATCGAAAATATCCAGCTCGACGGCAAGCCGCTGACCGAACTGCTGATGGCGCCAACCCGCATCTACGTCAAATCCCTGCTGAAACTGATCAAGGACACTGGCGCGGTAAAAGCCATGGCCCACATCACCGGCGGCGGTCTGCTGGACAACATTCCGCGCGTACTGCCTGAAGGCGCGCAAGCCGTGGTTGACGTCGCCAGCTGGCAGCGTCCAGCAGTGTTCGACTGGTTGCAGCAGCAAGGCAACGTTGCCGAAAACGAGATGCACCGCGTGCTGAACTGCGGCGTGGGCATGGTCATCTGCGTCGCTCAAGAGCACGTTGAAACGGCATTGAACGTACTGCGCGAAGCCGGCGAGCAGCCGTGGGTGATCGGTCAGATCGCTACCGCTGCCGAAGGCGCTGCACAAGTCGAGCTGAAAAACCTCAAGGCGCACTGATGCCTGCAACCTGTGATGTGGTGGTGCTGCTGTCTGGCACCGGCGGCAACCTGCAAGCCATGATCGACAGCTTCAAGGACGGGAATCATCCCGTCCGCATCCGCGCGGTGATCTCCAACCGCGCCGATGCTTTCGGCCTGCAACGCGCCCGCGACGCGGGCATCGAAGCCTGCGTGCTTGACCACAAGGCGTATGACGGTCGCGAAGCGTTCGACGCCGCGCTGATCGAGCTGATTGACACCTTCCAGCCGCACCTCGTGGTGCTGGCGGGTTTCATGCGCATCCTCAGCGCCGGGTTCGTCCGGCATTATCAGGGCCGCCTGCTGAATATCCACCCTTCCCTGCTTCCTCTCTATAAAGGCTTGCACACCCATCAACGGGTGCTGGAGGCTGGCGACGCCGAGCACGGCTGCAGCGTGCACTTCGTCACCGAGGAACTCGATGGAGGACCGCTGGTCGTACAGGCAGTAATTCCGGTAGAGTCCGACGACTCTGCGGCAAGTCTGGCGCAACGCGTTCATGCCCAGGAACATCAGATTTATCCGCTGGCCGTCCGCTGGTTTGCCGAAGGCCGCTTGAGCCTTGGCGAAGAAGGTGCATTATTGGACGGTCAGTTACTCGCGGCTCATGGCCACTTGATACGAACCTAGGAGATATTATGCGTCGCGCTTTGCTGTTCGCTTTCGCTCTGCTCGCACTGCCTGCCGCTCATGCCGCAGACCTGCAACCGTTCTCCGCCAGCTATACCGCCGACTGGAAGCAATTGCCCATGAGCGGCACTGCCGAGCGCAGCCTGGCAGCAGGTCCGAACGGAACCTGGACCTTGAATTTCAAGGCTTCCATGATGATTGCCAGCCTGACCGAAGTCAGCACGCTGAAGGTCGACAAAGACGTACTGCTGCCGCAGACCTACACCTTTGAGCGTGGCGGTCTGGGCAAATCCAAGAAAGTCGACCTGGTGTTCGACTGGTCCACCAAGTTCGTTACCGGCACCGATCGTGGCGATGCGATCAAGCTGCCGCTCAATCGTGGCATTCTCGACAAATCGACTTATCAGCTGGCCCTGCAACATGACGTGGCCGCAGGCAAGAAGAGCATGAGCTATCAGGTGGTTGACGGCGATGAAGTCGACACCTATGACTTCCGCGTCCTGGGCTCGGAAAAAGTCGCAACCAAAGCCGGCCAGGTCGATGCCATCAAGGTCGAGCGCGTGCGCGACCCGACACAAAGCAAACGCATCACCGTCCTCTGGTTCGCCAAGGATTGGGATTACCTGCTGGTTCGCCTGCAACAGGTTGAAACCGACGGCAAGGAATACAACATCATGTTGCAAGACGGCACGGTGAACGGCAAAGCGGTCAAAGGCAGCTGATTCGTCAGCCCGCCTGCAATGCCAGAGCCCCGCTTTTAAGCGGGGTTTTTTGTGGTGCGCCGTTGGAGGCTTGCGCGCGAATCGGTGTTGACGCCTTCGCGGGCAAGCCTCGCTCCAACGAAACCGAGGCTTCGGCTTTTGATTTTGATTTTGATTTTGATTTTGATTTTGGCTTTTCCGTGCCGCGATCTGGTAGACACCGCCAAACGCGCGTCGGGAGGCTGAGCGCAGGTGTCGTGGTGTGGGGCAACCGGCATGGATGCCGGTCGAGCGCCGTTGCGCCATGGATGGCGCGTCGGCGCGTACCCACACCACGGCACCGGAGTGAAGGAACCGCTGCGAAGCAGAGGCCGGACGTCAGCGCAGAATGGTTTCCCCCCTTTGCCGAAACAAAGGGGGTCGACCGTCAGGGCGAAACCGGAATAAGCCGCACCGCAAAAGCCGTTGGCGCCACCCAGTTATAAACGCGAAATAAAGTGTTTCGAAGCGCGCAACGTGTACATGAAAAAACCTTCATTTAGCCGCACCCCCCCTGCAACCCAGACAATTCAAGCCCTGCGGCGATGTTCCCGTTTCCGCAACAAACCCTTGCACACTCAGGCTATTTACTTAGGAACCTAACAAATCCTATAACAGAGGCCTGCGACACATCGCCGCAGCCTCAAGTCAGGAGCCTGAACCATGACCGTACGAGTTACTGAACGCGACGACGCCCATATCTCTCACGAAACCATCGCTGATGGCATTCAGATCTGGGATGTACACCAGCAAGATCAGTTGGTAGGAATGTTTCATGTCGAGTCCGATGCCCATCGCTACAAGGCTGAGCTCGAAGAACTGGAAAGCAGACGCAACCAGTAAGACGCACTTTCAGAATCGCATCAAAACAAAACCCGCACTTGGCGGGTTTTGTTTGTTTCGCATTTACCACATCAGATCATCAGGGATTTTGTAGGCCGCGTACGGATCATCGCCATCGGCTTCTTCCGTCGGTTCGCTGAGCAGCACGATGCGCCGTGGATCGCGCTCCTGGATCTTCAGCGCCGCTTCCCGGGGAATGACTTCGTAGCCGCCGCCGTGATGCACGATGGCCAGCGAACCGCTGCTGAGCTTGCTGCGCATCAGGCTGTTGACCGAAAGACGTTTGACCTTCTTGTCGTCGACAAAGTTGTAATAGTCTTCGGTGGTCAGCTTCGGCAGGCGTGATACTTCGATCAACTGCTTGATCTGCGCGGCACGGGCTTTCTGCTCGACCTTTTCCTGCTGTTGGCGATTGAGTTCCTGATCGCGCCTGGCCTTTTCGGCCATGGCTTCCTGGGCGGCACGCTTTTGCGAGTCGTCGATCTCGATCTGGCCTTTGTGGGCCAGACGTTGTTCTTTCTGCTTGTCTTTGCCGACCTGTTTGGCCTGCTTTTGATTGACCAGACCTGCCTTGAGCAACTGGTCGCGAAGGGAAAGGCTCATTGTCTACTCACTTATGCAGATACACCGGGCTCAGCCACAGCTGGGCGCGTTCTTTTCCTGACGTTTGGCTTCGCCCCAGAGAGCGTCCATTTCTTCGAGGGTGCAATCTTCGATGGGACGATGGGTCTGGCGCAATGCCTGTTCGATAAATCTGAAGCGACGTTCGAATTTAGTGTTGGCGGCACGCAAAGCGTTTTCTGGATCGACTTTCAAATGCCGAGCCAGATTGACGGCAGCAAACAGCAGATCACCGACTTCTTCGGCAATCGCCTCGGCATCGTTGCTGGCCATGGCTTCAAGGACTTCATCCAGTTCTTCGCGAACGTTGTCCACCACCGGCAGCGCGGCAGGCCAGTCAAAACCGACCCGTGCGGCGCGCTTTTGCAACTTGGCGGCACGGGACAAGGCAGGCAAAACGGCGGGCACGTCATCGAGCAAGGACAGCTGCTCCGGCGCAGAAGCCTTGTCGGCGCGCTCCTCGGCCTTGATCTCCTCCCAACGCTGCTTGACCTGATCTTCACTCAAGCGCGGGGTTTCCAGCGGCGCGTACAAATCACCGGTAGGAAACACGTGGGGATGGCGGCGGATCAGTTTGCGGGTAATCCCGTCGATCACGCCAGCAAACTCGAAGCGCCCTTCTTCCCGGGCCAGCTGGCTGTAATACACCACCTGGAACAGCAGATCACCCAGTTCACCCTTCAGATCATCAAAGTCACCGCGCTCGATGGCGTCGGCCACTTCGTAGGCTTCCTCGATAGTGTGCGGCACGATGCTGGCGTAATTCTGCTTCACGTCCCACGGGCAACCGAACTGCGGATCGCGCAGCCGGGCCATAAGGTGGAGCAGGTCGTCGAGAGTGTGCATAGGGTTCCCTTCGGTCACAGCCGCAAGCTACAAGCTAAAAGCTTTAAGTTGTCCGCGTACAGCTTGTAGCTTGCGGCTAAAAGCTACCAGCTGCGCCTCAAGGCGTCCGATTCCGCCGCGTCTCGATAATATTCGGCAACTGGGAAATCCGACCCAGCAAACGCCCCAGTGCATCCAGGCCCGGAATCTCAATGGTCAACGACATCAATGCGGTGTTGTCTTCCTTGTTCGAGCGGGTATTGACCGCCAGTACGTTGATCCGCTCGTTGAGCAGCACCTGGGAAACGTCACGCAGCAAACCGGAGCGATCGTAGGCACGGATAATGATGTCCACCGGATAGGTGAGCACCGGTATCGGTCCCCAGCTGACCTGAATGATACGTTCCGGCTCGCGACCACCGAGTTGCAGCACCGATGCGCAATCCTGGCGGTGAATGCTGACGCCGCGGCCCTGGGTGATGTATCCGACGATGGCATCTCCCGGCAACGGCTGGCAGCAGCCGGCCATTTGCGTCATCAGGTTGCCCACGCCCTGAATCTGGATATCGCCACGTTTGCCAGGCTTGTAGCCGGTGGCCTTGCGCGGAACCAGTTCGATCGGTTCGTTGCCGCGTTCCGGCTCGACCAGCTGCTGCGCCAGATTGACCAGTTGCGTCAGGCGCAGATCACCCGCACCCAAGGCCGCGTACATGTCTTCGGCGGTCTTGAGATTGGCTTTTTCCGCCAGCTTGTCGTAGTCCACCGCAGGAAAAGCCAGACGCGCCAGCTCCCGCTCAAGCAGGGTTTTACCCGCCGCGACGTTCTGATCCCGCGCCTGCAATTTGAACCAGTGAACAATCTTGGCCCGCGCCCGCGACGTGGTGATGTAGCCCAGGTTCGAGTTCAGCCAGTCGCGGCTCGGCGTACCGTGCTTGCTGGTGATGATCTCGACCTGCTCACCGGTCTGCAGGCTGTAGTTGAGCGGCACGATACGGCCGTTGATCTTCGCGCCACGGCAGTTGTGGCCGATCTCGGTATGCACCCGATAAGCGAAGTCCAGCGGCGTCGCACCCTTGGGCAAGTCGATGGCGTGGCCGTCGGGAGTGAAGACGTAAACCCGGTCCGGCTCGATATCAACGCGCAGCTGTTCAGCCAGGCCGCCGATATCACCCAGTTCTTCGTGCCATTCCAGCACCTGACGCAGCCAGGAAATTTTCTCTTCGTAATGATTGGAGCCGGATTTGACGTCGGTGCCTTTATAGCGCCAGTGGGCACACACCCCGAGCTCGGCTTCTTCATGCATCGCGTGGGTGCGAATCTGCACCTCCAGCACCTTGCCTTCCGGGCCGATGACGGCGGTGTGCAGCGAGCGATAGCCGTTCTCCTTGGGGTTGGCGATGTAATCGTCGAACTCCTTGGGAATATGCCGCCACAAGGTATGCACGATACCCAGCGCGGTATAGCAATCGCGCATTTCCGGGACCAGCACGCGCACGGCGCGCACGTCATAGATCTGGCTGAATTCCAGACCCTTGCGCTGCATTTTGCGCCAGATGGAATAGATGTGTTTCGCCCGGCCACTGATGTCGGCGGTAACGCCGGTCGCCAGCAGCTCGTTTTCCAGCTGGCACATCACGTCGCTGATGAAGCGCTCGCGATCAAGGCGACGCTCATGCAGCAGCTTGGCGATCTGTTTGTATTGTTCGGGCTCAAGGTAGCGGAAGGACAAGTCCTCCAGCTCCCATTTGATGTGGCCGATGCCCAGGCGGTGGGCCAGCGGCGCATAGATGTCGAAGACTTCCCGGGCGACGCGGTTGCGTTTTTCCTCGTCGGTATTCTTCACCGCGCGGATGGCGCAAGTCCGTTCGGCCAGTTTGATCAAGGCCACGCGGACATCGTCGACCATGGCCACGAGCATCTTGCGCAGGTTTTCCACCTGCGCCTGACTGCCCAGCACCAACGATTGGCGCGGGCTGAGGCTGGCACTGATGGCGGCCATGCGCAGCACGCCATCGATCAGTTTGGCGACGGTCGCGCCGAAGCGCTGCTCGACATCAGGCAGCGGAATCTTGCCTTCGCGCACGGCACGGTAAAGCACCGCCGCAACCAGTGAGTCCTGATCGAGCTTGAGGTCGGCCAGGATCTCGGCGATTTCCAGACCGGTCTGGAAACTCGACGTGCCTTCCGCCCAGCGGTTCTTTGAAGCGTTGTCCTGTTGCTCGGCATTGCGGGCAAATTCACAGGCCTCTTTCAAGGCTTGTCGATCCAAAATCAGGTCGACGCTGACCACATGATCCAGCCATGCGTCGAGGTTGATACTGCCGTCTGTGTTTATCGGCTGGTGTGCTCTCACCTGTACCATGTCTTACCTTCCCTACGGCGCGATGAATAGCGCCTACAGTCCCTGGCCTTCTTGAGCGAACACTCCTTGCCGGGCAAGCAAGGACTGGCATTCGCGGGCCAATTGGATTAAACGAGACTCCATGTGAACCGCTGACTCAATTCCCTAAGCCGCTGCTCACTTACTCGCTTCAAATAAAGCCATCGCCTCGACATGAGCTGTCTGTGGAAACATATCGAGGATTCCGGCACGTTTTAATCGGTAGCCCTGTTTGACCAATTCGACAGTGTCGCGAGCCAAAGTTGCCGGGTTGCATGACACATAGAGCAACCGTTCGGCACCTAATGCCTTGAGCTTGCGCACCACCTCGAAAGCGCCGTCACGCGGCGGGTCCAAGAGTACCGCAGAAAAGCCCTCTGCGGCCCAGTTCGCTTGTGCCAGCGGCTGGGACAAATCCGCCTGAAAAAAGACTACGTTGTGCAGATCATTACTTATTGCATTGGCCGACGCACGCTCGACCATGGTCGCGACACCTTCGATTGCAACCACTTCTCGGGCCAGTCGGGCCAGGGGTAACGCAAAATTTCCCAGACCACAGAACAGGTCCAGAACCCGCTCGTCGGACGTGGGTGCGAGCCAGTCCAGCGCCTGTTCGATCATCGCGGTATTGATCGCCGCGTTGACCTGGATGAAGTCTCCCGGCCGGTAAGCCAGGTCCAGATTCCAGGGTTCCAGGCGATAGCCCAAAGCCTGTGCAGCGTCCATCGGTTGCGGATCACCTTCGCCATGCAGCCAGAGTTGCGCGTCATGGTCTTTGCAGAACGTTTGCAGGGTTGCCAGATCGGCATCGGCCAGCGGCGCGGTGTGGCGCAGCAATACAGCCGTGGAAGATCCACTGAACAGCTCGACATGACCCAACACCTGCGGTTTGCTGAAGCTTCTCAGCATCGCCGGCAATTGCATCATGATCGATTGCAAGGCCTGTACCAGCACCGGGCATTCTTCAATGGAAACGATGTCCTGGCTGGCAGCGGCGCGAAAGCCGACATCCAGGCGTTTGGCCTTGGCATCCCAGCGCACCGCAACCCGGGCACGTCGCCGGTAGGCGAATTCGGCACCGGTCAAAGGCGCCGCCCACTCTTGCGGCTCGACACCGGCCACGCGCTGTAATTGCTCGGCGAGCATGCGCTGTTTCAGGGCGAGTTGTTCGCTGTGGGGCAAATGCTGCACGCTACAGCCACCGCAGCGGCCGAAATGCACGCAAGACGCCGGACGGCGCATGGCGCTGGCCTGAAACACACGTTCGGTGCGGGCTTCGACGACTTTGCCGTGGGCGTTGAGCACCCGCGCTTCAACTTCTTCACCGGCCAGACTGCCGGCGACGAACCAGGTTCGCCCATCGAGAAATGCGATACCGCGCCCGTCGTTGGCCAGACGCTCGATGGTCAGCCGCTGTTTTTTTCCGGTGGGGATCTGCGTCGCCCGAACACCGCCTGCTGGTTGGAAGCGCAGGCCTCTTTCATGTTTGGCCATCAGTTGGGCGCGTCGTAGACGCCGGTCGACAAGTAACGGTCGCCACGGTCACAGATGATCGCGACCATGACCGCATTTTCCACTTCACGAGACAGACGCAACATGCCCGCTACCGCACCGCCGGAGGAAACGCCGCAGAAGATGCCTTCTTCGCGCGCCAGACGCCGCATGGTGTCTTCGGCTTCGGCCTGGGCCATATCGACAATGCGATCAACCCGGTCAGCCTGATAGATGCGCGGCAGGTACTCTTCCGGCCAGCGACGAATGCCCGGAATCGCGGCGCCTTCCATGGGTTGCAGACCAATGATCTGGACCTGTGGATTCTGCTCTTTCAGATAACGGGAAACGCCCATGATCGTGCCGGTGGTGCCCATCGAACTGACGAAATGGGTGATGGTGCCGCCGGTCTGCCGCCAGATTTCCGGGCCGGTACTGGTGTAGTGCGCCTCGGGATTGTCGCCGTTGGCGAACTGATCCAACACCTTGCCGCGGCCTTCGTGCTGCATGCGCTCAGCCAGGTCGCGGGCGCCTTCCATGCCCTCTTCCTTGCTGACCAGGATCAACTCGGCGCCATAGGCGGTCATCGCTGCCTTACGCTCGGCACTGGAATTGTCGGGCATGATCAGAATCATCCGGTAACCCTTGATCGCCGCAGCCATGGCCAGGGCGATGCCGGTATTCCCGGAAGTTGCTTCAATCAGGGTATCGCCGGGATGAATCTGCCCGCGCAATTCGGCGCGGGTAATCATCGACAGCGCCGGACGATCCTTCACGGACCCGGCCGGGTTATTACCCTCCAGCTTGAGCAGGAGAATGTTACTGGTATCGCCCGCCATACGTTGCAGACGCACAAGCGGGGTGTTGCCGACGCAATCGGCAATGGTTGGGTACTGCAGGGTCATGGCGTATTCGCAATCCAGACTGCGGGGGCGCCTATCATAACGGCAAACGCCAAAACCCCATATCACGCAAAGTGCGGGGTATATCGCTAAATGGAATAAGGGCTGAGGCTTGCTGTAGAACCGGCTTTAGCCGGGAGGGCAAATTGACGCCTTCGCGACTAAAGTCGCTCCTGCGGCCGATTCGCGGGCAAGCCTCCAACGGGTCTACAGTCGAGCATGTGTTCAGGTCCGTCACCTCACAATCCGTGGGAGCGAGCTTGCTCGCGAAAAGGTCGGCAAACCCGACACATCTGCGGCGCCTGAAATATCGCCTTCGCTAGCAAGCTAGCTCCCACAGGTGGAATACGGTCATCCCGAGGCACCGGATTTATCCGGCAAGGCGTCGGTACAAACAAGACATCTTCGGCGCCTGTGGGGTTGCCCCAAACATAGAATCTCCAACGGGTCCGAAGCTTACACATCATTTTTCGCCAACAACCGCATCTGCAACCGCAACCCACCCTCGATGTTCTGCGCCCACAACGCCCCGCCCTGCAAGGCCAGAGAGTTACGGGCGATGCTCAGGCCGAGACCGAAACCGCCGTTGCCAGGGCGCGACCCGTCCAGGCGGGTGAACGGCGCAAATATTCGCTCCAGTTCCCGCTCGTCCACCCCGCCGCCCTGGTCGTCGAGCCAGAGTTGCCAGAACTCCCCGTCAGGCTTGCCACCGAGACGCACGACCCCGTGCGGCGGCGAATGACGAATGGCGTTGCGCAGAATATTTTCCAGCGCCTGGGCCAGGGTATTGAGGTGGCCACGGACCCAGCAATCAGCGTCCAGATCGCACTGCAACTGAGCAGCGGGCCAGCCGCTTTCGAAACAGGCGTTCTCGGCGAGCATTTCCCAGAGCGCCAGCACCTGAATGTCTTCCTTGGGCAGTTGCCGGCGCTCGGTGTCGAGCCAGGCCAGTTGCAAGGTGTCGTCCACCAGACGCTGCATGCCGTCCACCTCGCGGCTCAGTCGCCCCCGTAGATCGACGAGGCTTTGCTCACTCTCGCAAGCCACCCGCAAACGGCTCAAGGGCGTCCGCAGCTCGTGAGACATGTCCCGCAACAATTGCTGCTGGACGATGACGGTGCTGTGCAGCCGTTCGGCCATTTGATCGAAGGCGCGGCTCAATTCACCCAGTTCGTCCTGACGATTGGTCATCTGGCTGGACAAGCGCTGCGCCAATTGGTCGGCATGCCAGGCATTGGCCTGAGCGCGTAGGTGATTGAGCGGCTGGATCAACAATCGATACAACCCAACGCACAACAACAGGGTGAAGACCCCGGGAATCACCCCATTGGTCAGCACTCGCCAGAGCACCACGTAACGGCCCGGCACGAAGCGTTTGGGCAACTCAATGACCAGGCTGCCCGCAGTGGGGTCCATGGGGAACGGGATTTTCAGCCAGGGCGTGGTCCGCGAACGACTGCTGGTGGGCCAGTCGAGCCCGCGCAGAAAGGTCATGTGCTGGCTGTCGACTTCACTCAGCGGATAACTGCTCAACGATTGCAGATCCGCGCCGATCACCCCGACCCAGCCGCTTTCGCTGCGACCGATCTGCGCCAGCCAGGCGTCGACACCGGCTTGTTGCCCGGAAACCCATGCACGTTCGGCGTCGGCGGCGTAATCCATCAGCGTGTCGCGTGCTTCCTCGGACAGGTACGCGTTGCGCTTTTCGGCGTAGTGACCCCAGGTCAAGCTCAGCCAGATCATCAACAGGCAAAAACCGACCAGCAGAAAAGCCAGCTTCCAGAACAGCGAATGCTTGCCCGGCAGCCGGGAAAAGGACTCAATCATCGGCGTGTGCAGCGCTCAGCACATAACCTTTGCCCCACACCGTCTGCACCTGTCGCTCCAGATAGCCGATGCCCTTGAGCTTGCGGCGGATCTGGCTGATGTGCATGTCCAGGCTGCGATCATGCTGGGCATAACCGCGCTGCAGCACATGCTGATAAAGGAAGGGCTTGCTCAGCACCTCTTCAGGATTACGCCACAGGGTTTCCAGCAGACGATATTCGCTGCGGGTCAGATCGCCGCGACGCTGCTCAAAACTGACATCGCAAAGCGCCTCGTCGAACACCAGTTCCCGACTGCCCTGCCCCGGCAGCGTGACGGGCGCAGGCGCATGGCGGCGTTCCAGGGCGACCCGCCGCAGGATCGCTTCGATGCGCACGCGCAGCTCGGCCATGCTGAACGGTTTGGGCAGGTAATCGTCGGCACCGTTGCGAAACCCGGTGATGCGATCGGTTTCCGCGCCCAACGCCGACATCAGGATCACCGGCAAGCTATGACTGCGGCGCAGATGGGTCAGGATTTCCAGCCCGCTCATGCCCGGCAGCAGGATATCCATCAACACCACGTCAAAGGACTGGCTTTGCGCCTGGACCAGTCCCTGGCTACCGTTCTGCTGCCAGGTCACCTGAAAACCGCACCGACCCAACTGCTCATGCACATAAGCGCCGAGCACCGGGTCGTCTTCTATAACCAGGATATTGGGAAGGTGGACGGTTTCGGGATTCATTATCTTTCGCGATTAATTCTCAATCGCCGATTATTCAAGATTGACGAGGGATGAGCAAGCGGGCGCAAGGTTGTTGACGCATGGCAGATCCATGCCTGAAGCGCGGCGCGGTAAGATGCCGGCAGTTACGAGCGGTAAAATCGCTACACTGCGTGAATATTGGCTCGCGCGATGCTGGTTCCAATTCTCAAATCATCCTGGCTGCTGGAGAAAGAGCGTGCTGAACAAGCTGGGCATCAAAGGCCGCGTACTGCTGCTGACCATCCTGCCCGCCAGCCTCATGGCTGCGGTATTGGGCGGCTATTTCACCTGGATGCAGCTCTACGACCTGCAAAACCAGCTGTTGCAGCGCGGGGAAATGATTTCCGAAGAACTGGCGCCGCTGGCAGCACCCGCGCTGGGTCGCAGCGACCGGGTTTTGCTGGAGCGCATCGCCGTACAGGCACTGGAACAGACCGATGTCCGTTCAGTGTCATTCCTCAGCCCGGAGCGCGAGGTCCTGGCCCATGCCGGGCCCAGCATGATCAACGAAGCCCCCATCGGCAGTGCCACGCGCCTGCTGCAACGCTCGGGCAACGATGCGACGCGCTATCTGTTGCCGGTGTTCGGCCGCCAACGCCATTTGACCGGCGCCATGGTGCCCGAAGAAGCTGATCGCCTGCTGGGCTGGGTCGAGCTGGAACTGTCCCACACCGGGACCTTGCTGCGCGGGTATCGCAGCATGTTTGCCAGCCTGTTGCTGATCGTAGCCGGTCTGGTGCTGACCGCCCTGCTCGCGGTACGCATGAGCCGCACGATCAACGTGCCGATCAGCCGCATCAAGCAGGCCGTGGCCCAGCTCAAGGATGGCAATCTGGAAACCCGCCTGCCACCGCTGGGCAGCCTGGAACTGGACGAACTGGCCTCGGGCATCAACCGCATGGCGGCAACCTTGCAGAATGCCCAGGAAGAACTGCAACACAGCATTGATCAGGCCACGGAGGATGTGCGGCAGAATCTGGAAACCATCGAAATCCAGAACATCGAACTTGATCTGGCCCGCAAGGAAGCCCTTGAGGCTAGCCGTATCAAGTCCGAATTCCTCGCTAACATGAGCCATGAAATCCGCACGCCGCTCAATGGCATTCTCGGTTTTACCCACTTGTTGCAGAAAAGCGAGCTGACCCCGCGCCAGTTCGATTACCTGGGCACCATCGAAAAATCCGCCGACAGCCTGTTGAGCATCATCAACGAGATTCTCGACTTCTCGAAGATCGAAGCCGGCAAGCTGGTGCTCGACAATGTGCCCTTCAATCTGCGTGACCTGCTGCAAGACACCTTGACCATTCTCGCCCCCGCCGCCCATGCCAAGCAGCTTGAGCTGGTGAGTCTGGTGTATCGCGACACGCCGCTGTCGTTGCTGGGCGACCCGTTACGCCTCAAGCAGATCATGACCAATCTGGTCAGCAACGCCATCAAGTTCACCCGCGAGGGCACCATCGTCGCCCGCGCCATGGTCGAAGACGAAACCGAAGACAGCGCGCAATTGCGCATCAGCGTGCAGGACACCGGCATCGGCCTTTCCAGCCAGGATGTGCGCGCGCTGTTCCAGGCCTTCAGTCAGGCCGACAATTCGCTGTCGCGGCAGCCGGGCGGCACCGGCCTGGGACTGGTGATTTCCAAACGCCTGATCGAGCAGATGGGCGGTGAGATCGGCGTGGACAGCACCCCCGGCGAAGGCTCGGAGTTCTGGATCAGCCTCAATCTGCCCAAGGCACGGGACGATATCGAAGACCTGCCCGCACTGCCGTTGCTGGGCTTGCGTGTTGCGGTCCTGGAACATCATGACCTGGCGCGCCAGGCGCTGGAGCACCAACTTGAAGACTGTGGCCTGGACACGCTGGTGTTCAATAATCTGGAAAACCTGCTCAACGGCGTGACCGCCGCGCACCAGACTCCGGCCGCCATCAGCCTCGCGGTGCTGGGCATCACCGCCCACGAACTGCCGCCGGAACGCCTGCGCCAGCACATCTGGGATCTGGAAAACCTCGGCTGCAAAGTCCTGGTGCTGTGCCCGACCACCGAACAAGCGCTGTTTCAGCTGTCCGTACCGGATATCTACACCCAACTGCAGGCCAAACCGGTCTGCACGCGCAAACTTCGCCGCACCCTGTCTGAACTGATCATGCCCAAGGTCATTCGCAACGATGCCGTCGAACCGCTGTCCAGCCGACCACCGCGCCTGCTTTGCGTGGACGATAACCCGGCGAACCTGTTGCTGGTCCAGACGCTGCTGGAAGACATGGGCGCAGAAGTGGTGGCCGTCGACAGTGGCTACGCCGCGTTGCAAGCGGTACAGGCCGACACCTTTGATCTGGTGCTGATGGACGTGCAGATGCCCGGAATGGACGGTCGCCAGGCCACCGAAGCCATTCGCGCATGGGAAGTCGAGCGCCAGAGCTCGTCACTGCCGATCGTCGCCCTCACGGCTCACGCCATGGCCAATGAGAAGCGCGCCCTGTTGCAAAGCGGCATGGACGATTACCTGACCAAGCCCATCAGCGAGCGGCAACTGGCTCAGGTGGTGCTCAAATGGACCGGGCTGGCCCTGCGCAATCAGGTGCCGGAGCCGCGCGCCGAGAAAGCCCGAAGCAGCGCGGATCTGGACGTTCTCGATAATGAAGAAGGCCTGCGCCTGGCCGCCGGCAAGCCTGATCTGGCCGCCGACATGCTGGCCATGCTGCTGGCCTCCCTGGAAAGCGACCGCGAAGCGATCCGCACGGCACGTGAAACAGGCGACCATGCCGGATTGATCGAAAGGGTCCACCGCCTGCATGGCGCGACGCGATACTGCGGAGTTCCGCAATTGCGTGCGGCCTGTCAACGCAGCGAAACCCTGCTCAAACAAAACGCTCCGGAAGTCCATGAGGCGCTCGATAACCTGGAGAAAGCCATCAACCGCCTGACCATCGAGGCACGGGTGAGTGTTTGAAGGCGCGCTGCCGGGATCAATGGGTGGGAGCGAGCTTGCTCGCGAATAGAGCAGTCGATTCAAAACTTCCGAGCCTGAAACAGGGTCTTCGCGAGCAAGCTCGCTCCCACAAACCAAGGAACCCTCTACCCTCATGCACACCCTCATTTTCAGCAGCCAGACCTACGATCGCGAAAGCTTTCTCGCCGCGAAGCTGCCCGCCGACCTGAAGCTGCAGTTTCAACCGGCGCGCCTGACCGTGGAAACCGCCGCGCTGGCGGACAAGCATCCGGTGGTCTGTGCGTTCATCAACGATGACTTGAGCGCGCCGGTGCTGGAAATTCTCGCTGCGGGTGGCACCCGGCTGATTGCCTTGCGCTCGGCGGGTTACAACCACGTCGATCTGCCCACCGCGCAGCGGCTGGGGATCAGCGTGGTACGGGTGCCGGCCTACTCGCCCCATGCCGTCGCCGAGCATGCCGTTGCGTTGATTCTCTCGCTCAATCGTCACCTGCACCGCGCCTACAACCGCACCCGCGACGGGGATTTCAGTCTGCACGGCTTGACCGGCTTCGATCTGGTGGGCAAAACCGTAGGCATCGTTGGCACCGGCCAGATCGGCGCGACTTTCGCGAAAATCATGGCAGGCTTCGGTTGCAAGCTGCTGGCCTACGATCCGTACCCCAATCCGCACGTCCAGGCGTTGGGTGCCGAATACGTGAGCCTGCCGCAATTGCTGGCCCAGGCGCAGATCATCAGCCTGCATTGCCCGCTGACCGAGCAAACCCGGCACCTTATAAATGAAGCGTCGCTGGCGACCCTTCAGACCGGCGCGATGCTGATCAATACCGGACGCGGCGCGCTGGTCGACACCCCGGCACTGATCGAGTCGTTGAAAAGCGGGCAACTGGGCTATCTGGGGCTCGACGTCTACGAAGAAGAAGCGTTGCTGTTCTTCGAAGACCGCTCTGATCGGCCATTGCAAGACGATGTCCTGGCGCGCTTGCTGACCTTTCCCAACGTGATCATTACCGCTCATCAGGCGTTCCTGACTCAGGAAGCGCTGGGCGCCATCGCGCAGACCACGCTGGACAACATCGCCGCCTGGGCCGATGGCGCCGCGCAGAATCTGGTGGTCGGTTAACAGGGACAGCGCGCCTCGAACGCATGATAGGATGCGCGCAATTTGGAGGACCCCATGGCCGAACACGATTTTCGCTACAGCATGCTCAACCCGCAACACACTCTGACCGAGTGCCGCACTTTGGCGCCCGGTCGCTATCAAGTCACCGGCAATGGCGGCTCGATTCATGACAACGATCAGTTGCTGGTCACCATCAAGGGCAGCAAAACCCTGCACATGCGCCTGATCGTCGCCAAAGTTCGACACTTGATCAACCCGCCCGGCCAATGGATTGCCGTGGCCAGCGGTCCGGTCTTCGACGAGCTGGCGATCCATCAGTGGAAGGTCAACTGCGACAGTTGCACGACCGTGCTGGATTTCGAGTTCATGGTTGACGCCAAACAAGGTGTTTCGGCGCAAAAACCGGCGGCTGCGGCGCGCATTGCCGAGCTGGGTTGGAAAACTGTTGGCGACAAACATCTGTGCAAGAAATGCCAGGAGAAAGCCGCATGAAACAGCTGGCTTTCCTGGGGTTGGTTGGCGGCGCGCTGCTGGTCGGTTGTGCGGCTCAGCCGCTGCCGATCAAACAGGATCAAAGCTATGTGCTGGAGTGGATCGGTGAACGCCCGCTGATCGACAGCAGCCACTTGACCATGACCTTGGGCGCGGACGGTCGCGCCTATGGCACGGGCGGCTGCAACCATTGGTTCGCGTCCTACACCCTGGACGAAAAAAGCATCAATTTCGGCCCGGTTGGCAGCACCCGCAAACTCTGTCCACCGGCGTTGATGGAGCAAGAACAGCGTTTCCTGCAGGCACTGGATAAAGTCCAGCGCTGGGACATCTCGCCCATCGACCAACTGCGCCTGTGGCCCGCCGAAGGCAAGCCGCTGCGGTTTTGGGAAGAGAGCTGATACGCCGCGCCAGCCAGTGTGGGAGCGAGCTTGCTCGCGAAGAACGATCACGCGGTAATCTGGCCCACCGAGGCGCCTGATTCGCGGGCAAGCCTCGTTCCCACAGGATGGCGTTGATTCTACCCTTCCCCACGCAACGCCTTCAGCCGCTGCGCAACACCGGCTGCGGTTTGTTCGCCGAGCAACTGCTCACGCAGCTTGCCCTTGTCGTCGATGATGTACGTCACCGGTAATGCTTCGCTTGGCGGCAGTTCGTAGCGTTCGGCCGGGTCCTGGGCCAGGACAGTGAACTTGATACCCAACGCGTTGGTAGCCGTTTTCAGGTCTTCGCCTTGCAGGTTGTCGAAGTTGACCCCAAGCACGCTGACCTGTTGATCCTTGAGCTGTTCGGACAACGCATTGAGCTCCGGGATTTCCGTGCGGCACGGACCACACCACTCGGCCCAGTAGTTGATGACCAGCCAATGCTTGTCGATGCGATTGCCCGCCACCTTCTGGCCGTTCTGATCCGTGCCCAGGTCCGCGCCGCAACCTGCAAGCAACAGACTGCCGACAACCGCTACTATCGCTGCCAATCGCCTTGCCATGTTTTCCCCCACTGCCATCGAATCAGAGCTAAACCTGCGACCGATCACCACCCCATGTTCAGCCGGTGCCATCACACGGGTAGAATAGCCGCCACCTTACGCAAGATGCGACCTGCAAATGACCGATCTGACGCTTTATCACAACCCGCGCTGTTCCAAATCACGCGGCGCGCTGGAACTGCTGCAAGTCCGCGGCCTGAGCCCGACCATCCTGCTGTATCTCGAAACCCCGCCCGACGCCGCGCAATTGCGCGAGCTGTTGGCCAAGCTGGGCGTCGGCGCCCGGCAACTGCTGCGCACCGGTGAAGACGACTACAAAACCCTCAATCTTGGCGATAAAAGCCTCAGCGACGACGATTTGATCGCCGCCATGGCGACTCATCCAAAACTGATCGAGCGTCCTATTTTGATCGCCGGCGACAAGGCAGCAATCGGCCGCCCACCGGAAAACATACTGGAGATCCTGCCGTGAGCGCGCCTTATATCCTGGTTCTGTTCTACAGCCGCAACGGCTCGACCAGCGAAATGGCCAGGCAGATCGGACGCGGTATCGAAGCTGGCGGAATGGAAGCGCGTCTACGCACCGTGCCGGCGATTTCCACCGAGTGTGAAGCCGTGGCGCCGAGCATCCCTGAAAGCGGCGCGTTGTATGCCAGCCTCGATGACCTGAAGAACTGCTCCGGCCTGGCCTTGGGCAGCCCGACACGTTTTGGCAACATGGCCGCGCCGCTCAAATACTTTCTCGACGGCACCAGCAATCTCTGGCTGACCGGCGCACTGGTCGGCAAACCCGCCAGCGTATTCACCTCCACCGCCAGCCTGCACGGCGGTCAGGAAACCACGCTGATGTCGATGCTACTGCCACTGCTGCACCACGGCATGTTGATCACCGGCCTGCCTTACAGTGAATCGGCGCTGGTGGAAACCAGCGGCGGCGGCACACCTTATGGCGCCAGCCATCACGCCGGTGCCGACGGCAAACGTCCGCTGGACAAGCACGAAACCGAGTTGTGTCGCGCGTTGGGCCAACGACTGGCGAAAACCGCGCAATTGCTGGAGACGCCTCGTGGCTAAACGGCCAAAAGTCCTCCCCGCGCTGGAATGGCTGGAACCCAGGGTGCGCATCAGCCGGGTCGTCAGCCTGATCTGCTTTTTGGGCCTGATCGCCCTGCTGACCATTTATTACCTGTTTATCGCCGACCTGCACGGCGCCAGGCCTTGGGTCATCCTGATCATCGAACTGGTGCCCTTGCTGCTGCTTGCCCCCGGCATGCTGGTCGGCAACACGCGCAGCCATTCCTGGACCTGCTTCGTGGTCAACCTGTACTTCATCAAGGGTGCGCTGGCGGCTTACGATCCAAATCGCTCGGTGTTCGGCGTGCTGGAAATGCTCGCCAGCCTGGCCGTGTTCACCAGTGCATTGCTGTACGTGCGCTGGCGTTTTCAATACAACCGCAAACTTGCGGGTGAAGGTTCGGTCTGAGGTTTACCCAGACCCGTGCGTTGGAGCATGAATGCAAGACTACAAATGGCTGAATGAGTATTGCCTGAACCGTTTCGGCTCAGCGAACGCCCTGGAAGCACATCTGCCGACACCCAAGACCACCAGACAACTGCAAGCCATCAGCGCCGACCGTTATCTGTCGACCATGGCGCTGCGGGTGTTTCGTGCCGGTTTGAAGCACAGCCTGGTGGATTCGAAGTGGCCGGCGTTCGAAGAAGTGTTCTACCGCTTCGATCCGGAAAAAGTCGTGCTGATGGGCGCCGACCATCTGGAGCGCCTGATGCAGGATGCGCGGATCATTCGCCACCTGGGCAAGCTCAAGAGCGTGCCGCGCAATGCACAGCTGATCCTGGACATCGAGCAGGAACACGGCAGCTTCGGCCAGTTCATCGCGCAATGGCCGGTGGATGACATCACCGGGCTGTGGCAATACATCGCCAAGCATGGCAACCAGATGGGCGGCCTTTCCACTCCGCGCTTCCTGCGCATGGTCGGCAAAGACACCTTCATCCCGACCTGGGACGTGGTCGCCGCGCTGAACGCACAAAAAATCGTCGACAAGGTGCCGACCAGCAAACGCGATCAAGCCATCGTCCAGCAGGTGTTCAATCAGTGGCACAGTGAAAGCGGGCGGCCGTTGTGTCAGCTCTCGGCGATGCTGGCGTTTACCGTCAACCACTGATTTTTTTCCGCCAACCCCCGACAGAAGCGCTCGCCATCACGCGCTTCGTATACCATATCCGCCAGTCAACCCAACATGAGTCATCTGCGTGCCCCTTCTTCTGCCTGACGCTCCCAACCTCGGTGTCGCCCCTTCGGCGTCCGAAGTGATTGCCAAACACCTGCGCGACGCCATTATTTCCGGGCATTTCGCCGAGGACGAGCCTATTCGTCAGGACGACATCGCCAAGGTCTTCAACGTCAGCAAGATTCCGGTGCGCGAAGCCCTGAAACGCCTGGAAGCCGAAGGTCTGGTGCAATTCCAGCGCAACAAGGGCGCGGTGGTCACGCGGATTTCCGAGCCGGAGCTGGCGCAGATTTTCGAAGTGCGGGTCCTGCTGGAGGTTCAGGCGATTCGCCTGGCCGTGCCGAAGATGACCGACGACCACATCAAACGGGCGTTGGCCATCTGCGATGAGTTCATGACCGACGACAACGTAGGACGCTGGGCGGAACTCAACTGGGCTTTTCACACTTGCCTGTATGAAGCGGCCGAGCGGCCTTTCCTGCTCAACCTGATTCGCTCGATCCACGACAAGGTCGAACGCTACCTGCGCCTGCAAATGAGCTTCGCCGAAGGCAAGCTGCGCGCCGATCAGGAACACCGGGAGATTCTCCAGGCCTGTGCTGATCGCAACGTCGACAAAGCCGCCGAACTGATCGATCACCACATCATCGGCGTGTGCCGCGAGCTGTACGCGCACCTGCCCAACGAGTCGATCCGCGAAGTCTGAGGCTGTGCCGATTTCGTCATCGACGCAGGCGAAATCCTTCAAGACCTTCCACACCGTCAGCGTCACTCTGTAGTCGTCTCTCAACGGCAGGTGACCTGATGAAACGCATCCGCATTCTCGATTCCCACACCGGCGGCGAACCGACGCGGCTGGTGCTGGAAGGCTTCCCCGAACTGGGCACCGGCAGCATGGCCGAACGCCGGCAGATCCTTGCTGAGCAGCACGACGACTGGCGCGCCGCAACCGTGCTGGAACCGCGCGGCAGCGACGTGCTGGTGGGCGCGTTGCTCTGCGAGCCGGTTGATCCCGATGCGTGTGCGGGGGTGATTTTCTTCAATAACAGCGGTTATCTGGGCATGTGCGGCCACGGCACCATCGGGTTGGTGGTCTCGCTCGCGCATCTGGGCCGCATCAGCGCGGGAGTGCATCGCATCGAAACCCCGGTGGGCACGGTTGAAGCCACGCTGCATGAAGATGGTTCGGTCAGCGTGCAGAACGTGCCGTCCTATCGCTATCGCAAGGCGGTGAACGTCGAAGTGCCCGGCATCGGCAGCGTTACCGGGGATATTGCCTGGGGCGGCAACTGGTTTTTCCTGATTGCAGAACATGGTCTGAGCATCAGCAGCGACAATCTCGACGCACTCACCGCCTATACCTGGGCGGTGCGTCAGGCCCTGGAATCGCAACGCATCCTCGGCGAAGACGGCGGCGAAATCGATCACATCGAGCTGTTCGCCGACGACGATCACGCCGACAGCCGCAACTTCGTGCTCTGCCCCGGCAAAGCCTACGACCGCTCGCCCTGCGGCACCGGCACCAGCGCCAAACTGGCGTGTCTGGCCGCCGACGGCAAACTCGCGCCGGGGCAGATCTGGCACCAGGCCAGCGTGATCGGCAGCCAGTTCGAAGGTTTCTATGAATGGCAGGGCGAGCGCGTGGTGCCGACCATTCGTGGTCGCGCCCACATCAGCGCCGAAGCGACATTGCTGCTGGCCAGCGACGACCCGTTCGCCTGGGGCATTCGCCCGTGACGGCGGAGCGATCCGCCGATGTGATCATCATTGGCGGCGGGATTATCGGCGCCGCCTGCGCCGATGAACTGGCCAGCCAGGGTCTTGACGTGCTGGTGCTCGATTGCAATCGACCTGCCGCAACCGCAGCGGGCATGGGCCATCTGGTGGTGCTGGACGACAATCGCGACGAACTGGCCCTCAGCGAATATTCCGTACGCGCCTGGCGCGAACTGGCCCCGCAACTGCCGGAAGACTGCGCGATGCGCACCAACGGCACGCTGTGGCTGGCCTGCAACGCGGAAGAAATGGACGCGGCCCGCGCCAAACAACAGACCTTGCAGGATTACGGCATGAGCTGCGAGCTGCTTGGCGCGCAAGCCGTGGCCGAAGCGGAACCCGCGTTGCGCAGCGGTTTGCATGGCGCTCTCAGAGTCAGCGGCGACGGGATTCTCTACGCGCCGAATGCCGCGCGCTGGCTGTTGCAACGCCATGGGCCGCGCATCCGCCAACGCACAGCGCAGGTCACCGAGGTGCAAGGCAATCGGCTGCGCCTGGCTGACGGCCAATGGCTAAGTGCGACGGCGATAGTTCTCGCCAACGGCATCTACGCCAGCGAGTTATGCCCGGAGCTGCCGCTGCACGGCAAGAAAGGTCACTTGTTGATCACTGATCGCTATCCCGTACAAATCCGCCACACGCTGGTGGAACTGGGCTACGTCACCAGCGCCCATAACGCGACAGGCCCTTCCGTGGCGTTCAATGTGCAACAGCGGCCCACCGGTCAGCTGTTCGTTGGCTCCTCCCGGCAGTTCGATAATCAGGACGCCGAAGTCGAAGGCTGGATGCTCGGTCGCATGCTGCGCCGGGCCAGTGAATTCCTGCCGGGGCTGAGCCAGATGACGGCGATTCGCAGCTGGACCGGTTTTCGCGCCGCGACTCCAGACGGGCTGCCGCTGATCGGCGAACATCCCCGCCAACCCGGCCTGTGGCTGGCGGTCGGCCACGAAGGACTGGGAGTTACTACCGCGCCCGGCACTGCGCGTCTGCTTGCCGCACAACTGTTGCGCAAGCCTGCGCCGCTGCCGATTGACGCTTATCTGCCGCAACGTTTCATCGGAGCCGCCGCCCATGCCTGAGTTGCGTATTGATGGTCAACTGCTTGAGGTCATTCCCGGCACAACCGTGGCCGCAGCGCTGGACCTGATCGGCGACGGCTGCAGCCGAACCTCGGTGAGCGGTCAGCGGCGTGCGCCGTTGTGCGGCATGGGAATTTGTCAGGAATGCAGGGTCAGCATCGACGGCAAACGCCGTTTGGCTTGTCAGACGCTATGCCACGACGGCATGAATGTGGAGACGCGGCCATGAACGAGTCAGTCGACTTGCTGATCATCGGTGCAGGCCCGGCAGGACTGGCGGCGGCCTTGGCGGCAGCGCCCAGCGGAGCACGCATTGCATTGCTTGATGACAATCCGTTGCCGGGCGGGCAGATCTGGCGCGACGGACCGCAGGCGGATATTCCCGCTCAGGCCCGATCCATGCGCGATGAAATCCAGGCTTTTGCCAACATCAGCCGGTACAGCGCCAGCAAAGTCATCGCCCGTGGCGGGCCTCGGCAATTGCTGGTGGAAAACGCCGAGCGCGGCTGGCTGATCAGCTACGAAAAACTGATCCTGTGCACCGGCGCTCGTGAATTGCTGCTGCCCTTCCCCGGCTGGACTTTGCCAGGTGTCACCGGCGCGGGCGGTCTTCAAGCCCTGATCAAAGGCGGCCTGTCCGTGAAGAACCAACGCGTGGTAATCGCGGGCAGCGGCCCGCTGTTACTGGCCAGTGCGGCGACCGCCAATGCCAAGGGCGCGCAGGTGTTACGTATTGCCGAACAGGCGTCGATGACTGCGCTGGCCGGTTTCGCCGCAAGTCTCTGGCAATGGCCGAACAAGGCCTGGCAAGCCATTGGATTGATTGACGCGCAATACCGCCCGGCCAGCCATGTGATCGCTGCGCTGGGCACGAATCGCCTGGAAGCCGTGCGAGTCCAGACTGGTCAGCGCAGCGAAGAAATCCCCTGTGAACGGCTGGCCTGCGGCTTTGGTCTGGTGCCGAACGTCGAATTGGCTCAGGCCTTGGGCTGCCAGGTGATTGACCGCGCCATCGTCGTGGATGAATGGCAGGCAACCCGCCTGGAGCATCACTACGCAGCGGGGGAATGCACCGGCTTTGGTGGCAGCGAACTCGCGCTGGTTGAGGGTCGCATTGCCGGTTTGGCGGCCATGGGCTGGCAGCAACAGGCGCAAGCGCTATGGCCGCAACGCCAGCGCTGGCAGCGTTTTGCCGATGCGTTGCGGCGCAGTTTCGCCCTTGCTCCCGCGATCAAAAACCTCGCCGAGCCGGAGACGCTGGTGTGCCGGTGCGAGGACGTTTCCTACGCCGCGCTGGCGGAGCATTGCGACTGGAAACACGCCAAACTCGCCACCCGCTGCGGCATGGGCGCTTGCCAGGGCCGCATCTGCTCGACCGCCACGCAAACCCTGTTCGGCTGGGAGCCACCGGTAGCCCGCCCGCCCTTCAGCCCGGCGCGGGTGGAGACGTTGATGGAGTTGGATTCACTGGACCTGTAGGAGTCGAGCTTGCTCGCGAAGAACATAACGCGGTGTATCTGGATCACCGAGGCGTCCAATTCGCGGGCAAGCCTCCAACGGATCTGGACGTACAGCCGATGCATTTGCGTCTACTGGAATGCCGTCTTCCCGGCTAAAGCCGGTCCCACAATGGGACCGGCTTTAGCCGGGAAGGCGTCGGTTCCGACAATACGTCTGCGGCGCCTGGCGGTTGACCCCAGACATAGAACAAGTTCTGTGCATCCCAAGTCACTTGCAGCATCATCCAGTCAACTCTTCTCCTCAGACTTCGCCAATGCTCGACCTGACCCAAACCCCCGCCCCGCGCAATCTTGAACAACTGCTCGCCAGTCTTGAGCTGGTGGCGCCGTTGCTGGATGCGATTCCGGGTGTGGTGTTTTTCATCAAGGACACCCAGGCGCGGTATGCGCTGGTCAATCACACGCTGGCGTTTCGCCTGGGCTTCAAGCACAAAAGTGATCTGGTCGGGCGCACCGCCGAAGAGGTGTTCCCGGCGCGCTTTGGCCCGCAATACACCGAGCAGGACCGGCGCGTGCTGGCCGATGGCAGGCAGCTGACCGATCAACTGGAACTGCACCTTTATTATGGCAACCAACCGGTCTGGTGCCTGACCCACAAACTCGCCTTGAGGAATCAGTCAGGGGCAATCATCGGCCTGGCGGGCACCTCGCGGGATCTGCAACTGCCGCAGTCGACGCATCCGGCCTATCCCAAGCTGGTCGCGGTCGACGCTTATATTCGCGAGCATTTCGCCCGGCCCATCACCCTTGCCGAACTGACGTCCATCGCGGGCCTGTCCATCGCGCAACTGGAGCGGCAATGCAAACGCATCTTCCAGCTCACGCCCCGACAGATGATTCACAAAGCGCGTCTGGGTGAAGCATCGCGGCTGTTGCTGCAAGACATGTCCATCACGGAAATCGCCCTGCGCTGCGGTTACACCGACCACAGCGCGTTCAGCCGCCAGTTTCGCGCCCTGACCGGATTTTCCCCGAGCCAGTATCGGGAATCCCAAGGCGACGCGTGACGCTCGCCTGTGCACCAATGAAGCACCCCGCCCACTATTTGCTCCCTTATGTAACAGCCTTGGACTGTTGAATTCTGCGATAAACCGCTGCAACCGTTGCTTATAGCTATTCCGGCAAAACAGGCACAACCTGTGCATATCAAATATCGTATACGAAATTACTTATCCTGATTTCTTCACTCACACCATGAGGCGTTTATGAAAAATCCAGCTGTCGCTGCTGCCCTCCTTGCCGCAATGAGTGTTTCCCTGATCAGTACCGCCCAGGCCGACAAACTCGATGACATCATCGATTCCGGCAAGCTGCGCTGTGCGGTGACGCTGGACTTCCCGCCCATGGGCCTGCGCGATGAAAAGAATGTCCCGGTTGGCTTTGATGTCGACTACTGCAACGACCTGGCGAAGGTGCTGGGAGTAACTGCCGAGATCGTCGAGACGCCGTTCCCGGACCGGATTCCTGCGCTGGTCTCGGGCCGCGCCGACATTATCGTGGCCTCGACTTCCGACACCCTGGAGCGGGCCAAGACCGTGGCAATGAGCGTTCCCTACTTCGCGTTCTCCATGGTGGTGCTGACGCGGGAAAACACTTCGATCAACAGTTATGAAGACCTCAAGGGCAAGCCGGTGGGCAATACCAGTGGCACCTTTGAAGCCATCGCCCTGGAAAAAGACCAGAAGAAATGGGGCAGTGGCAGCTTCCGCGCCTATCAGACCCAGAACGACACGATCCTCGCCGTTGCCCAGGGCCATATCGATGCGTCGGTGGTGACCAACACCGTGGCCGCCGCGACCATCAAGTCCGGCAAATACAAAGGCCTGAAAGTTGCGGGCAACGCGCCGTATGTCATCGACTACGTGGCACTGGCCGCCAAGCGCAATGAATACGGCCTGATCAACTACCTGAACCTGTTCGTCAACCAACAAGTGCGCACCGGGCGCTACGCTGAACTGTATGAAAAGTGGGTCGGCGGCAAGCCAGTTGATCTGACGGTGCCAGCGGTTTATCGCTGAGTTACTGGAGCCGCAATGCTCTGGCCCCTGTGGGAGCGAGCTTGCTCGCGAATGCACTTTTACAGGCATGAAAATGGGTTGTTTGAAATAGGCCCTTCGCGAGCAAGCTCGCTTCCACCACGCTCGTCAGCAAAAAGTTACACAGGTTTTTGCTTACCCATTCAGGAGCCACCCATGCCGGATGTTTCACTCAACGCCCGCTGTCTGGTCAGCGGCTCGGCCCAGGGCGAGTTGCTGTGGGCCGAGGTCGGCTTGAGTTTCTGGGGCGGGGTCGATCCGTTCAGCGGCGAGGTCATTGACCGGCATCACCCGCTCAGCGGGCAGATCATCAGCGGCCGCATTCTGGCGATCCCCAGCGGCCGTGGTTCCTGCACCGGCAGCAGCGTATTACTGGAGCTGATCCTCAACGGTCATGCGCCGGCTGCACTGGTGTTTGAACAGGTCGATGACATCCTGACCCTGGGCGTGGTGATTGCCGAGCAGATGTTCGACCGCTCAATCCCGGTGATCAGCGTGGGGCGCGAAGGATTTTCCGCCCTGCGGGAGATGTCCTGGGCGCAGGTCGAAGCGGACCGGCTCAGTGCTTATGCCGAGCAGCCCGCCGTCGCGCTTGAAGCAACCGCTGCACCCGCCCAATTGCCATGGCAGCCAAGCCTGAAATTGAGCGAAAACGACCAACATTTTCTCGCCGGCAGGCATGGCAAGGCGGCGCAAGTCGCGATGGGCATCATCTTGCGCATGGCGGAACTGCAAGGCGCCCACGAACTGCTGGATATCACCCAGGCGCACATCGACGGCTGCATTTATACCGGTCCGGCGAGCCTGCGTTTTGCGCAACAACTGGTGCAATGGGGCGCCAACGTGCGCGTGCCAACCACCCTGAATTCCATTTCCGTCGACAAGCGCCGCTGGCGGGAGCTGGGCATTGACAGCGCGCTCGGCGAACCGGCCAGTCAGCTGGGCGATGCCTACCTGAACATGGGTGCCACCTTGAGCTTCACCTGCGCGCCGTATCTGCTCGACAGCGCGCCCAAGGCCGGCGAACAAATCGTCTGGGCCGAATCCAATGCGGTGGTCTACGCCAACAGCGTGATCGGCGCCTACACCCTGAAATATCCGGATTACCTCGACATCTGCATCGCCCTCACCGGCCGCGCGCCATTGACTGGCTGCCATCTGGCCGAACAACGCTATGCCCGGGTGCGCATCGAGCTGCCACCGCTGGCCGATCTGGACGACAGCTTTTATCCGTTGCTCGGCTATCACGTCGGGCTGTTGTGCCGCAGCGAAATCCCGCTGGTGTGCGGTCTGGAACAGGCGCGGCCGAGTCTGGATGACTTGAAAGCTTTTGGTGCGGCATTCGCCACCACCTCAGCAGCGCCGATGTTCCACATTGCCGGGGTGACGCCGGAAGCGAGCACGGCCGAACTGGCCTTGGGCGGGCATGCGCCGACGCGGACGTTGCGCATCACCCACGCGCAACTGTTGAGCAGCTGGCGCGAACTGGACAGCGCGCAGGAACCGCAGGTTGATCTGATTTCCCTGGGCAATCCGCATTTTTCAGCCAGCGAATTCGCCGCGCTGGCACAGCTTTGCCAGGGCAAACAGCGCCATCATGACGTGCCAATGGTGATTACTTGTGGCCGCGATGTGCTGGAACAGGCCCGGCGCGCGGGTGATATCGCCGTGCTCGAAGCCTTCGGCACGCAGTTCGTCACCGATACGTGCTGGTGCATGCTCGGCGAACCGGTAATCCCGGTCGCCGCACAGACATTGATGACCAACTCCGGCAAATACGCGCATTACGCGCCAGGTCTGGTGGGCCGCAAAGTGCACTTCGCCAGCCTTGCCGAATGTGTTGCGACAGCGTGCAGCGGCGTGGCCAGCGGTCACTTGCCCGCCTGGCTCAGCCAACCGGAAGCGCCAGCGGAGCTTGCTTATGTTTGATTACAACTTCCACTGGCGCGCCGCATTCAAAGCCTTGCCGGACATGCTCGGCGGCGCGTGGGTAACCTTCGAAACCGCCGCGTTGTCGATGATTCTCGGCGTATTGATCGCCTTGTGCCTGACCTTCATGCGCCAGGGCAAGAATCCGCTGCTGCGGGGCTTTGCCGCCACCTGGATTTCCATCGCGCGCAACACGCCGTCGCTGTTCCAGGTGTACATCCTGTATTTCGGCCTGGGTTCGTTCGGGCTGCATATCAGTTCCTGGGCCGCGTTGCTGGCGGGTATCACCATCAATAACGCCGGCTACCTGGCCGAGAATTTTCGCGGTGGGCTCAAGGCGGTACCTGACACTCAACTGCGTGCCGCCCGCTCGCTGGGCATGAGCGCCCCGCAAGCCTATCGCTTGATCGTCATCCCGCAATTGCTGCGCATCGTGTTTTATCCGCTGACCAACCAAATGGTCTGGGCGGTGTTGATGACCTCCATGGGCGTGATCGTCGGGCTCAACGACGACCTGACCGGCGTCACCCAGAATTACAACGTGATGACGTTCCGCACCTTCGAATTCTTCGCCATCGCGGCGGTGCTCTATTACCTGATCGCCAAGGCCATCGTGTTCATCGCACGGCTGCTGTCCTGGCGCCTGTTTCGTTATTAAGAGCGTTATGAGGAGGGATGGACATGTTCAATAGCAGCTTTACCTGGAACGACATGCTGTTCCTGCTGGATGGCGCGAAAGTGACGATCTTGCTGACCCTCGCGGCGATGGCCATCGGCACCCTCGCCGGGGTCATCTGCGGGTTTCTGCGCGCCCTGCTGCCTCGCTCGACAATCCCGCTGGCGTGGCTGCTGGACGTGTTTCGCAGCGTGCCGTTGCTGATTCAATTCGTGTTGTTCAATGCCCTGAAAAGTATCGTCGGCTTGAACTGGTCAGCCTTTGCCGTGGCCTGCGTGGTGCTCGGTTTGTATGTCACCGCGTATTGCACCGAGGTCGTGCGTAGCGGCGTGTTGTCGGTGCCGATGAGCGTGCGCCGCGCCAGCCGCTCGTTGGGTTTGACCTACTGGCAGGACTTGCGTCAGATCGTTCTGCCCATGGCGACACGCGTGGCATTTCCCGGCTGGGTCAACCTGCTGCTGGGCGTCATGAAAGACACGTCGCTGGTGATGTGGATCGGCATTGTCGAGTTGCTGCGCGCTTCGCAAACCATCGTTACCCGGATTCAGGAACCGTTGCTGGTGTTGTGCATCGCCGGCGCGATTTATTACGTCATGAGCCTGGTGGTTGCCCGCCTCGGCACCCGACTGGAAGCAAGGTGGCAGGAAAATGATTGAGATCGACAACGTACACAAATCGTTCGGCGAACTTGAAGTCATCAAGGGCGTGAGCCTGACCGTCAACAAGGGCGAAGTGGTGTCGATCATCGGCGGCTCGGGCTCGGGCAAATCCACATTGCTGATGTGCATCAACGGCCTGGAGTCGATCAAGAGCGGCAGCATTCGCGTGGATGGCACCGAAGTACACGCCAAGTCCACCGACATCAATAAGTTGCGGCAGAAAATCGGCATCGTCTTCCAGCAATGGAACGCGTTCCCGCACCTCACCGTGATGGAAAACGTGATGCTGGCGCCGCGTACCGTACTGGGCAAAAGCAAGGCCGAAGCCGAGGAACTGGCGGTCCGCCAGCTGACCCACGTCGGGCTGGCGGACAAGCTCAAAGTGTTCCCCGGCAAGCTGTCCGGTGGCCAGCAACAGCGCATGGCAATCGCCCGCGCGCTGGCCATGTCGCCGGATTACATGCTGTTCGACGAAGCCACTTCGGCCCTCGATCCGCAACTGGTGGGCGAAGTGCTGGACACCATGCGCATGCTCGCCGAAGACGGCATGACCATGATTCTGGTGACCCACGAAATCCGCTTTGCCCGGGACGTGTCAGATCGCGTGGCGTTTTTCCGCAACGGCCTGGTGCATGAAATCGGCACCCCGGATCAGGTCATCGGTAACCCACAGCGGCCGGAAACCGCTGATTTCCTCAAGTCCATCAACTAGCAGGAGGCCCGACTGATGCGTTCATCGAAAGTCATTCATGTGGTCAGCTGTCACGCCGAGGGTGAAGTCGGCGATGTGATCGTCGGCGGCGTCGCGCCCCCGCCCGGCGAGACGATCTGGGAGCAATCGCGCTGGATCGAACGTGACAATGTGTTGCGCAACTTCATGCTCAACGAACCGCGCGGCGGCGTGTTCCGCCATGTGAATCTGCTGGTGCCGCCGAAGAATCCCAAGGCGCAGATGGGCTGGATCATCATGGAACCCGCCGACGTGCCGCCGATGTCCGGCTCCAACTCGCTGTGCGTCGCCACGGTGCTGCTGGACACCGGCATTTTGCCGATGACCGAGCCGGAAACCCGGCTGATACTGGAAGCGCCCGGTGGCTTGATCGAGGCCGTGGCGCAGTGCAAGGACGGCAAAGTGCAGAGCGTCGAAGTGCGCAACCTGCCGTCGTTCGCCGACCAGCTGGGTGCCTGGATCGAAGTGCCAGGGATCGGCTCGGTCCAGGTTGACACAGCCTATGGAGGCGACAGTTTCGCGATTGTCGACTCCATCAAACTGGGCTTTGCCCTGACCGCCGACGAGGCAAAAGATCTGGTGGAAACCGGCCTGAAAATCACCCTCGCCGCCAACGAGCAATTAGGCTTCGAACACCCGCTGAATCCGGACTGGAAACACATTTCCTTCTGCCAGATCGCCGCCCCGCTGCACTACGAACACGGCATCGCCACCGCCGCCAATGCCGTGGTGATCCGCCCCGGCAAGATTGATCGATCGCCCTGCGGCACCGGCTGTTCGGCGCGCATGGCAGTCTTGCATGCCAAAGGCCAACTGGCGGTGGGCGAACGCTTTGTCGGGCGTTCGATCATCGGTTCGCAATTCAACTGCCGCATCGACAGCCTGACCGAGGTTGCCGGACGCACAGCCATTGTCCCGGCGCTGTCAGGCCGGGCGTGGATCACCGGCACCCATCAACATTTGCTTGATCCGAGCGACCCATGGCCTGAGGGCTATCAGTTGTCGGATACCTGGCCGGTGGGGTTGCAGCTTTGAATTGATCACCGTGGGAGCGAGCTTGCTCGCGAAGGGGCCAGTTGTTCTTCATGCAAGGTTGGGCCTGAGTAAATGCCTTCGCGGGCAAGCCTCGCTCCAACGGGCAAAATTTGCTTAATCTTAAACGTATACGAAATACCATTCATCCAAAACGGAGTCACTCATGAGCCAACACGTATCCTGGAGCGGCGTTTTCCCAGCCGTCACCACTCAATTCAACGCCGATTTTTCCGTCAACCTGGAAGCTACGCATAAGGTCATCGCCAATCTGGTCCGCGATGGCGTTTCGGGGTTGGTGATTTGCGGCACCGTCGGTGAAAACACCTCGCTGAGCGTGGCCGAGAAAATCAGTCTGGTGGAAGTCGCCAAAGACGCGTCTGCCGGACGTGTACCGGTGATTTCCGGGATCGCCGAGTTCACCAGCACCAACGCCTGCGACGTTGCCAGACAAGTGGCCAAGGCCGGTGCCGACGGGATCATGCTGATGCCGGCGCTGGTGTATTCGTCCAAGCCGTTCGAAACCGCCGCGCACTTTCGCACTGTGGCCGCCGCCACCGATGTGCCGATGATGGTCTACAACAATCCGCCTATTTATAAGAACGATGTCACGCCGGACATCCTGATTTCCCTGGCCGACTGCGACACCATCGTCTGTTTCAAGGACTCTTCCGGCAACACCAATCGCTTTATCGACGTGCGCAATGAAGTCGGTGATCGCTTCATCTTGTTCGCAGGCCTGGACGATGTGCTGGTGGAAAGCGTTGCGGTGGGTGCGGTGGGCTGGGTGTCGGGCATGTCCAACGCCTTCCCGAAAGAAGGCGAAACCCTGTTCCGTCTGGCCAAAGCCGGGCGCTTCGCCGAAGCCATGGCACTTTATGAGTGGTTCATGCCGCTGCTGCACCTGGACGCACGTCCGGATCTGGTGCAGTGCATCAAGCTCTGCGAAGCCATCATGGAACGCGGCAGCGCCCTGACCCGCCCACCCCGCCTGGCCCTGCCGGATGCGGATCGGCAATACGTCGAGGGCTTGATGGCTACGGCCATGGCCAGTATGCCGGTGTTGCCGGAGGTGGGGTTGTAAGGGAGCGGCGAATTCGTCGTTGGAGCGTGGCAGCACAATCCAGGTGATGCCACTTCATTGTGGGAGAGGCCCCTCTCCCACGCGCCCATGGAATCTCCAACGCATCTAGATATTGACGATGCTCACAAACCGCGAAGCCGCCGTCTCATCGATGCGCAGGTTGTTGAAGTCGAACAGATTGCGGTCGGCCAGCTGTGAGGGCTGGACGTTCTGCAGGCTGCGGAAAATGCTGTCGACGCGGCCGGGAGTCTTGCGTTCCCAGTCCTGCAGCATGTCCTTGACCACCTGACGCTGGAGGTTTTCCTGGGAGCCGCAAAGATTGCACGGGATGATCGGGAAGTTCTTGAAGTCGGAATAGGCCTGGATGTCTTTCTCATGGCAGTACGCCAGCGGGCGGATTACCACGTTGCGGCCATCGTCGGCGCGCAGTTTGGGCGGCATGGCCTTGAGCGTGCCGTTGAAGAACATATTGAGGAAGAAGGTTTCGACGATGTCGTCGCGGTGATGACCGAGAGCCATCTTGGTCGCACCGATTTCATCGGCGAAGGTGTACAGCGTGCCGCGACGCAGGCGTGAACACAGCGAACAGGTGGTCTTGCCCTCCGGGATCAGTTCCTTGACCAGCGAGTAGGTGTCCTTTTCGACGATGTGATATTCGACGCCCAGTGATTTCAGATACGCCGGCAGTACGTGCCCGGGAAAGCCGGGCTGCTTCTGGTCCATGTTCACCGCGACGATCTCGAAGCGCACCGGGGCGACTTTCTGAAAGTGCATCAGCACATCGAGCAATGTGTAGCTGTCCTTGCCGCCGGACAGGCAGACCATCACTTTGTCGCCCTCTTCAATCATTTTGTAATCGGCCACGGCTTCACCGGCCTGGCGGCGCAGGCGTTTCTGCAGTTTGTTCTGATTGACTGAAAGGGTGCCCATGGCGCTGATATCCGGTGGCTGTGACAAGGGGGAAGCTGGAAAGGCGGCTATTTTACGCATAAAGAATTCAGGCATAAAGAATGCGCGCAGTTAGCGACTGATGGCAGGTAAATGGCAATTCGGCAACCATCGGCTATTAGCAGCGGGCCTGACATTGCCAATCACTCTAAGCAACACGGTTTTCCGGGTTCACGGCTTTCTATACTGCGTGGAGAGGTCGCATCCGTTGATCCATTCAAGTTGTGGCCTTTTACCTGCGGAGCTGTACCTGTAGGGCTTTGCCCGCGCAGGCGCCCTTGTCGGGCACGGCATACACGAGCGGAAGGAGTGACACGCATGATCCATCACGTCTGGGGACTGTTCACGCATCCCGATCAAGAATGGCAACAGATACGTGGCGAAGAGGAAGAAAGCATTGGCCACATGTACCTCACCCACACCCTGATCCTTGCCGCGATCCCCGCGGTTTCGGCGTATATCGGCACCACCCAGATCGGCTGGGTGATTGGTGATCGAGCACCGGTGATGCTCACCCATGAAAGCGCGCTGTGGATGACGATCATGTCGTACCTCGCCATGCTCGCTGGAGTCGCCGTAATGGGCGGTTTCATTCACTGGATGGCCCGCACCTATGACGCCACGCCGAGTCTGGCGCGCTGCATCGCTTTTGCAACCTACACCGCGACACCGCTGTTCATCGGCGGGCTGGCGGCGCTCTATCCGCATATGTGGCTGGGCATGCTGATCGGCACAGCGGCCATTTGCTACACCGTTTATCTGCTGTACGTCGGGCTACCGACTTTCATGGGCATACCGGCTGACGAAGGCTTCATGTTCTCAAGCTCGGTACTGGCCGTGGGATTAGTGGTGCTGGTGGCGATCATGGCGTTTACCGTGGTGCTGTGGGGAGTCGGTGTAGGGCCCGAATACACCAATTGATCTAATGAGGACATTGTGGGAGCCAACTTGTTGGCGAGGCGCTGCGTCAGGCCGCTTCGCGAGCAAGCTCGCTCCCACAAAGTTCGCGCATTCAAGAAGGCCTATTCGTCTATCCACAACCATTCGGCAGCTCGGGTTTTCGGCTAGCCCCGGCTTTGCGTCATACTTGGCTTCTCTGGAGATCGAGAAAGCATGGCCGAGCAACTCAATACCCGTGTCGAAGTCTGTTATCAACAAGCCGAAGAATTTTTCAAACGCCCTTTCAAACGCCCGGTAGTCAGCCTCAAGCTGCGCGGCCAGAAGGCTGGCGTCGCGCATTTGCACGAAAACCTGCTGCGTTTCAATCCGCAGCTGTACCGCGAGAACAGCGAAGACTTCCTGCGCCAGACCGTGCCTCATGAAGTCGCACACCTGATTGCCCATCAACTGTTTGGCGATCATATCCAGCCGCATGGCGAAGAATGGCAGCTGATCATGCGCGGCGTGTACGAACTGCCGCCCAATCGCTGCCATACCTACGCCATCAAGCGCCGCAGCGTAACCCGCTACATCTACCGCTGCCCTTGCGCTGGCAGCGACTTCCCGTTCTCGGCCCAGCGTCACCAACTGGTCAGGAAAGGCCGGCGTTATTTATGTCGGCGCTGTCGGGAGACACTGGTGTTCAGTGGTGAGACGCGGGTGGAATAGCACCTCTGCCCCGCAAACAACCTAAAACAGTGGGAGCGAGCTTGCTCGCGAAGAGGCCAGTACATCCACAAAGGATCTGGACACTGAACTGTTGCCTTCGCGAGCAAGCTCGCTCCCACCAATCAATACGTTACAGAATAGCGCCGGCATCACGCATCGCGGCCACCTCATCGGGAGAAAACCCCAACTCCACCAGCACCTCTTCACTGTGCGCCCCCAGTTCAGCGCCAATATGGCGGGGTCCCGCCAGGCCGTCCGAGAACTTCAAGGGACAGGCGATTTGCGCCTGGGTAGTGCCATCCTCTCTCGGCACCTGCGTGACCAGCGCCCGCGCCTGCAATTGCGGATGCAGCAGCGCTTCGGACAGGCTCAGCACCGGCTCGACACAGGCATCGATCTGCGCGAAACCTGCCTGCAACTCCGCGAAGCTGCGCTTTTCGAACTCCATTCTCAGCTCGTTTTTCAGCGCGGCCTGGACCTGTGGCGAAGCAGACAAGCCTTGCGTTGCCAACTCCGGCCTGTCCAGCGCAGTGCACAATGCCTGCATGAATGCCGGTTCCAGGCTGCCCACGGCAAACCAGCGCCCGTCTCGACTGCAGTAATAGTCGTAGAAGCTGCCGCCGTTTAGCAGCTGTTTCTCCCGTTCAGGTTCAACCCCACAGGTCAGATAACCCGCGCCGGCCATGGCGTTCAGGCTGAAAGCGCAGTCGGTCATGCTCACATCGACGTATTGCCCCAATCCGGTTTGCTGGCGGGCAACCACGGCGGCCAGCAGACCAATCACGCCATGCAGCGAACCGCCCGCCACGTCTGCCGCCTGAATACCCAGCGGCAGCGGTCCGCTTTCACGTCGCCCGGTGTAACTGGCAACGCCGGCCAGCGCCAGGTAATTGATGTCATGCCCTGCCCTGTCTCGATACGGCCCGGTCTGGCCATAACCGGTAATCGCGACGTAGATCATGCGCGGGTTGAGCGCCTTGAGCGCTTCGTAACCGATCCCCAGCCGGTCCATCACGCCGGGGCGGAATTGTTCCAGGACGATGTCGTAATCCACCACCAGACGCTTGATCACCTCCAGCGCGGCGGGCTGCTTCAAGTCCAGCGCCAGGCTGCGCTTGTTGCGGTTCAGCCAAGCGTGGCTGGCGGACGTACCTTGATCATGCGGCGGCAGGTTGCGCAGCAGATCTGGCCGCGTCGGCGATTCGATGCGCAGCACTTCGGCGCCCATGTCCGCCAGCAACAGCGAAGCAAACGGGCCCGGCAGCAGGGTTGAAAAATCCAGCACTTTGAGTGACGACAGCGGACCTTGCATGGACGCTCCTTGGCAAGACTGAGGTGCGTTCAGCGTAGCCCTGCTGAACATCAAGCTGAGCAATCGCAGGAATAAAAAAACCCATCCGAAGATGGGTTTTTGGTGCGACGCGTGCCGTTAGATCGGTTTACGTGTCGGGATAGGGCGAGTCAGCGGCTCAGGAGCCAACTCTGCTACGCCCAGATCATCTACTGGACCGGTGTTGTCGATGCCACGGCCGCCAGAGATCAGCTCCGATTGCAGCTTGTCGTTGTCGAGTTCGCCGACCCACTTGGCAACCACCAGCGTGGCAACAGCGTTGCCGACCAGGTTGGTCAGTGCGCGCGCTTCAGACATGAAGCGGTCGATACCCAGGATCAGCGCCAGACCGGCAACCGGCAGGTGACCAACCGCCGACAGGGTTGCAGCCAGTACGATAAAGCCGCTACCGGTCACGCCAGCAGCACCTTTGGACGACAGCAGCAATACCAGCAGCAGGGTGATCTGGTGCGTGATATCCATGTGGGTGTTGGTCGCTTGAGCGATGAACACGGCCGCCATGGTCAGGTAGATCGAAGTACCGTCCAGGTTGAACGAGTAACCGGTCGGGATTACCAGACCTACTACCGACTTCTGCGCTCCCAGGCGTTCCATCTTGATCAGCATGCGTGGCAGTGCCGATTCCGAAGAGGAAGTACCCAGCACGATCAGCAGCTCTTCACGGATGTAGCGGATCAGCTTGATGATGCTGAAGCCGTGAGCGCGAGCGATGCCGCCCAGTACGACCAGCACAAACACGACGCAGGTGATGTAGAAGCAGATCATCAACTGACCCAACTGCACCAGCGAGCTCACGCCGTAGGCACCGATGGTGAACGCCATGGCGCCGAAAGCACCCAGTGGCGCCAGCTTCATGATCATGTTGATGATGTTGAACATCACGTGCGCAAAGCGATCGATGAAGTCCAGGACCGGCTTGCCGTAGGCACCCAGGCGATGCAGCGCGAAGCCGAAGATCACCGAGAACATCAATACTTGCAGGATGTCGCCGTTGGCGAAGGCACCGACAATGGTGTTCGGAATCACGTTAAGGATGAAGCCAACGATGCTCTGGTCTTTACCCGCTGTGACATAAGCGGCGATTTTCGAGGCATCAAGCGTGGTGACATCGATGTTCATGCCGGCGCCCGGCTGAACAACGTTGACCACGATCAGACCGATCAGCAAGGCGATAGTCGAAACGATTTCGAAGTACAGCAGCGCGTAGCCGCCAGTCTTGCCGACCGACTTCATGTTCTGCATACCAGCGATACCGCTGACCACGGTGCAGAAGATGATTGGGGCAATGACCATTTTGATCAGTTTGATGAACCCGTCGCCCAGCGGCTTGAGGGCCTTGCCGGTTTCCGGATAGAAGTGACCGATCAGAACGCCGATCACAATTGCTACGATCACCTGGAAGTACAGGGATTTATACAGGGGCTGACGAGTCGTCATGTTGAAGTCCTCAAGAGTGTCGTCGCATCATCCAACTGACGCACGCGGCACCTAACGAGCTAACCCTCCTGCAACTGGAGGGATTTGTTTTGGCGAGCTGCACGGGGCAGACCTCTACCGCACATATCGCAAGGTGCGTGCCAGTTCCGAAAAAGCGGCGCAAAAGCAATGGTTGCGGGGGTTTTCTGTTGAATGGGGTTTGTGAACCGCCATGAGCGTGGCGGTTTTCCGCCTGGAAGCCGGAAATTATCGGCGACGGTGGCGGGTATCCGCCTCATGAGGTTTTTTTGTGGGCCGAACGTGTTGGCTGAAGCGGTGGACCCAGGTGCACCGCTTCGCGAGCAAGGTGGATCGCCACCCCGGTCGCTCCCACACAAATTCGCTCGTGGGAAGGTCAGAAATGAATCCTGAACGCCGCGCCACCCAAAGGCGAATCCTCCAGGGTCAGACGCGCGCCATAGCTTTCGATGATGTCCTTGACCACCGCCAGACCGATGCCCTGTCCGGGGTTCTGGCGATCCAGACGTTCGCCCCGTTGCAGAATGCGTTCGCGCTGACTTGTGGGTACGCCCGGACCGTCGTCTTCGACACACAACTCATCGCCATCTTCACCGGAGCGCAGGCTGACTCGCACTTCACTCAGGCACAGGCGATAGGCGTTTTCCAGCAGATTGCCGAGCATTTCCAGCAAGGCGCCCTGCTCCATGGGCACCACGCATTCTTCGGGCAGATCCAGCGTGACCTTGACCTGCTTGTCGCGATAAACCTTTTCCAGCGTATTGCACAGGCTCTCAACCACCGGCCGCAACGCCACGTGATGCCGCACCAGACCGCTCTTGCGCAGGCTGGCACGTTGCAACTGGTAACCGATCTGCTGGCTCATGCGCTCGATCTGCGATTGCAGAATACGCGCCTGTTCCAGGTCTTCCGGGCGCTTGGCCATGGTTTCGCTGACACCCTGCAATACCGCGAGCGGGGTTTTCAGGCTGTGGGCCAGATCGCCGAGGGAATCGCGATAACGGATGCGCTGTTCGCGCTCGCTGAGCAGCAGACGGTTCAGGGAACCGGTAAGCCGCAACAGTTCGCTGGGATGATTTTCACTCAGGCTGTCCCGCGCGCCGGATTCCACCTGATCGAGTTCCTGACTCAAGCCGCGCAACGCACGCAAGCCCCAGGTCAAGCCGATCCAGAGCAGCGCCAACAACACCAACAACGCAGCGCCAAAGCCCAGATAGAGTTTTTCCCGCAGCGCCGCCACGGTTTCCTGATACTCGCGAACCGGTTGCAAGGCGACGATGCTGAACGCGGCATTGCGCCCGCCGAGCAACTTGATCTCGACGTCATAGACGAAGAACTCTTCGCCGTTAGGCTCTTTGATCTTGGCGAATTCGCTGCCATTGCCGTCATAACGTGGCTGGTAGTCGATGAATTCGTCTTCAGTGGCCAGCGAACGCCAGACCAGTTCGCCCTGGCGGTTGTAGATGTAGCCCAACAATCGGCTGGACGGCAGGTTGAATTGCTCGCCCGGTAAAACCGAAGGCATCAACAGGCGACCGTTTTCAACCCGCGCGGCGGAAATCAGCGTCGTGACGTCCGACGCCAGACGCTGCTCGATGGAACCGCGCAAGGCCAGGCTGAAAGCGCCTTGCAGGGCAGGCAACATCAACAGCATGAAAATCACTGCCAGGGTCGCGGCACCAATCAGCAGCCGCAGATGCAGCGAACGAATCATTTACAGCGCTCGGAAAACAGGTAACCCAGCCCGCGCACGGTTTCGATAGGTTTGAAGGCGTTGGCGCCTTCGATCTTGCGGCGCAGGCGGCCGACCAGCACCTCGATCACATTTGGATCGCGCTCTTCGTCATCGGGGTACAACTGCTCCATCAAGCGTTCTTTGGGCACCACTTGCTGATGATGGCGCATCAGGTATTCGAGAATCCGGTATTCATAGGCGGTCAGCGCCAAGGGCTGTTCGTCCATGGACGCCTGCTTGCGGTTCAGATCGAGTAATAACGGCCCGGCGACAATCGTCGCCTGAATGAAACCGCTGGAGCGCCGCAGCAGCGCGTTAAGGCGTGCTTCCAGCTCTTCGAACTGGAACGGCTTGACCACGTAGTCGTCCGCGCCGGCCGCCAGACCTTCAACCTTGTCTTGCCAGTTGCCCCGCGCGGTCAGGATCAGGATCGGAAACGCCTTGCCCTGGGTGCGCAGCTGGCGAATCAGATCAAGGCCGCCCATGCCGGGCAGGCCGAGATCGATCACCGCGAGGTCGTGATTGAACTGTCCGGCCTGATAAAGCGCCTCTTCAGCATTGGCCACCGCCTCGACCACGTGACCGGACTCGGTCAGCCGGGTCAGCAAGTGATGCCGCAACAAGGCCTCATCCTCAACCACCAACAACTTCATGACGCTCTCCTGGGCATGCCAGCTCAATTTGATGAAATTTCAATTCGGGAGGGTCGGTAGGAGGGGGCTTGTCCCCGAAAAACCTCACCTCGGACCGCGTTGATTTTCGGCTTCTCAATGCCTGATTGATTGCCATCGGGGACAAGTCCCCTCCTACCGGATCTCCCGCAGGCCTGATATGTGCATCACAACCGGTACTGCGTCGGCAGCCAGTCTTGCGGGCTGCCGGTCAGACTCGTCGATACCTGAACCGAATCGCCCGGACCGATTGTGCCAGCCCTGAACAGATTAGTGCGGCCAACCTGCGCCGGACTTACATCGTAGTGCCCCGACAGGCTTTCCCGTGCGACCGGCATGCCATTATGCGTGCCGGAAAGGTTTTGATAACCGACCGAATAATACGGCTGGTTTGCGTGCGGATGATTGGCATTCTGCTGGCTCAAGCCCTGGCTCCACACATGGCTCGTCCCGTGGCGCAGTTCGCTCTCGGTTCGGTCCATGCGCTCGCTGGTCTTGCCCGGCGGCGGGGTCAGTTCCAGCGCGCCATCGGCAGCTTGCGCAGCTGCACTGCCGCCGAGAAAAGCCAGGGCCAGGAAAAACTTGTTGAATGTCAGCATAGTCACCTCCGCTCGCGCATCGCGCTGTCTGAGTACGGGTTCAGACTAATCCCGGCGCCCTGAACCATCCCTGAACACCCTCTCATAGGTTCTGTACGTCAGCTGAATAACTATCTACCGCATCCGCTGCCACGCCGGCGGGCACAATCGACTAGGCTTGCCCATCATCCCGTGACACTGCACTTATAAGAGAAGGAGCTGATCATGCGTTTCTGGATTGCATTGCTGATGATGGGCCTGGCAGGCCTGGCCCAGGCGGAAATCAAGACCCGGCAGGTGGACTATCAAAGCGCTGACGGCACCAAATTAGTGGGCTATTACGCTTATGACGACGCCGTCAAAGGCCAGCGCCCTGGCATCATCGTCGTCCACGAATGGTGGGGGCTGAACGACTACGCCAAGCACCGCGCCCGTCAACTGGCCGCGCTGGGTTACAGCGCCATGGCCATTGATATGTACGGCGAAGGCAAGAATACCGAGCATCCCAAGGACGCCCTGGCCTTCATGCAGGCAGCGCTTAAAGACAGCAAGGCCGCCGCCCAGCGTTTCGATGCCGGGCTTGAGCAGTTGAAAAAACAACCACAGACCAACCCGAACAAGGTCGCCGCCATCGGCTACTGCTTCGGCGGCAAGATCGTGCTCGATGCCGCCCGTCGCGGTGAGGCTCTGGCTGGCGTGGTCAGCTTCCACGGTGCACTGGTCACCGATACGCCCGCCACACCCGGCAGCGTGAAAGTGCCAATGCTGGTGGAGCACGGCGCCAAGGACAGCATGGTCACCCCGGAAAACGTCGCGGCATTCAAGAACGAAATGGACAAGGCCGGTGCCGACTACAAGTTCGTCAGCATAGAAGGCGCCAAACACGGCTTCACCAACCCCGACGCCGACCGCCTCAGCCATGGCGAACACGGCGGCCCGGATATCGGCTACGACAAGGCGGCCGATCGGAGTTCGTGGACGGACATGCAGGTGTTTTTGAAGCGGGTGTTTGGGCCGTAGAAGACTCGGCACATCCAGGGAGCGTTAGTTGTGGGAGCGAGCTTGCTCGCGAAGACCATTTCCAGGGCCAGGAAGGCACTGGATTCCCTGGCCTCTTCGCGGGCAGGCCTCGCTCCAACGGAAATTAGCTTCGCCTCTAAAAATTTGGCCGAAGCCGACCGCCCTTCCCCATTTCTCATTCCCCCGGCAAAATGCCGCCCATGACTCAAACCACGACACTGCCCGCCTGCTGCCCCGCGCTGACTCATCATTGGCCATTGCCTCAAACCCTGGACGGCGCGGTGTTGGTGAGCGCTCGTTTCAATCCTGCGCAACTGGTGGAAGGCGACTTTGAGCGCTGCCGGATCGCCCAGCCCGCCAGCATCCAGCGCTCGGTCGCCAAGCGGCAGACCGAGTTTCTCGCCGGGCGGTTATGCGCCATGGAAGCCATGCGGCGGCTGGACGGACGGCAATTGGCGCCCGACCTGGGTGAAGACCGCGCGCCGGTCTGGCCTGCTGATATTTGCGGGTCGATCACCCACAGCACCGGCTGGGCCGCAGCCATCGTCGCTCACAAACAGCAATGGCGAGGATTGGGGCTGGATACGGAAAACATGCTCAGCCTTGAGCGCGCCTCGCGACTGGCCGGGGAAATCCTCACGCCTGAGGAAATGGCACAGATGGCCGCCGGCCCCGCAGAGCAGATCGCGTTGCGGGTCACCCTGACGTTTTCCATCAAGGAAGCGCTGTTCAAGGCGCTGTATCCCATCGTGCAACAGCGCTTCTATTTCGAACACGCGCAACTGCTGGAATGGTCCAAAGACGGCCACGCCCGCCTGCGCCTGCTGACCGACCTGTCCAGCGAATGGCACAACGGCAAGGAGCTGGAGGGGCAATTCAGCGTGCAGGACGCGCATGTGTTGAGTCTGGTGAGTATTGCGGGCTGAAGCCTCGCCAACAAGTTGGCTCTCATCAACACCGCATTTGCATCTGACCAATGAGGACCCGTGGGACCGGATTTATCCGGGAAAAGGCCGGTTCATTCACTGCATTTCGTCGTCAGAAATGCCGTCTTCCCGGATAGATCCGGTCCCACATGTTCGGTGTTTGCCTGACGACAGAAGCGGGCAATGTTCACACCGCCCAACCCACTCCACCTGATAACTCAAGCAACAGCTGCGACGCTGGCGGCGTGGCGGACTGCGGATATAGCTCACGGCCTTGAATAACGGGTTTGGTCGTCCATCCGGTCGCTGTTTGAGATCAAGCAACGCAAAGCCTTCAGCCAACGGCTTGTCGGTTCGCAGGCGCAACTGGTGAAGGCAGGTTTCCAGATAATCCCCGGCATTACCCCACAGAACGCTGCTCGCCACGCCGCCGTAAGCCGCTAACGCCTCGATGAACGGCTGCAGATTGTCATCAAGCAAATCGGCAAAGCGCTCACCAGATTCAAGGGTTTCGAGCTGACGAACGCTGCCCGCACCGAACTTGACGCCTGTGGGCAGGCCGCGCCCGTCAAGCGCCAGACTCACCTGTTCAAGCGCCAACGGCCAGTGCCAGTCGCCCAGCAAGCTGGCAGTTAACACCGGCGGGATCAGCTGCATGAAGTAATACTTGGACCATTGAGAGACCAACACCGGCAAATGCGTGGCCATCAACTCTGCGCCGTAGACCTTTAACAGCAACGCATCCAGCACCTCGACTGAGAGTAACTCCGGCACACGCTCGAACTTCATTGCGGCTCCTGCGTGCGTGGCCAGGCCAGGCTGAAACAGGCGCCGCCCAGGCGGGAGCTGCGGCCGATCAAGGCTCGACCGCCGTGCCAGTGGATGATCCGCCGCACAATCGACAACCCCAGACCATGGCCGCCCGACGCGCGGGTGCGGCTGTCGTCGAGGCGCATGAAGGGGGTGAAAATTCGCTCCCAGGCGCTTTCGGGAATGCCCGGTCCGTCGTCTTCAATATCGATGCGGCAACGATCCGGCGACAGTTCGAAGCTGATCCGCACCTCGGATTCAGCATGCCGCATCGCATTGCTCACCAGATTCTGCAGCGCCCGATGCAGATAACGCGGTTCAGCCTCAACCCAGGCGGTCTCGCCCTCGGCAAGCTCGGCACAATCGCCACGCGACACGCGTACATCGGCGCGCAATGGCGCCAGCTCGGCGATCACCTGATCCAGCAAACGCTGCAAATCAATGCTCTGGAAATTCAGGGTCGGCGCGCCCTGCTCCAGGCGCGCATAGGTCAGCATTTCATCAACCAGCTTGTCCAGGTCCTGAATATCGCTGTCCATGCCGACCATGTATTTATGCCGGGTTTCGGGCGTCGTGGCGTCGCTGATCATTTCCAGCCCGAAGCGCAGGCGCGCCACGGGCGTGCGCAGCTCATGGGACACGGCGCGCACCAGTTCGCGCTGAATGGTCAGGGAACGCTGCAAGTGCTCGGCCATGCCGTTGAACGCCACCGCCAGGCGACCGACCGAATCCGCGCCGGAGTCCGGCACTCGGGTGTCCAGGCTGCCCTGGGCGATCAACGTGGCGGCGGCTTCCAGCTCCAGCAGGCGCCGCTCAAGGCGCCGCACCAGCAGATACACCACCAGACCGATCAGACACAGTCCAAGAAAAGCGATCAACACCAGCAACTCGGGCGGATAGGGGCTCATCTGATACAGCGGGCCGATTTCCAGCACCCAGGGCGTGTCGACGATGCCAGCAAACACCCGGATCGAATCACCGCCCTTGCCCAGAGCCATGACCGTATCGCCCTCGTAAACCCGGCGACGCTGATCATCGTCCACGTCAGCCTTGTCCAGCGGGATCAGTTGCAGATCAAAACCAAAGCCCTTGCTCAGGCGCAACGCTTCAAGACGCGCCGGCTGCTCGGCGACCGGGAAACGCACCAGTTCATCAATCAACAGGAAAATCGTCGCCCGCGCCAATTGCTCGGTGATCTGCTGCACTTCGCCGGTCAGCAGCAACGGTTCGCTGTTGCTGATCTGCCGGTAAACCTTGGCGGCGTGCGGGCCAGTCTGTTCCACCACTACTTGTCCGCGTTGCAGGCGATTGCGCGTGCCGCCGCTGACCTGCGCCTGCTCGGCGGTTTGCAGGCTCAGCGGTATGCCGAGCAATCGCTCCCACACCGCGAGGGCACGATGACGTTCGATAGCATCCATCAGTTGCAGATTGTCAGCCATCAACGCAAAGGTGCCGTGGGCCAGTTGATCGCGGTACTGCTCGGTGCGCACCTGATTGAGCAGATGGAGGCTCAACACGCCCAGCAATGCGACCAGAACCAACACGCCCAGCATGCCGCCGTAGATGCGCAGGAAGATTGAGTTCATAGGAATTTGATTTTCTGTGGGAGCGAGCTTGCTCGCGAAGCGACCAATACGTCCAAACCACCTTCAGCGCCTGACACATCGCTTTCGCAAGCAAGCTTGCTCCCACAAAGTGGGGGTTTACTCTTTAGCATGCGGCATCGCCTGCGCCGCTTCCGGCACGAATAGATAACCTTTACTGCGCACGGTCTTGATCAGGCGTGGATGGTCTGGATCGTCACCGATTCTGGGGCGAATGCGCGAGATGCGGACGTCTATCGAGCGGTCCTGGCCGTCGTAACCGAAACCGCGCAGCGCAGTGAAGATTTCTTCCCGGGACAGAATCCGCCCGGCATTGGCCACCAGTAACCAAAGCAGATCGAACTCAGCGCTGGTCAGCTCGATGCTGCTGCCCTGCAACCAGGCTTCGCGCAAGGCGTTGTCGACCACCAGCGGACCGAACTCCAACCGCCGCAACTCGCCCGCTGGCGCCTGCGGTGGTTCGCTGCGCCGCAACAGCGCATGAATCCGCGCCAGTAACACCCGTGGGTGCACCGGCTTGCAGACAAAATCGTCCGCGCCGGTGTCCAGCCCCTGGATTTGATCGGAATCGTCAGTACGCGCCGTGAGCATCAGGATCGGCCCTTCGAAGCGGTCGCGCACCTTGTGGCAAATACTCAGGCCATCTTCACCCGGCAGCATCAGGTCCAGAATCACCAGATCAGGCTGTTCCGCAAGGATCCGCGCAGCCGCCAGGGCGCCATCGCCTTCGATGCTGACGCGCAGACCGTTGTTCTCAAGGTAGTCGCGGGTCAGCTCGGCCAGACGCCGGTCATCCTCGACAATCAATACGTGCCAGGCTTCTCGCTCCACAGTGGGCCTCTTGAACTGTTGTTCTTATTAATGAGCTTTGCCAGCCGAAATGGGTCAAACCGGAGCGCCATCGGCAGCGAGTGTAGCAACCGCCCGCACCAAGCACACCACATGCCAGATCGGCCTTGCGAGATGCATTTTTTGTGATAGGGTTCGCGCCCGCAAAAAACCCTCGGCACCCGTAAAAAAACGTAAACAAGCATGACAAACGGTCAGGTCCAGTAGTTCTGCGGCCTACACGCAGTTTGGGCATTTCATACAGGATTTACACACAGCTTTATCCACAGATGATGCGTTGCAATTGATGTCCAAAACGCATTATCTTGTAGCCCGGCGCGAAAAAAACCCTACATATAGGGTTTTGCGATAAAAACCCAACACAAGTAGAACGGGAATTTCAAGCATTTTTCTCAAGCTTTGTCAGGTGAACCAAAGGCCCAATTAATGGCCAAAGCTCCTCCTGCCAAAGCCTGAGCTGCACGTCCCGTTGACTACGGCAGATCAGTACATTTGTTGCAATATAAAACGAGCACTCTTCCAGAGATTTCCAGAGGTAACGAGCAACGATTCGTTACCTTTTTTGACTTCAAAGCCGGGACGGCGCGATCCGCCGCCCTTTATCCATTTTGAAGTCGTTACGGCCGACCTTTGTCGACTGAATGCCTTCAAGACGGAACGGTGGGTACAGACCAGTACCCAAACAAACTTAAAGAACGTGGAGACACCCATGCAAACAGACACAACTCGCGAGAACTCGCCGAACCAGGCGCCGCAGTCAGGCCAATCGCAACAGGACCTGTCCGCGACCGCTCCCGGCCAGCTGCGCGTGATCAAGCGTAACGGCACCGTCGTCCCGTACACGGATGACAAAATCACCGTCGCCATCACCAAAGCGTTTCTCGCAGTTGAGGGCGGTACCGCCGCTGCGTCTTCGCGTATCCACGACACCGTTGCGCGCCTGACCGAACAGGTCAGCGCTACCTTCAAGCGTCGCATGCCTTCGGGCGGCACCATCCACATCGAAGAAATCCAGGATCAGGTCGAACTGGCCCTGATGCGCGCCGGCGAACAAAAAGTCGCCCGCGACTACGTGATCTACCGTGATTCCCGCGCCAAGGAACGTGCCGTCCGCACCAGCGAAGCACCGGTCCAGGCGCATCCGTCGATCCGCATCACCCGCGCCGACGGCAGCATGGCGCCGCTGGACATGGGTCGCCTGAACACCATCGTCACTGAAGCCTGCGAAGGGCTGGAAGAAGTCGATGCGAACCTGATCCAGAGCGAAACCCTGAAAAACCTGTACGACGGCGTGGCGCTCAAAGACGTCAACACCGCACTGGTGATGACCGCGCGTACCCTGGTCGAGCGTGAGCCGAACTACTCGTTCGTCACCGCCCGCCTGCTGATGGACACCCTGCGAGCCGAAGGCCTGACCTTCCTGGAAGTCGCCGAAAGCGCGACGCACCACGAAATGGTCGACCTGTACGCCAAGGCCCTGCCTTCGTACATCGCCAAAGGCATCAAGTACGAATTGCTCAACCCGATCCTGGCCAGCTTCGACCTGGAAAAACTGGGCAAGGCGATCAACCACGAGCGCGATCAGCAGTTCACGTACCTGGGCTTGCAAACCCTGTACGACCGTTACTTCATCCACAAGGATGGCGTGCGTTTCGAGCTGCCGCAGATCTTCTTCATGCGTGTGGCCATGGGCCTGGCGATCGAAGAGAACGCCAGGGAAGATCGCGCCATCGAGTTCTACAACCTGTTGTCGTCCTTCGACTACATGTCCTCGACGCCAACCCTGTTCAACGCCGGCACCCTGCGTCCGCAGTTGTCCAGCTGCTACCTGACCACCGTGCCGGATGACCTGTCGGGCATCTATCACGCGATCCACGACAACGCCATGCTGTCCAAATTTGCAGGCGGCCTGGGCAATGACTGGACACCGGTTCGCGCGCTGGGCTCTTACATCAAGGGCACCAACGGCAAATCCCAGGGCGTCGTGCCGTTCCTGAAAGTCGTCAACGACACCGCGGTAGCAGTCAACCAGGGCGGCAAGCGCAAAGGCGCTGTCTGTGCGTACCTGGAAACCTGGCACATGGACATCGAAGAGTTCATCGAGCTGCGCAAGAACACCGGTGATGATCGTCGTCGTACCCACGACATGAACACCGCCAACTGGATCCCTGACCTGTTCATGAAGCGCGTCTTCGATGACGGCCCGTGGACCCTGTTCTCGCCATCGGAAGTGCCGGATCTGCACGACCTGACCGGCAAGGCATTCCAGGAGCGCTACGAGTACTACGAAGCGCTGACCGAATACCCTGGCAAAGTGAAACTGTTCAAGACCATCCAGGCCAAGGATCTGTGGCGCAAGATGCTCTCGATGCTGTTCGAAACCGGCCACCCATGGTTGACCTTCAAAGACCCGTGCAACCTGCGCAGCCCGCAGCAGCACGTGGGCGTGGTCCACAGCTCGAACCTGTGCACCGAGATCACCCTGAACACCAACAAGGACGAGATTGCAGTCTGCAACCTGGGCTCGATCAATCTGCCGAACCATATCGTCGACGGCAAGCTGGACACCGACAAGCTCAAGCGCACCATCGACGTTGCCGTGCGCATGCTCGATAACGTAATCGACATCAACTACTACTCGGTGCCGCAAGCCAAGAACTCCAACCTGCGCCACCGTCCGGTTGGCCTGGGCATCATGGGCTTCCAGGACGCTTTGTACCTGCAACACATTCCTTACGGCTCCGATGCCGCTGTGGAATTCGCCGACCGTTCCATGGAAGCCGTCAGCTACTACGCGATCCAGGCTTCCTGCGATCTGGCCGACGAGCGCGGCGCTTACGAGACGTTCCAGGGTTCGCTGTGGTCCAAAGGCATCCTGCCGCTGGATTCGCAACAGATCCTGATCGAACAGCGTGGCCAGAAGTACATCGACGTTGACCTGAACGAAACCCTGGACTGGGCGCCAGTACGTGCCCGTGTGCAGAAAGGTATTCGTAACTCCAACATCATGGCCATCGCACCGACCGCGACCATCGCCAACATCACTGGCGTATCGCAGTCGATCGAACCGACCTACCAGAACCTGTACGTGAAATCGAACCTCTCCGGCGAGTTCACCGTGATCAACCCGTACCTGGTCCGCGACCTCAAAGCCCGCGACCTGTGGGACTCGGTCATGATCAACGACCTGAAGTACTACGACGGTTCCGTACAGCAAATCGAACGCATCCCGCAGGAGCTCAAAGAGCTTTACGCGACTGCCTTCGAAGTGGACACCAAGTGGATCGTCGACGCGGCAAGCCGTCGTCAGAAGTGGATCGACCAGGCTCAGTCGCTGAACCTGTACATCGCTGGCGCATCGGGCAAGAAGCTGGACGTGACCTACCGGATGGCCTGGTACCGTGGTCTGAAAACCACTTACTACCTCCGTGCCCTGGCCGCGACCAGCACCGAGAAATCCACCGTCAACACCGGCAAGCTCAACGCAGTATCGAGCGGTGGCCTGGGCCCGGACGACTCCGCACTCAGCGCCCCCCGCCCAACCGAAGCCGCCCCGGCCGGTCCAGCGCCAGTGCCTAAGGCCTGCGCCATCGATGAGCCGGATTGCGAGGCTTGCCAGTAACCTGTATATGTTTTAGAACGTATACTTTATAAAGAGTAACACCCTCTAACCCTAATAAATACAAGGGGTTGGAGGGTTTACTTGTCGTATACCCCTCCCTATACTCGCCGCCCTATCTAGCTCACAGGTCGGAAGCGTATACATTGGTCAGTTACTCCATCAGATCCTTCACTGCGTCAGACGACCTGCCTATGGCTGTGCTCGTTGATCAGGAAGGTCGTCCTCCCTTCCTTCCCAATGTCTATGTAACCCTCAGATTTAGAGATGTGGGTCTTGCCGTTACCACCATTGAGAAAGTCCTTCGTTCATTAGGGATGGCCTACCTGTGGGCAATTTCCCGGAAACTCGATTTCGATCAAATCCTTCGATCAGAGGCGTTTTTATCGATTGAGCAGTGCGAAGACCTGGCGTTCTTCCTTCGTCTTGATCGCGGTGCCCAAGACGAGATCGTTAGGGAGTCGCTGGCTACTCGACCTCGCAAGATCGTGCGATTAGAGCAGGTGCGTAGTGCAGGTGCTCCGAGCGTAAATAGAACAATGTTATCCGCAACGGAAGGTGGCTACCGCATTCGGACGGTGGCGAACTTTCTTGAATTCAATCATGAGCGCATCAGCCCAAAGGCATCAGAAAAGCCTCGTAAAGACCTCGCCGAAGCGCGAGAACGGGCCATAACCGCCTTGCGAGCTCAAGAGCCTAGGGCGAAGGCTTCTGGGGAAGGTGATGCTCCAGAGGGTCTTTCTGAGGAGGTAATGGATGCCTTAGACGCCGCGTTTGAGCCAGGATCAGACACCAACCCGTTTCAATCTGATTTCCATCAGTATCGAAATCACTTGATGTACCGGATTTTCAGTGAGACTGCTATCAGGCGCAGTGAACTTCGATACATACGCGTCGAAGACATCGACCATGCGGCACGCCGTGTACGCGCCCGAGTATCGAAGACCGTTGCGCGGACGTTGCCCATATCTGAGCAAACCTCAAACGACTTTCATGACTTCGTTATGAAGCATTGGGTCAAGATTCCCCTCAACGCAAGAAGACATGGCTACCTTTTCACAACCAGCAAAGGCGACCACTTGTCCGTGGAGGCCATAAACCTTGCGTTCAGGGAGCTTCGTCGTAAGCAAAATCTGCCTGCGAGTATTGCCCCTCACGCGCTTCGCAGGACATGGAATGACCGTCTTAGCAGGAAAATTGATGCCCTGCCTCCAGAGAAACGGATGAAGCCAGAAGAAGAGAAGCAGGTAAGAAACCGCCTCAATGGGTGGTCGAAAAAGTCACAGATGGAGGAGCGGTATGCTCGTCGACATATCAGGGAAAAGGCGGACAAAATCGCTGAAGATCTGGCTAATGAACTGAGAGGGCAAGATGATGAATGATTCTCATCTCAGGAACTCACAGAGCCAAGATGACTCGATCAGCCAGAGGTTGGCTAGAGAAATTGTGCTGCTTGATGGGCGTATCGTAAAAGTGAAAATAGGCGTCCCGCTGAAATTGAACGATAGGGACGGCAACGCCACACCGATGGTTTTCAATGCCTTTGATACTGATAATGCATTTCATCGAAGCATTTTTTCCTGCCTAGCGACCACACTGTCGACGCATAGCCTTCGTTATAACTCTGCGGTCTGTTACGCAATGGAGAAATGGCTGAGCCTTCCCACTATGGAGGGGAAAAGTCTCATCGGAATCCCCGAAATAAATGAGCTGTCTGAAATTCCAGCCAGCTACAGGCCTTTTATCGTCCCACTCTTGCGTCGGGTGAAGGATATGGGCTCATCAGTATTAACCGGCGAAGTCTTGGACTTTCTTGAGAACACCCATGGTTGGGAAGAGAAATCTAAAGGCGCGTACTTCAGCCTTATTACCAACGACCCAGAGAAAGGCGCTCTTACCGAGCAAGAAATCCATAATGTAAATGCGGCGTTAAACAAGTCATTTTCGCTAGGAACGATTGATCAAGATACGTACACATTATGTTGGTTCTTTATTGGAACGGGTGTGCGCCCAGTTCAAGCAAGGCGTATTCGAAAAAAACATGTGACTATCCATGATCATGCAGGCTTTGAGGTAACCCTGAAAATCCCGCTTGCAAAGGCAGAGTTGACAGTCGCAGATGAGTATTGGATTCGGCGCGCACCGACCGTCCTAGCGGAGTGCCTGATCAACTATCTCAACACCCCCGGAGTGCTTGAAATCTCAGATGACGATCATTTGTTTGCGGCCAACTCAACTCGTGAGCTCTCCCTAAGGGTGATGTCTGCGTTCGAGAACCTTGATACATATTCCGAAAGACTGGGAGGAAAGATACCAATAACGCCTTACCGCTTCAGGTACACCCTAGCTACCAGAGCTCTGGCGCAAGGCGCATCGGATTATGAGGTGGCTCGCCTGCTCACGCATCGAAGCACCTCCTGTATTCAATACTACAGAGCATCCATGCCAGAGCTCCAGAAGCCCATCCGAGAGGCTCTGGGCAAGGAGATGGGCTACTTCGCGAGGGCATTCCAGGGGACAGCTATCTCCGGTCTTCATGAGGCCACCAGGGCCGGCGACCCTGATGCCGTTATCAGCGATTTCATGAGGCTCATGGGCATGCCCGTGGGTGCGTGTGGCACTCGCGCTGAATGCCACCAGAACGCCCCAGTTGCGTGTCTGGCGGGATGTTCTCATTTCGAGCCTTTGCTGAGCGCGCCGTGGGAGATTTTAATGGCTTCTCTAGTGGAGGATCAGGAACTCGAAACAGAGCCGAGGATCCGCCAGATCAATCACAGTGCAATGTCGGCTATTCAACAGATCATTACCATCCGCGACACATCGGAAGAAGCAATTTAAATGGGCGACATCGTACATTTCATTGGTAGAGATGAGCTGAGCGCTCAGGAAAACCTCGATTCATTCATCTCAAACGCCAAGACCAACTTTCCTTTCACCAACGTAACTTGGGAAGATAACAGCTGGGATATCTCTACCTTTATTATCGGAAGAGCCCAAGGCAAAACGAAGAAAATCGCACACTTCAAATCTCTACGGGACGAATCCCGTAATAAATCGACCGTTGAAATTCCATTTGAAATTGATTTTCTACCATTCGCCAAGTCTACATTCAGTGAAGTTATGCGTCGCCTACGTCTGGCCGAATTCAACAGGCATTTGTATGCGCTTCAGGCGATTGAGCAAGCGCTGCTTGATTCCAAGTGCAGACCATGCATCACACAACTTACCCCAATAGTGCTCGACAAGGCTGCTGACTTGTTGAAAACAAGATTTAAAGATCCTTGGGCGACAGCTAGGGTTCTCGAACGGATTGTTACTGAAGTAGTTAATCCCGCTCGCCTCACCCCAAATCTTTTGGAGTGGAAGAGTCCAATTGGTTACAAAGCACCTGTAAGGAATGACAGGGTTGCGACAAAAGAATCTGAAAAAGCGGTCGCCAGACTCCCGTCTCTCGAATCCATATTGGCATTGGCGGAGATTCATCACACCAGTAGCCATGTGTCGGACAAGCTGACAACCGCTTTCGTCTCTCTGGCGATGTATGCCCCAAGCAGGTCGTCTGAAATACTGAGTCTTCCAGTAGATTGCATCCGATCAGCAGACACCAAAGAAGGCCCCATCATGGGCATCGCCTGGTCGCCTGCCAAAGGGGCGGGAGCAATGACGAAATTCGCAGCTTCCGATGAGTTCGAGGCAGTCGTAGAAAAGACAGTCAACTACCTGATAGATCTAGGTGCGCCTGCTAGAAAAGCTGCGGCCTGGTATGCCGAGAACCCAGGAAAACTCTATCTCCCGGCTGGGACGGAGCACCTGCGTCACCAGCCGATAACACTCTTTGAAGCCGCCACCATCATTGGCAAGACCACCCCGATCAAGGGCTTCCACGCTGATCGGTATTCACTGGTAAAACGTGCGGATCGCACTACAGACAAGTCACGCATGGGTGCTGAGTCGCAGATGGCGCACTGGGTTGCACTTTACGAATTTGAATCGTTTGAAAAGTTCGTATTGGCGAAGCTCCCGGCTGTGTTCCCGATTCTTGATGGCCATACCGGTCTGAAGTGGCACGAGGCGCTATGGGTGCTCCCTGAAAACATCTTCCGCCCCAATGCAGAGCCTTTGCTCCATGTACCTTCACCCCTATCGACGAATCAATTCAATAACCAGCTAGGGGCCAATCCCGGTGGGGTTACGATTTTCAGTCGAAACGGCAAGATGAACTCAGATGGCAGTCCCATCGCGATCACCACACACGATTTTCGTCACTTGCTGAATACATTGGCCCAGAGCAAACACCTGAGTGAGTCACTCATCGCATTTTGGTCTGGGCGCAAGAGCGTCAAACAGAACGAATGGTACGACCACTTACCTCAGGAGGCCTTCATCGAGGCTTATCTGAAGCTAGGAGCCAACGAGCGCCCACTTGTTGTTGAGGGCCATCTCGAAGCCAAAGTGAACTCGATAGCCATTGCTCACGGGCTCACCCGAGATCAGGCTCTTAAGATTGAGTTAGGAGCGACGCACCGCACCCGCTATGGCATTTGCCGTCATGACCATGCACTCACTCCCTGCCCGAAGGACAAGGACTGCGTAAACTGTGGAGAGCACACCTTTACGAAGGGCGACAAACGCCATCATGACGAAGCTGAGTTCCAGTTTAAGCTGCATGAAAAAGCCGTAAGGGATGCAACGAGCGCTCATGAACGAGGTGAGCCAGGGGCCTCCCGCTGGCTTAATCTGCACACTCCGAAGCTCGAACGCTGGCGGCTTGTTCTCAACAAGCTGAATGATCCAGCCATATCAGATGGAGCATTCATCACACTACCTCCTCCAGAGAATTCGCAATCGAAAGCCGGCTTGGCTCAGGCTGTCAGGATTGTTAACCAAGACGTCCCTTCGCCTGCGCCATCCGTGGCAAGTGCGGATGTAGATTCAGACGCAGATGAGAAGCTTCTACTAGACATGGATTTTTTCTAAATGGGTGCGCCAAAGCTAAATGATTCCGGGATCGACAAGGCCGTTCGCCTGCTCGACGGCTGGGCCGGGAAGCTGACTTGGGATCGCTACCTGGCAATGTTAGAGGTCGAGATCGGACACAAGTACACCAAAGCTGCAATGCTCCGGCATCCACGCATCAAAGCCTCTTGGGATCACGCAAAGGAGCTCGCCAGGGACGACGTTGGTGCAAACGTATCTCGTAGCGCCATCGAGACAGAAAAGGCTCTAGAGCGCGTCAACCTGCTGGAGAGCAGGGTCGAGCGCCTGACACGGGAGAACAACGCTCTCTTGGAGCAGTTTGTAAGGTGGGGCCACAACGCGATTCGGGGAGGCCTCACCCTGGATGACCTTGACCGTCCCCTGCCATACGCCATGCCAAAAGAGATTCGGTAGCGTTCTAACCGGGATCGACGAACGGTCAAATGAGGTGGCTTTCGCATGCAAGAATGACCACGGAATGAAAATTTCCGGGGTCGTAATCTCGTTTTATTAGCGTATACTTCCGGCACGAAAAGCGGGCTAAATCCTGCAAATGTATACGTTTTTTTGCGACTTGTTTGACAAAAAAACTGGCGAACCCCTTATGTGTACGACGCGAAATCTATGTATACGTTTCTATATATAAAGCTTTTGCCAGTAAGGCAAAGCCCAGCCCGCTCCCACTCTCCCGTGGGAGCGAGCTTCAACCCCGCCCCGTTGGAGCGAGGCTTGCCCGCGAATAGGGTCCGCACGCTATAACTGTTGGTATACGCAAAAACCGGGAGCATCAAACCCTCCCGGCCTATTACCGCCCCACCACCCTTTCCGCTACACTGAGCTTCTTTCGAACCTGGAGGTCGCCACTATGCCCACCCCCTCCCTCGCCGCAAAAAAAGCCTATTGCGCTAAAACACGCAGATCAAACTACGCAGCAAGCCTGCGCCTGGAAGGCTTTGATACAACGCCACTAGACGCTGAACGCACACTCGCGTCCCGTGAGGAACTGCTTAAAACCTATCGCAACAAGCAGAGCTGATGCTCGACAAGTACGGCGTCGGTCAGGACCCTTATTGCTATCTCGACACTTCGGTCCTGCGAAATCTTCTTGATCTGACTGATGATCAAACGTTGTCAGAAGCCGAGCGTGCCCTTTCTGAAGTCGCTGCGGATGCCATCGAATTTGCACCACCTCCCTACGACCTTTCTTACCTGCAATCCGTGCATCGCAGATTGTTTGCCGATCTCTACGAATGGGCCGGAGAGCTGCGCACTGTCGACATATCCAAAGACTCAACCCACTTCTGCACAACCAGCCGCATCGAACCCGAAGCCAAAAAGCTATTCACTCATCTTGCCCAAGCTAACTGGTTCCAAGGGCTCGATCGCTCAGCCCTTGTCGCTGCAAGCGCAGAGTTGTTTGGTGACTTGAATGTTGTACATCCTTTCAGAGAAGGCAACGGCCGAGCACAACGCATCCTGTTCGAACACATCATCGTCAATGCGGGATACGAAATCAGCTGGTGGGCAGTGGATGCGCAGGTGTGGCTCCAAGCCAATATTGATGCGGTGGTTTGCGATTACAAAGCGCTGACGGGTGTGTTTGAGCGGTGTGTTGGACAACCAATCAGTAGTTAACTTTCATCATCGATCTGAAATACGGCGAAAACCGTCCGTCGTTTTTGAAGGTGGAATCCTCGGCTGAATCCTTGCGCAAAAACCTCCCATCCCCTGCGAAGCCCTTTATCCCCGGCCTCTCGGAATATTGACCTTAATCAAGCCAGGAATTCTTATCCGGAAACGTACGCAACAGCGATTGCCGTCGAATGGCTCACACTATATGCTGCGTTTCGAAATGTAAAAAAACACCACATAAGGGATTCCGCTTCGTTTTTCGCTCATTTCCCTGTAATTGGGAATGAATGCGCAAACGCAAAAGAAAAAGCGAAAGTCGCCTACCAAAACTCAGTCACGGATGAACAAGTGCCGGGCAAAATCTGTATAATCCCGCGCTCGCTCCAGGGTACCCAAATGACCAATTGCCACAGCAATATCGTCTTACCTGAAAGCATCCTCTACCCGTTTTGCTCGCCTGTGAGGCACCGCCGCCGCGGCAGCAAATCCAGTGAGCGACCGCCTGCTTAATAAACCGGCCAATCACGAGACCCGAGTGAATACTCAAAAATTTCGTTGCCAGCGTCATCAACACGACGCAGGCACTACATCCTTTAAAATTCAGGAGCTTCCACCATGCTGAGCTGGGACGAATTCGATAAAGAAGACGGCGAAGTAGTCGCCAAAGCGACCAACGCCGGTCACGCCAACGAAGCCAACATGGACCGCCTCGACAGCGCCGGTGGCGCTGCGGCGACCGAAGCACGCAACATCACCGACAAAGACTCCCCTGCCCTGATCCGCGCGAAAAAAGCGCTGGACGCACTGGACGTCGCTGAAGGCCTGGCCGAACTCGAAGGCGCCAGCGCTCGCGTTGCCGTTGACGAAAAAATGATGATCAACTGCCGCGCTGACCTTAACCAGCTCGTGCCCTTCAAGTACGACTGGGCCTGGCAGAAGTATCTGGACGGTTGCGCAAACCACTGGATGCCGCAAGAAGTCAACATGACCGCCGACATCGCGCTCTGGAAAGACCCGGAAGGCCTGACCGACGACGAGCGCCGCATCGTCATGCGCAACCTGGGCTTCTTCTCCACCGCCGACTCCCTGGTTGCCAACAACCTCGTGCTGGCCGTGTACCGCCTGATCACCAACCCGGAGTGCCGCCAGTACATCCTGCGCCAGGCCTTCGAAGAAGCGATCCACACCCACGCATACCAGTACTGCATCGAATCGCTGGCCATGGATGAAGGCGAGATCTTCAACATGTACCACGAGATCCCATCGGTCGCGAAAAAAGCCGCCTGGGGCCTAAAATACACCCGTTCGATCTCCGATCCGAAGTTCGAAACCGGCACCGTCGACACCGACAAAGAACTGCTACGCAACCTGATCGCCTACTACTGCGTCCTGGAAGGTATCTTCTTCTATTGCGGCTTCACCCAGATCCTCTCCATGGGCCGCCGCAACAAAATGACCGGCGTCGCCGAGCAGTTCCAATACATCCTGCGCGACGAATCCATGCACCTGAACTTCGGCATCGACGTGATCAACCAGATCAAAATCGAAAACCCACACCTGTGGGACGCCGAGATGAAGGAAGAAGCCAGCCAGATGATTCTGCAAGGCACCCAACTGGAAATCGAATACGCCCGCGACACCATGCCTCGCGGCGTACTGGGCATGAACGCCGCAATGATGGAGGACTACCTCAAATTCATCGCGAACCGTCGTTTGAGCCAGATCGGTTTGAAAGAAGAATATCCAGGTACCACGAATCCGTTCCCATGGATGAGCGAAATCATGGACTTGAAGAAAGAGAAGAACTTCTTTGAGACGCGGGTTATTGAGTATCAGACGGGTGGGGCTTTGAGCTGGGATTGATTTTCTACGTCCGTTTACAGTTGAACCGCAGAAAAAGGCCGCGTAATGCGGCCTTTTTTATAGATTTACTAAAGGGAATTTTATGTACAGTGATGCGTTAATAAATGAACATAGAGAGTGGACCGAGAAAGCCATTATTTTATTAAGGGAATTGCTACCATTAATGACTCCAGTAGCTCTATACGAGCAATGGACAAAAGAGGAGCAACAAACTTTAGGAATGCTGTTAACAGCATCAGCGCGCTCTTCAGAAAGTACCTTACTGCTGGCATCATATGGACAGCTGTGGGACGCGGAGGTAACGCTAAGATCAGTATCAGAAGCCTCCCTGAAATTTTGCTATATGCTTCAACATCAGGACTACTTTAAAAGCAGACATTTAGAATATAGCAATGATCAATTTTGGGCAGGAGTACTTAAAGACGAGCAAAAAATTAGAGATCTACTGAAAGTACTACATAATCCAAACGATCCGCGTTGGCGACCATTTACTGATAGATTGGTTTCAGAAGAAGAAAGAGAAAAAATAAAATCGAAGTTCGAATATAAAAATCAACGAGCTTTGGATAGTCGCTGGGGATTCACCGGAATAATACGTGAATTCCAACGAAATGACGACCCTCTCCTCAAAAACTTAATAGGCCTGGCGCACGGTTACTCGGTAGCAAGCCATATTCAGCATGCAGATTATCAGGGTATATCTATTCCTATGGATCGAGATGCACGAAGTACTGAAAGAAAAGCAGCCGTTCACTCGGTGCATTTAGCGCGCTTGATATCCGACACCTTACAATTTTTTATTATCCGCCTCATTGGAGGTTATCGATTCGTAAACCATCCTGCGACCAATATCGCCCATGCCCAAGAAAAAATCTCGACCTTATTTAAAACCTTTGGAAACAGTTATGACAACTGGATCAATATCGAGTACCTAGGAGATACTGGAAGCCCAGCTTAAGGAGGCAACACCTGCAAGTTTTGCCTGTCACACACCACTCCCGCTAAAAGCGAGCTGAAGACGGAGCCAAATCCCCTATAACGGTTATAAGTTACAAATAGATAAAGACCGCCTTTCGCAGCCTTTATCTCTGTCAACCCAAGAGCGCATCAACAACTAATCCTTGACCACTTTAGCAACTTCTACGCGCTGCATTAAATACGAAATTAGGCTTAATATATTCAAACAATCCAATTCCGAAAAAACATCAGGAACCAATGAATCAAGAGGCGCATGTGATATTGGATTTCTGAAGCCCTGGATCAAACCTCGCGACAAGGAGTCCTGCCCCTGCTGCATATTAAAACCCGTTACCGAGTTTAAATCATTGATTTCTAAATAGGGTGTATTTTTACTCGAAAATGCCTTACCAGTAAGCTCAGTTCCATCATCAGTCAACCCCGTCAGATCTCTAATTAACTGACAATATATTTTGGTGCCCTGATCAGCTGCATCGCCATACTGCCTGTTTTTATAGTAAGCTTCAACTCGACCACGCATATTACTATTAAGATGCCGCCAATGCAGAAGCGGATATTCAGGTACGATTTTGTGCAGGGCCTCGATAATTGGAGTAAATTTAGTTAGTGCATCCTCACCACTCAGCACATCCAGAATTTCAGAAGTATGCGCCGCAATATCTTTAGGCATTGTTGACATCCACTGCTGGGTATCAATACCTGTAATACTTTTCACCTGATCGTCTTTTTTATTTTTTCTCTGCTCACGCCAACTTGCATTAACCTTAGAGACAACGTCAGAAAGAAAGTCTCGAAAAACCGTCATTTCTTCATTATCCCAATTTATGGACTGCCGATTCGTCGATATCACATCCTCAGCTAAAAGATCTATGAAGTCAGCCTGAATCCAACCAGTTAGATACTGAAAAAAATGACTGGATGTACTGTTGGAAAAAAACTCAGGCGCATTTACGAGCTTGCCACGAGAAAAGACAGAAATCCCTCGCAATCCAGAATTAGGCTTAAGCGGCGTTTCCGCGGTATAAAAACTCCCCACGACTTTTCCTTTGAATTCGCTATCGGCATCGACGAAATCTTCGATAGACCATTCAAACTCCTTATTCAACTGTGAATATCTACGCTCATTATCTACAAAAAGCCTTTCACCTCTCGGCCCAACTAAGCTGATATTAAACGAGGAATCAACAATAAATATCTTTGACAGTCCATCCGCAAGCCCTTCAACATCAAAAGGTGATTGACGCTTGAGCTCTGACAGCTTAATTGTAGTACCATTCGGCCGATCAGTGGCTTGATCCACAATATCAGCTACAGGGCTATAGATACCCTCTGCAGCCATTAATTTATCCCAATCCAGCACAAATCTATTTCTTTTTTTATCTCGAGTAGTATCTACCGTTATAACTTTTGCCAAACCAAAAAGGGCTAGTTTTCCCAGACCCTTTTTTCCTGTTGGTAACCTACCAAATCTTACAGTAGGCTTATCGCCTTCCTCTATTCGACGATTTCTCCCTATGACAAGAAACTTTCGTTGGATATCGCCAACTGACATCCCATGGCCGTCATCGACCACATTTATTGACGTCGGGACGCCATTACGCTCAGTAAATTTAAGTGAGACGCTCGACGAATCAGCATCGTATGCATTCGAAATCAACTCAGCCAGAGCAGGAGGTAATGTCGAATACATACGGACTCCCAAATGCTCAATGGTTTTCGGTTCAAACCTCATTTCTAAAGTGTTAGCCATACCCACCCCCTCAGCTACTATTCCATAAACACGGAAGCATCCAATGACTCTTGTTGCTAATAACTTACGCGATTAGCAGCATAAGAAATCAACTAATTGCCTTTACAATCACCTCAAGCAAAGCTTCTCCAAGTTTAACTGGAACTGCGTTACCGATCTGCGCCCCCCCAGCAATCAATCCGCCCTCAAACACATAATCGTCTGGAAAACTCTGAAATCTAGCAGCTTGTCTCAGAGTAATACCATGATTTTCAACAGGATGAACAAACCTGCCCTTCGAAGGATTAATACACGCGGTGGTCATTGTAGGCCCCGGTGCTGACGGGTCAATTCTTCCATATACATCTTTATGCCCATCATGCGCATGATGACAGGGTAGCACTCTGCCTGAGTCCTTTCGACTCCCTCCATTTAGAGGGGTTCTTCTAAATACCTCAACCAACCCAGGAGTGTGATTCATGTGAATATCGTTCTGATCGCCTGAAAGCACTTCTTTTTTAAACACAACTTCCGCTTTTTCCCAAGGAATCAAAGTCGGATCTGCGACTATCGCCGCGTCGTCTCCATGAGTCGATGCGGGCGGCCAATCAATATTAACGACTAAATCATTGCGCACCCCAAGAATAAAAACCCTTTTTCTTCTCTGAGGGACGCCAAAATCTCTCGCATCAATAATTGCAGGTGGATAGAGTTTATAGCCAGCAGCACCACCTCGAAGGTAAAGCTGCTCTAAAAAAAATTTATGTCTTCCCCATAAAATCCCAGGTACATTTTCCATCAAAAAAACTTTAGGCCTTAATGCACTCACATACTCAAAATAACGAAGAACCAAAAGATTGCGAGGATCATCAACTCCCGCCCCGTTTATACGATGGACGGAAAACCCCTGACATGGGGGGCCTCCAAGCAATACATCACACTCCTGCTGGTCCGAAAAATGCTTTTCTATCAAAACCTCCGGACCTAAGTCGAGAATATTTTCCTCATAAAGAACGGGGAAGCTACCCTTTACCAAGTTTCTCCTATATGTAGAGCAGGCATGCTTATTTAGTTCAACAGCTGCAACAATTCTTATCCCACTATTTTTTGCTGCAAGAGAAAACCCGCCAGCTCCAGCAAACAGATCGACACCAGTTAACGATTCACGACGTTCACTTTTTAGCTCATGAGCCTTAACCTCGTTAGCCAGGGAATCTTCATCTAGCGCTGAAACTCTATACATATTATTTAATCTAACACTCAAAATTAAGTAAATGAATCGATACAACTACAGCTTCAACAAAATCTGGTATGCAGCCCTGTCACTGAATGCCCTCGCAAGGCTGTATTTTCGTTATGGGTAGACAAAATCACGGCCACCCCAAATGAATCCGATCTCAAAACTCGTGGACTCTTGAAAATCGCTGTGGTGTCATCGAAAAATGTCGATTTCACTGCTAACCCCTAACGCAAAAAGAAAATTCAAAATCAGGAGTTAGTAATTTACCTGGGTTCAAATCAAAAGGCACCACCCACAACCTCAACCCCGCCGAATACTCAAAAACCGGCAACGCCTCCGGAAACGACGCTCGCCTCGGATAGATCAGCACCAAATCCCCCTGCCCTCCGAGGTATTTGTGGCCGTACGCGAACAACTGATAGAAATCCGATTGGCTTAAGCCGTAGTTTTGGCTGCTCAGCTCACTGTCCAAGCGTTTCCACTTGGTATCCAAAACCCAGCTTTTGTCGCCCTGAGTGATCATCAGGTCAGGGCGTAGCTGGAAGACTTTCTTGTCGTTGTGCTCGCAGAGGTATTCGCTTCTACGCTGCGTGAGCAGGGTTGCGTCCGGCGGCAGCGAATCCTTCAAGCACGCGGCAACGTAGCGTTCGAACAACTTTTCCATTGGGAACAGCAAACTCATGCCTTGCCACTCGCCAGCAATGGCCAGCGGTGTTTGTTGCTGGATAATCAGTTCACACCACGGTTTGACTGGCTGGTAATGGGCCATGAGTCGGTCATTGCGCCACTGTTTGAAGTCTTGTGCTGTGTCGCGGCTGGTTGGGAGTTCCAGGAGCATTGAGCGTAGCTCGTGGGATAGGCGCCAGTTGCTCGGGTCTTGGGTGGTTTTGCAGACGATATCTAACGCTGTTTTGAGCAGACGATTTTCTGGGCGATTAGGTAGGAATATGTCGTGGCGGATGTGGAAATGATGTTGTCGGCCTGGCGGCTGGCGCATTTGTCGGGCGCTGTTGAGTTGGCCGCGCAGGTAGCGCTGCTCTTCTTCGACCCGTTGATAGTCGAACCGCAGGCCGCGTTTGATCAGGTGGTCTAGCGCCTCAAGAAAGCTGCTCATGACCCACTCGGTCAGCGGTGCATCGAAGCGTTGGAGCGCAGTTGCGCCCACCTTGCGGGTGGGCAGGTCTAACGATTTTTGAATCATGCGCCTGAGCAATGCTCGGCTTTGTTGGATGCAGTCGCCCTGCTCGAAGTGCTTTGGCAGAATTTCGATGCGAGTGCCGCAGGGCGTTTCCAATGCGCCTACGTAGTTATCGAGCTTGAGCCAGCGGCGATCTTCGATCTGTACCAGTGCTGCGCCAGCTTTACTGAAACGGGAGTTCAGTTCGCACAGCCAATCGAACGCCGACGCCGAGACTTGGGCTACATCGAGCGTTGGATTTTGAATATGGCTGGTGGTAAGCCGAGCATATTCACGAACTGTGAGGGTTGTTTTCACCGCTCTTGTTCGCTCAGGAATTTGATGATCTTACGCCCTAAGCTATGAGTATTCTGTAACGTGCCCGACGCCGTAAAAATGGAGATGCCGTATTTATGCGCGATATCGCGCAGGACAGGCTTTGAGGTTTCTACGAGCTTACCGCCACGAAAGACATCGACATGGCCGTTGGTGGCTTGCCGGATAGACAAGTCTCCTTCCTGAACCTCTATAGCTTTAACAGGGACAATCATCGCTTCGGAGTGATCAATGATGCCGAGATACGCCCCGATATTTTTGAACGCAGCAGAATTAATCTCCCAACGCTCGTTATTCTGATTGACGGTGACCGACTCCCCAAACAAAACATTTAGGTCTTGGTTCGGTTGTAGCAGGAAGCGATTTTCGATGGTTTTGCGTTGATCGTTCAAAACCCACTGAATCCGCTGCCAATCCTCAAAGAAATACTCCTGAAGCAGCGGCAAAATCTGCTGGCGGAAGATGCCCTCTAACCGCTCCAGCGTAGGCTCGGATTTGAGAGGCATAAAGTACGCATGGCCAAGGCAATGGTCACGATCAAGCAAGGCCGCAATGCGTTGGTTCATAACGCTGAGCAGTTCATCAATAGCAACGCCTTCGACCAAAACCTCATCTAGTAGCTCAGGGTTTGGAGGCACCTCAACGAAGGTGAAGCGTCGGCGCAGCGCGATATCTAACGTGGCTAGCGAGCGATCAGCGGTGTTCATAGTGCCAATCAGATGAACGTTGCCGGGAACGCTGAAACGCTCCTTTGAATAGGGCAACGTCACTTCCAACGCTTCGGGCGCACCAGCACGTTTGGAAGGTTCTATGAGGGTAATCAGTTCGCCGAAAATTCGGGAAATGTTGCCTCGATTGATTTCGTCGATGATTAGAACTTTGGCCGTTTCGCTTGCGCTCGTGGGTGTAGGCTCGAACAGCCCGCCCTCTTGCGCACCAATCATATGCTCGACCATTGATGGCAAGAAATTCTTGTAGCCGTTAACAAGGAAGGGATCAAACGTCGAGTTTTCAACTTTCTTATCCCAGCTCTGGTCACGCAGATCGCTGATGTCTATTTTTTTCATAAGAACGGCGTTGGCTAATCCACGCAGCATTCTCATGCCAATTTCTAGACGATTACCCTTGGGCTTCTTCAGCTCGACAACATCGTCCGAGGCATAGATGACTTCATAACCCGTACCATATGCATCACCGAGTCTGAAGGGGCGAAATGTTCGCTGCCGCGCACACAAGCTTTTAAAGACACCCGGCACCACGCTATAGCGCAGCTGCCCATCATCCCCGCTATCCGCTCGCAGTCCCTCTACAAAATCTTCATAGCTGAAGCTTTGGTGGAATGTGACAAAGCAAACATCTCCGGTGTCAGCCAATTCGTCAAAGCGCCGTTTCAACGCCGCACGCTCGTTTCGATGTGCAGCTAAGTAGACGGGATCAAGAATCTCCAGCGTCGCTTCAATGGTCGCGTAGGTTTTCCCCGTGCCAGGCGGGCCGAAGAAAATTTGATTGAGCGAAGCCATCCGGGAACATCCTTGTAGGAAGATTCCGACACCATAGCCAGATGGCCAGTATGGGTAAAGCGCTACTGCGATAAGCGTCGGATATTTTCAGAATCCCCCTACAACCCTGCCCCTTGCCCGCCCCACCAACGCGCTCTAACCTTGCACCGCGCCTAAGAAACGCTCCAAAACCTCAAAGCAGCGGCCAGACCGCACCCGATAAAATGCGGCTTTTTTGTACCTGCGGCTTCCGACTGCGCGTCCTAAAATTTCTGTATGTCGGGAGTGGACTAATACAAGACCCGCAAGGGAAATACGTCCGGCCTTGTTTCTCTGCTTTTGAGGTTTCTTAACTCCCGACGCCTATAGCCTTGCAAAGGCTGAAAATGCAGAGATCTCACAAATGCTTAACCTCGACTTACCAAGGCAACCCACAACCGAAGCCCTCCAACCCACCATCTTCCTACGCCACAACCGCCAACTGCGCACACTTCTCCTGGAATCCCAGGTCTGGTTCTGCGCCCGGGATTTCAGTCGTTTGATGGGTTGGCCGTTGAATGAGCGCACGACTCGCAAGCTGGATGACGATCAGCGTCGGGTGATGGTGTTGAGTAATCATTACGGCCCTGAGGAGGAGTTGATGGTGAGTGAGTCGGGGATTTACGAGATGTTGGTGCATCACTGTCATGCGGAGAATCGGCATTTGCGGCGCTGGATTACCAATGAGGTGGTGCCTTGTTTGCGTGACGATCGGGCGCCGGGTAATGACGGTTCGCCGAGTTTGAGTGTGTTGCAGTGGCAGGAGTTGTCGGTGTGTTTGCTGCATTGGCAGAGCGAGCCGTGGATTCGGTTGCGGGATATGCCGAGGATGTTGCCCCATGGGCAGTTGTCCGGGGATTCGGTGCGGGGTCGCGGGCGATTGCCTTGGTGGCGGGCGGTTTGGCGGGGGGTTGGGTTTGGTTGAGTCGGTTCGGCGGCGGGGTTGACGTGGAAGTGCCAACCTCTTCGCGAGCAAGCTCGCTCCCACAGATTAATTGAAGTCCGTTGGAGTGAGCGGGCTCTGCGTTTGCCGTCCGTAACGACCTCTAAGCAGGTTCCTCTAAATCACAGCATGGCTTTAGGCCTTTACTTCAAGCGGGACAATTGCGCACCATTGCCGACTCGCACAGGAAGCTTCTGCTCAGTTCGCAAAAGGCAACGGACATGTCCCGCAAAAACTCGTCAAACCTCCCCGCCCTGCTCTCGGCCGCCAGCAAATTGCCTTGGTGGCTCGGCATCGTTCTGGCCGTTGCATCGGGCTTGTATCTGCACTCGGTCGCCATTGAGCCGCTGCCGACTTATGCCGGTACGCGCCAGCTGAGCCCGATGCTGATCAATACAATCTTCAAAAGCATGGCGACGTTTGGCCAGGTTCTGCTGCCGATGTTTTTCCTCGGCGGCGCGTTGGGTTCGTTATTGGGGCGACGTAAGCGCCGCAACTTGCTGGATTCAACCGCTACACCCGGTGGCAATACGCTGCTGAGCATCAGTTGGCGCGAATTCGAATTATTGGTGGGCGAAGCACTGCGGCATCAGGGTTTCAGCGTGCAGGAAGCGGGCGGCGCCGGGCCGGATGGCGGGATTGATCTGGTGGCACGCAAGGATGGCGAAAAGTATCTGGTGCAGTGCAAGCAATGGCGTTCGGTGCAGGTTGGTGTGCCGGTGGTTCGTGAACTGTACGGCGCAATGGCGGCTGAAGGCGCTGTAGGCGGTTTCGTGATTAGCAGTGGGCGATTTACCAAAGCGGCAAAGGAATTCGCCTCGGGGCGCAATCTGAAGTTAGTGGATGGCGATTTGTTGAATCGCTGGATTGCGGATGCCAAGCGCGTCGCGCCCACGCCGATAGCAGAGCCGGTCAACCTTGAGCCTCGGGTCGAGCCGGTTATCGAGCCTGAAGTCAAAATCGCTACGCCGCCAAAGGAACAACCCGTCGAGCCCGAAGCTCCGGCCTGCCCACATTGTCGCAAAGCGATGGTCATGCGCGTCGCCCGGACCGGGGCAAATGCCGGGGGGAATTTTTGGGGTTGCTCGGCCTATCCGAAGTGTCGGGGGATTCGGGCGATATTTGCGCCGATGGTGGTTAAGTAGTCGCAGCAGCGCATTTGCTCCTACGCCAGCTGGCAATGCGGGATGTACATTTCGCGAGATCAAGATTCTTCTCTTGTCAATTTATCTGGCCAGAAGTCAGCCAGGGTTGCGTGGTTTCACCAGCCGTAACCTGTTCCGGATGCGGCAGTTTTACGAAGCCTACCGAGGCAATGAAATAGTGTCAGCACTGCTGACACAAATACCCTGGACCCAAAACCTGATCATACTCAGCCAGAGCAAGCGTCCTGAAGAGCGCGAGTTTTATCTGCGGATGGCCATCCAGGAAAAGTGGTCTAGCAGGGAGCTCGAACGACAATTCAAAGCAGCGCTGTTCGAACGTTCGATGACCCAACCTGCAAAAATCTCAGCAGTGCTGAGACAAACTCATCCCGAAGCTCTGAGCATCTTCAAAGATGCCTACATGCTGGAGTTTCTCAGCTTGCCGGGGACGCACGGCGAGGCTGATTTGCATCGTGGTTTGGTGCAACGTCTCAAGGACTTTCTCAGCGTACTGGGCCGGGACTTCTGCTTCGTGGGCTCACAGTATCCGGTGCAAGTTGGCAGTCGTGATTTTGCGCTGGATCTGCTGTTTTTCCACAGGGGCCTGAACTGTCTGGTGGCGTTCGAGCTCAAGGTCGGGCGCTTTGAGCCGGAATATCTCGGAAAATTGGGGTTTTATCTTGAAGCACTTGATCGTGACGAGCGCAAGCAGCATGAAAACCCTGCGATTGGCGTGCTGCTGTGCGCTAGCAAAGAAGATGAAGTGGTCGAGTACGCCCTGAACCGGTCGCTGTCGCCGGCACTGATTGCCGAATATCAGACTCGCTTGCCCGACAAGAAGCTGTTACAGGCCAAGCTTCACGAGTTCTACTTACTGAACACGCATTCGTCTGCGCAAAAGTAACTCCAACGTTCAATCGACGAGCGTTCGACATCCCTCCCCCCATTCAGGCAGGATGCCAGCACTTGCTGGCCTGCCATCTGTCACGCCTATTCAAATGCTCTTCATGAGGAAACCCAATGCGGTTTTTCAGCTGTAAAACCGTTCTATTCATCGCCGCCATTACCCTCGGTCTGAGCAGCGCCAGCCTTTATGCAGCGACCAGGCATCATGCGGCGCAGAAGACACAGAAGGCGCCAACGGGGCAGAAGGTTTCGATGCTGGGCGGCAAGTTTGTGTTCCGGTTGCCCAAGGAATACGTGAAGAGCCCGATGCCGGAGATCGACGCCAAGGCCAAGGCGGCCGGGGTGACGGGTTCGCTGTACATGAACAAGGGCGCCAAACGCGTGGTGATTGTGACCGAAACGCCGCTGGAATCAGGCGAGAAGGTTTCGAGCAATGATGGCCCGACGCTGGATGGCGTGATCGCTGCCACCCGTGAGCAGCAGAAGGCCAGTTACAAAGACTTCAAAGAGCTAGGCGAGAAGAAGATGGTGCGCCGGGGTCTGGGCGTGCGGCAACTGGACATTTCCGGCAGCGTCGATGGCGGCAAGGTCCTGAGCACCACCGTGACGGCTGCATCGGGTAAGCGCATGGCGATGGTCAATGTGATTTCGCTGCAGAAAGACGCCAAGGTTCATGGGGAACTGTTGAAGACGATTACTGATAACAAGAAATGAGGTCGCTGCTTTTTTGGCAGCAATTGAAGCCCTAAAAGCAGCTGATTTCCACTAAAAGTGTTTTTTAGACCAAACGTCGGTGAATCTGAATTTACGTCCTTCGCCCCTCCGCCAACATCCGCAACGCCAACCCGAACATCACCGTACCCATCAGCCATTTCTGGACCACGGCCCAGGTCGGGCGCTGGGTGAGGAACACGGCGATGGAACCTGCGCCCATGGCGATCAGGGCGTTGACGCTGAGGCTGACGGCGATCTGGCAGCTGCCGAGGATCAGCGACTGGCTCAGCACGCTGGCGCCGTTGTCCAGAGTGAGGAACTGCGGCAATAGCGAAAGATAGAGCACAGCCACTTTCGGGTTTAGCAGGTTGGTCATCAGGCCCATGAGGAACAGTTGTCGATTGCTGTCCTTGGGTAAATCCTTAACCTGAAAAGGTGAGCGGCCGCCGGGTTTGACGGCTTGCCAGCCCAGGTACAGCAAATACACTGCCCCGGCGTAACGCAGGGTGTCGTAGGCGTAAGGCACTGCCATGACCAGCCCGGTGATGCCGAACGCCGCGCAGAGCATGTAAAAAAGGAAACCGACGCCCACTCCGCTCAGGGAAATCAAACCTGCCTTGCGTCCCTGTGAGATCGATCGCGAAATCAGGTAAATCATGTTCGGTCCGGGTGTCAGAACCATGCCCAGGCAAATGAGCGAAAAAGCGATGAGGCTGGAGAGCTCTGGCATGGTGACTTCCTGTTGCCGAAAGTTGAAGGGCGCTGCGCAGTGGAGAACCGGCGAGCTGCATTGCAGCCCAAGGCTGCACGCGGGTCAATGTTCATTTCACGGGTCAGTCCACCCGCAACGCCGCCGAAAGCCAGTCAACCAGCTTGTGAACCTTGGGCAACGACTCGCGATTACGCGGCCACGCCAGGTGCAGGTCCAGGCCTTCGGTGGCCAGCTGCGGGAGGATTTCCACCAGTTCGCCGCGCTGCAGTTGTTCGGTGATCAGCCAGGTCGCCAGTTGCGCAACACCGCTGCCCGCCACAACGGCGGCGACCTGGGCTTCGGCGTCGCCGACGATGATGCGGCCGTCCATCATGCGCATTTGAATCTGTCCGGTGGCATCAACGATCAGCCACGGGCTGGTGCTGCCATAAGACTTGCCATACAGAATGCACGCGTGATCCGCCAGGTCGTCGACGGTTTGCGGCGCACCGTGACGTTGCAGATAACTCGGGGCAGCACAGAAAATCACCCGTTCGGTGCCCAGATAACGGTGCCCCAACGTTGAAGGCCAGGCCGCCGAGCCGCCGATCCTGACCGCGAGGTCGACGCCCTCCTCCAGCAAATCCACGAAACGGTCGGTGAAGGATACATGCGGCCGCAGCTTCGGATATTGTTCGGCAAATTGCAGGATCAGCGGCAAAACCTGCAACCGTCCAAAGGATGCGGGCAAATCCACACGCAGATGGCCGGCTGGCTCGGAGCGCTGCGCAGCCAGTGCGGTCTCGGCATCTTCAAGCTCGTCGAGGATACGTCTGCAAACGGCGTAGTACGCCGTACCCTCTTCGGTCAGGGAAAGACTGCGTGTGGTGCGCTCGAACAGACGCATGCCCAAGCGGCTCTCCAGGCGCGCCACACTTTTGCTGACCGCTGAGTTGGTCAGATTCAGGCGCTCTGCGGCAGCGGTGAAGCTGCCAGCGTTGGCCACGGCGACGAAGGTGACAATGCCCTTGAGGCGGTCGGTAGAAATCATGGCTGAGCGTCAATTGATGAAATAGATTCCATAGTGCCCGGAAAAACCACCAAAGATAAGAAGTCGTTTCTCTAATAACCTAGCGGCATTCTTAATTTCGGGTCTTGTTTATGCCTTCTTTTGACACTACCGCCGCCGGCACAGCCAGCGGCGAGAAATCCACCGGCGCGGGATTGTCCATTGCCATTCTGGCCTTGGCCGGCTTTGTGATCGTCACGACGGAATTCCTGATCATTGGTTTGCTGCCATCGATGGCACGGGATCTGGGCATTTCCATTTCCGACGCCGGGCTGCTGGTGACGCTGTTTGCCTTTACGGTGATGCTGTTTGGCCCGCCGCTGACTGCGATGCTCTCGCACCTGGATCGCAAACGTACCTTTGTGATCATTCTGCTGATATTCGCGGCGGCCAATGCCCTGGCGGCGGTTTCCAGCAATATCTGGGTGTTGGCACTCGCCCGCTTCATTCCGGCGCTGGCATTGCCGGTGTTCTGGGGCACCGCCAGTGAGACTGCCAGTCTGTTGGCCGGTCCCGAGCGCGCTGGCAAGGCGGTCGCTCAGGTTTATCTGGGTATTTCCGCTGCCATGCTGTTCGGCATTCCGCTGGGAACTTTGTTCGCCGATGCCGTGGGCTGGCGTGGCGCGTTCTGGGCGCTGACCGTGTTGTCGATGTTGATGGCGTTGCTGTTGTGGATCTCCATGCCATCACTGGCGCCGACCGCAAAAGTCGGGCTGGCCAAACAGGCGAAAATCCTCAGCGACCCGCGTTTCATTGCCAATCTCGTGCTGTCGATCCTGTTGTTTACGGCGATGTTCGCCGCCTACACCTATCTCGCCGATACGCTGGAGCGCATTGCGCTGGTGCCTTCCGCTCACGTGGGTTGGTGGCTGATGGGCTTTGGTGCGGTCGGCCTGATTGGTAACGGCCTCGGCGGGCGCTACGTGGATCGCAGCCCGCTGGGATCGACCATCGTTTTCGCCGTGCTGCTGGCCTTGGGCATGACCGCCAGCGTTCCCGCGGCGGGTTCGTTGCCGCTGTTGTGCGCGGTGCTGTTTGTCTGGGGCGTTGCCCACACCGCACTGTTCCCGATCTGCCAGATTCGCGTCATGAAAGCTGCGCCGCACGCCCAGGCCCTCGCCGGCACGCTCAACGTTTCAGCGGCCAATGCCGGGATTGGTCTGGGTTCGGTCATCGGCGGCATGACCATCGAACACCTTGGCTTGCACGATGTAGGGTATGTCGCAGCAGTGATTGCGGTTCTCGCCATCATTACCGCTGTACTGACGATGCGCATGAAAACCGACTAAACATGTCGCGAAAACCCTCAAACCGTCGCAAATCAACATGATTTGTGACGGTTTTTTTAATTATGGCGAAAGGCCCTTCCCATAACCGGCGCCGGAGGCTCAAACTCCGGTCTTTCGGTCTTGTTCAAGGTTTCAGGCCGGTCAACAGTACACCGGTGAACGTGATGAAGAATTACGAAGGCAAAGGATTGTCGTTTGCCAAGCGCATCTATTGGTCACGCAGTGTTGGCGTAAGCATCGGTTGCTTCAGCGTCGCGGCCACGCTCTATCCCTTGCATCCGCCGACCTGGATCTGGGTGTTGATGGCCTGCAACGTTCTGGCCTGGCCCCACATTGCGCTGAGGCTGGCAACACGCTCCCCTGAGCCCTATTACGCGGAACGCCGCAACATCCTTTGCGACTCTATCGCTGGCGGCTTCTGGGCTGCGGCCATGGGTTTCAGCCCGCTGCCAACGGTCACCGTTCTGGCGATGATGGGGATGCACAACGTCGCAGCGGGCGGCCAACGGTTGTTTCTGCTGGGTTGCCTCGCCCAGACCTTCGGCGCACTGATCGCCATGCTGTTGGTTTTCCCCTCGTTCGTACCTGAAAGCACCGCGCTGCAAATCTACGCCTGCCTGCCGGTATTGGTGATTTATCCGTTGTTCGTAGGCTATTCCAGCTACCGGCTTGCGCTGAAACTGAGCGAACACAAACACATCCTTGGCAAACTCAGCCGTACCGATAGCCTGACCGGCTTGATCAACCACGGCTCGTGGAAGGATCTGCTGCAGATCGAGTTCGGCAATTGTCAGACGCTGGCACGCCAGACCACCGTCGCGCTGATCGATATTGACCACTTCAAGCAAATCAACGATACCCACGGCCATATCTCCGGCGATGCAGTGCTCAAGCAGATGAGCGCCGCACTGGTTGCCAACCTGCGCGAATGCGATCTGGCGGGGCGCTATGGTGGCGATGAATTCTGCGTGATCCTGCCCAACACCAGCGAGACCCTGGCTCGGGAAATTCTGGAGCGGCTCAATCACGAAGTCTCCAATTATCGCGACAGCGTGCTACCGGACCTTCACATCAGCCTGAGCATCGGCATTGCGACCTATCAGCCTTACCTGATCGATGCAGCTGCCTGGCTCAATGAAGCCGACAAGGCGCTGTACGTCGCCAAGACCACAGGCCGCAATCGAATCTGCGCCGCAGAACCCGCGTTAGCTGCCAATGACGAGCCAGAACTGGATATGGAAGCTTCAGCGTCCTGAACCCCAAAATCACAAATCCGTTGGAGCGAGGCTTGCCCGCGAATCGGCCGGTACATCCTGTCTATAACTTATTTACATCAGACATTACACCTTCGCGGGCAAGCCTCGTTCCAACAAGTATCATCGCCTCTTATATATATCGCCGAACATATCAGCAAGACCGTTTATTAACTGTAGATATATTCTCCAATAGCCATTCCGGCGCGTGTTCTTCAAGGAGCTTGCTGATCGGTTCATCCAGTTCGAGCGTACCGTAGAGAACTTCTTCCCGATCCAGGTGTGTCTGCTGAACCTGACGATAATCGGCCGGGTAGATGCTCTGTTCGATGGGCAGCAGGCGATCAAAATGTTCGAGCAATCCCTGGAATACAAAGCGACGCTCGACAGTATTGACCGTGGTCGCGATGAGTCTGAAAAAGAACTGGGCGTCTAGTTGTCGCAAGGCTTCAGACGCGGCATAACGTTCGGCCAGAGTGTAAGGCGCGCCCTCGTCGAAGACCACACAACACAGGAGCTCGCGAGTATTACCACTGAACGGATTATCGCAAGCGGTGCATCTTTCATGCTGCCCAAGAACGAAACGGACTGCATGCTCGGCCAACTCCATGCGTTCGCCATCCTCCAGTTCCAGTACGTCCTCCAGCAAAGGGGCCTGTCTGCCGAGGCGCGCGATTTGTCGGCCGAAGTTCATCAGCAATCCCCGCGGCCCCAGCAATTGCGCCTGCTGATCACTCAGTAGGGCATTTGACAGCGCCGATTGCCTGGCCGCCAATTTATGGAATGCATGAAGATCTCCCCGGCCTTCATGCAGATAATGCCCAAACAGGCACCGTAATGAACCGTCTTCCTTGATAAACGAAACGCTCATGAATCACTCCCTAACCTAAACAGAACTTTTGTTATTGTGTTGTGCAGCGTTATCGTCCCTGGACCGGGATCTATTGTGTACTTTCACTCTCGCGCTATCCGCAGCTATCAAACTTGCTCCACATGGCCGCGTACCGGTGCAAAGCCATGAGTTCCACCCGTCTGCGGACGCTATGCTTTTTCAATAGAGAAGAAACATGATCGCGCGCGGTATAAGCACTTATCTGTAGATGACCGGCAATTTGTTTGTTGGTAAATCCCTGCAGTAGCAGACTCAAGACTTCCCTCTCGCGACCTGTCATCTCCATGATGTACCTTTTTGCAATTAATTTGCTCGACGGGTGAAAGGTAGGATCAATCCATAAAACAATCATTTGCAGCGAATAGTCCTACAACCAGTTCGGAAAGTCTAAACTCACGACTTACACACCGTGAACAAAACCGCTACCAGACGTGTAGGCGGCGAGATTAAACGCGCGAAATGATAATTACAATCATCTGTAATAAATAAATTCGGCAATGAAATTTCTTACACGACACATTGAAAACTACATGTTAGAAACAGGAAACAGCCCGCAACTTGAATAGAAACGGGCTGACAGATATCAGACTTCAACTCTGCTTGAACATCTCTTCCGCGCGCTTGCGAATCTCGTCGGGGGTCAGATCCTGCTTGTGGGTCGCAATAAACCAACAGTGCCCGTAGGGATCTTTCAGGGTGCCGGTCCGGTCGCCGTAAAACATGTCGGCCACCGGCGTCAGTGATTCTGCACCCGCTTGAACGGCTCGCTGGTAGACAGCATCGGCGTCGTCGACATACAGATGCAGCCCGAACGGCGGTTTGCCGGCTTTATCCGGGCTTCCCAGCGCGCCCTGCTCGCAAGGCTCGGACAGCATCAACATGGAACTGCCAATGCGCAGTGCGGCATGGCCGACGCGGCCGTCGGGCGTATCGAGGCGAAAATCCTCGGTAGCACCGAACGCTTTCTTATAAAACTCGATGGCCTGAGCGGCTTCCTTGACGCCCAGATAAACCGTCAGGCTGTGATAGCCCTCAGGTTTGGCTTTAACACTCATTTTTGTTCTCCTCTGTGTGTGGCAAGGTGTTCATCAAGGCTTCAGATCGAACAGCGCCTTGCCGCTTTCCATGTCGAACGGTGCTGAAAAATGCTCGTGCACCGCTTTCCATTCACCGTTGATGCGCCGATAACCCGCGCTCGCCCGCATCCAGGATGATTTCTGCTCGCCCTTGTCATCGGTCCCGCCGCAACTGCACAGCCAGTGGGCGAAAGCGAGATCGTCATCCGCGTAAATCAGCAGATCCCGCGGCTCGAAGAGCATCGCCCCTTCGCACATGCCCAGGCAAAACTCCCAGTGTTTGCGGTAGGCCTCGGCGCCTTTGAATTGCAACTGAATGATCGCGTCATAAGCGACGATGTCAGGCGCGTAATAGGCCATGATCCGATCCAGATCCTTGTCCCGCACCGCAGCGGTCCATTGTTTGATTAGCGCACCGATAGCCTCGGTGGCGCTCTGGGTATCCAGGTGGGTAGCAGCTTTCATGACGTTCTCCTGTGGTCGTTGCGCTCAGCGGCTTGCGGCCTGAGCAGACTGCTGCAAATTCAGGGTTCGAACCGGGCGCACTTCGACACTGCCCACACGCGCAGCCGGAATATGCGCCGCGATATGTAGGGCGTCGTTAAGGTCCTTGGCATCGATCAGGTAGAAACCGGCCAATTGTTCCTTGGTTTCGGCAAATGGCCCGTCGGTGATCCGCACTTTGCCGTTGCGCATGCGCACGGTGGTTGCGGTCTGCACCGACTCCAACGGCTCGGCGGCCAGCATGTGGCCGCTGGCGTGGACCGATTCGGCATAGGCGAAACACTCGTCATCACGCGGACTGTCCGGATGCGTATGCAGGATCTGTTCGTTGCTGTAGATCAGGCAAAGGTATTTCATGGCGTCCTCCATTACGGGCGTTCTGCCCTATGCACTGGATTAGTCGTACAACCCCAGCGGAAATCGACAGGGTCAGCAGCTGAATTTTCGGCGCCGACAAACGGTTACAGATGACTCAGGCTTGAGATTCAAGTTCGTGCAGACGCCCTTCGAGAAACTGCCGGTCGACGCTTTGCCGGGACTTTTCGATGGCCATGCGATATGCCTTGCGCGCTTCATCGAGGTGGCCTGCGCGCCGGCACAAATCAGCCTTCGCCGACCAGGCCAGGTGGTAGTCACGCAGTTCCTCACGATTGAGCAGCGCATTGATCAGCGCCAGGCCTGCCTGCGGGCCGCGCAGCATGGCAATCGCAACCGCTCGATTAAGCTCGACCACCACCGAGTCGGTGAGGCGCAGCAATACGTCATAAAGTCCGACGATTTGCGCCCAGTCGGTAAGCTCGGCGCTGGACGCCTCGGCATGCACCGCGGCGATTGCCGCCTGTACGCTGTAGACGCCGTGCCGCCCGGAACGCAGGGCTTGCTCGACCAACGTTTCGCCCTCGTCAATCATCGGCCGATCCCACAGGCTGCGATCCTGCCGCTCCAGGATCACCGGTTCGCCGCTGGCCGTCATACGCGCGGGACGCCGCGCCTCGTTGAGCAGCATCAACGCCAGCAAGCCCGCAACTTCCGGTTCTGGCAGCAGATCCAGCAACAGCCGCCCCAGGCGAATCGCTTCGCTGGACAGGTCATTGCGGGTCAATTGATCACCGGACGAGGCGAAATAACCCTCGTTGAACACCAGATAAACCACGCGCAGCACGGCATCCAGGCGTTCGGGCAGTTCGGCGAAGGACGGCACTTCATAGGGAATGTGCGCGTCAAGAATCTTGTTTTTGGCTCGCACGATGCGTTGCGCCACAGTGGACGGCTTGGTCAGGAAGGCTCGGGCGATTTCTTCAGTGGTCAGGTCGCAGACTTCACGCAGGGTCAGCGCGACCTGAGCGTCGTCGGTCAAGGCCGGATGGCAACAAATGAAAATCAGCCGCAGCCGGTCGTCTTCGACACTGTCCAGATCGGGTGTCTGCACCTGGTCTTCCAGCTCCCGGGCCATCTGGATCAACGAGGCATTGAAACGCGAGCGACGGCGCAGGCTGTCGATGGCCTTGAAGCGCCCCGCCGATATCAGCCATGCCCGGGGACTTTGTGGCACGCCGGTTTGCGGCCACTGCTCGACCGCCGCGATGAATGCGTCCTGCAAGGCTTCCTCGGCCAGTTCGAAATTGCCCAGCAGGCGGATCAGCGTGGCCAGAACCCGACGGGACTCTTGACGGTAGAGGTTCTCGACTTCGGCGTTGATGGTTCGCGTGTTTTTATTATTGTGCTCACGATGCTGCTTCATGCCTGACTCTCGCTTGGCGTACGAGAGAGCGTAGCCTGCGCGGCATCAGCGTGATTGCCGCTCCAGACCAAATGCACACACCAGGCTTAACGCCCCGCCAGTACCGCGTCGACCTGCACGCCTCGGCGCAGGCCGTACACTGCTGCGGTCAACACGCCTGCGGTGCCCATCACCGCGCAGTAGACGACGCACACCCATGGGCTCCAGGGCATCAGCGCGATCAGCATCAAGGGCGTGGTGCTCGCCCAAAGCGCATAGGCGATGTTGTAGGTGAATGAGATACCGGAAACGCGAATTTTCACCGGGAACAGCCCGACCATGACCGAAGGCACCACACCGACAATGCCGCAGGCCAGACCGGCGATGGCATAGGCGATGCCCGGCGTAAGCCACTCACCGATCAGGCTGGCATATAACGAAGCGATGCCCAGCGGCAGTAACAGGCTGTAAAGCATCACGCCGCGCCACGCGCCGATTCGGTCCACCAGCAGACCCGCCAGCACGCAACCGATATTGAGAAACACGATGCCCAGGCTGCTCAACGCGAAGGTGTGGCTGGCGCTCATGCCAAACCGCTGCTGCATGACCGTGGGCGTGATGACCACCAGCACAACTACGGCGGAGGTCAGCACGCAGGTCAGCAAGACCGCCGGCAGCAAGGACTGGCGATGCTCGCGCAATACCGCCTTCAACGGGAATTCCGCCATTTCGCTGCGCTGCGCATGCAGAGCCATGAACACCGGCGTTTCGCTCAACCAACGGCGCAACCAGACGCCAAAGATGCCGAACACACCACCCAGGAGGAACGGAATGCGCCAGGCGTAATCGAGGATTTCCGCAGGCGAGAAGACTTTCGCCAGCCACGTGGCCACCAGTGCTCCCAACAGATAACCAAAGGTCAGCCCCGCTTGCAGCACGCCCAAGGCATAACCGCGATGCCCCGGCGGCGCATGTTCAGCAACGAAGACCCAGGCACTGGGCACTTCGCCGCCCACCGCCGCGCCTTGCAGAATGCGGAAACCGAGCAGGATCAATGGCGCCCAATAGCCAATGTGCGCGTAGGTGGGCATCAGGCCGATCAACAGGCACGGCAGCGCCATCATCAGAATGCTCAGGCTGAACACTCGTTTGCGCCCAAGCCTGTCCGCGAAGTGCGCCATCAGGATGCCGCCCAACGGCCGGGCCAGATAGCCGGTGACGAAAATGCCGAAGCTTTGCAGCAGACGCAGCCATTCGGGCATTTCCGGCGGGAAAAACAGTTGGCTGAGGGTCAGCGCAAAGAACACGAAGATAATGAAGTCATAAATTTCCAGCGCCCCGCCCAACGCCGCAAGGCCCAGGGTTTTGTAGTCAGCGCGCGACAGCGGCTGGGGACGTGATCGGACAATGGCCGTCATAGAGAACCCGAAACGGTGGAAGACATGGGGGCGACATCAGGTCGCAGGGCGCGAAGAATAGCAAACTCACGCGCGATGAGTTTGTCACTGCATCGCGCGTGAGCTCAGGCGGCGATATTACCGCCCTGAGCCTGAATCAATTGCGTCCGGCGCGGCGTTCGGCTACCTGACCCAGGACGGCCAGATCCATGTGACCTTCATCGTTGGCCTGAGCATCGAGCAGACTGCCGTACACCACGTTGGCCACGGGCAACGGCACCGCCACATGCTCGGCTGCCGCCAATGCCAGGCTGATGTCCTTGAGCCCCAATGAAGCTTTGAACAAGGCCGGTTCATAACGACGCTCGGCGATCATGCCGCCATAGCCTTGATAGACCGGACCGGGGAAGATGCTGCCGGAAATCAGCTCGATCAGCGTAGCGGGTTCGATCCCGTACGCATCCACCAGCACCGCCGCTTCGCCCATGGTTTCGATGGCAGACGCAAGCATGAAATTGACCGCCAGCTTCAGCATATTCGTTTTCTAGACACAGTCCTGATATCAAATGATTTTTATCATGTTTAACAAATGGTTATATGAATGTTGAGTCTATTTTTGAACCTGTAATTTGACACCAAGCAGAAGCCAGCTACCGTTACGTCAGCGGCCTCCCTCGGATGAACTTTGTGAAGATACCTAATATCACCTACAAATTCTCAGATCAGGGTACCGTTGTTTTCACGACCCAAAATCCACGAACTAAGAAAGGTCGCATTGAGGTCACAATAACTATCCCCGACAATGTCGAATGGGCAGAACTTGAGCCAATCTGCGACGGGATGGTCGCTCGATGTCAAGGCTTAGCTTTACTGACAGGACAGTCGTATATTATCTGCTTGAAATACATTTTCTTTTTTATAAGCGAAGAAAACAAATCGATTCCCGGAGATGGAAGCACTGAGTGGAAGCGATTTATCGTAGACAATTTCATTCATCATTTTTCGGACAGCCACCATCAAGACGTGGAAGAGGAGTCGATAGTCAAAACGAAGAGCAAGTACGAAACTCGGCGCGCCAACTGGAGGCTTATTGCCGGTCTGTACAAGAAACTGAAGCAGTTGAAAATAATACCGAGCAACGTGATTATCCCCAGAGCTACACCGAAACGACCTAAGCTAGGTAACGCGACCGTCCCATTGGGCTATCAGCAGACCCTAAGCGCGCTTATCGAGCCGGACGAACCCTGGCCAAAATCGTATCTGATTGATCGAACCATTGGACTTTCCAATGAAGAATTCTTCGACGCGATAAGAACAAAGCTCATCCAAGCGACCAACTCAACTATTGAAGGTTGCGTGGAGTATTGGGAAAAGATGAAAGCCGTTCATCAACTTGGTAAGTGTTTGATAGCAGCAATCACTGAAGAGCAAATCGAGGCTGTTATTGCCAGCGGGGTTTACTACAAGAACGGCAAACATTTAGCCGACCCTGACTCTGCCCAGGGGTTCAGCTGGTTTCTTGCTACTATAAACTATTATTTTCGCAACACCGACCAATTGAAGGCAGTCAACTATACGGATATGATGAATATCCCGTTTTTACGCCCTATAGTAAACAATCACAACATTCAAATCCGCATCAATCAAGAGATCAAAAAGCTGACAGCCGAATCAAGCAATATTCAGCTTAATACTAATGAAGCTTTGAACCGCTTGCTCGGATTTTTCTCGGCTAGGGATTGTGCAGCGGCATGCATGGTCTTGATCAAGGAGAACCCGCGTTTTACTTCAATGTCCCTCCAACAAGCTGACTTGTTGATGCCGAACGGGGTACCGTACATATTCTCCAATGCGGACAATAGCAAAACATTCTTTGGAATCAGTAAACCTAGGGCAAGTGCTCGCAAAATATCGTTGCTTCCAGCGCTAAGTGAAAGCATCTTCAACGATGTTCTTGCATGCACTGAATGCTTGCGCTCAAAGCTATTGAAAGCTGGCAACATTAATTACAGAAAGTTGTTCTTAACTTCGACCGATCAAGGAATTGGAAATCCGACCAGTATAGCCAGGAATGTAAGCGGTGCAGGGGTAGGCAGATCATTGTTCGAAGAACTGGGTCGCTTCGTGAAAGAAGGGCAGATATTAAGATCTAGCTTTACCCTTCCGGCCATGAGAGCGACGCAAGGAATTCTGGAGTTTCTGCACACTGGGAGCTTACATGCGGTAAGTGATAAGCTGGGCAACACAATTGATGTGGTGAGAAGCAGTTACGTCCCAAGATGGCTTTTAGAGCGGTGGGTCGTGCGCCTAATTCGGGTATTTCAGCAGAAGCTGATAATTGTATCAGCCCATAGCGATCCCTGGTTGTTTGCAGCCACCGATTTCTTGACTGAGGGACAATTGCTCAAGTTCATAATAAAAACAGTGACGGAAAGTACTGGACAAGATGCATTCTCACGGATGATTAGAGATAAGCTCGGCCCGAAGGTATTGGGTCACACAGAGGTGTTCGAGCCTCTAGCCGTGCGAAATATGACCCTGAAGTTGACTCCAACATCTCTTGCATTGATATATGCATACGCGGATGGAGTTAATTCCATGGATCAAAACTTAAGATACGTTAAGGACATCGAATCCGGACTCAGTGCTGACTCGATCAACCTACTCGCCTGTATAATGAAAACTGCTGCCAGTGACAATTGTGAGGAACATATTAATTGGTCAATCAGGAATAACCTTCAAGGCGACTCAGTTGCTGAACTAAGGGACTGTCATAAGCTTGCACTGGCGCAAGTCGGTACTTTCAAGACTACAATCAAAGCTTTCAGGTTGAGTACACGCACCTGCGGAGGCAACTGAGCATGTCGCAGAACAGCACAAAAGTCTCCAATCCCAGGGAGCATGCCCGGCTTTTACGAGAGCAAGCGTTGCAACTACTGGAAGAACCGTCTACTGACTTTGAAGCATCTTGGCTACTCCAAGGCGGTATCGGCAGTCACACCTGGTTGGTACATATTCCCGGAGAGTCACCAATCGAACTTTCATTCTCACACTTACTTCCGGATAAAACTAACCTTATAGAGCTAGAAAACAGTAAGTTGCTAACCACGATCCAGCATTTCGCTTTTAACATGCGCTCTGGATATGTCAGTACTGACATCGGCCCGAACCGCTGGTTAGAATGTGTGGCGTGGGTAACTAATCTGGCTAGTTACCTAACCTTACACACAGAAATATACGATGTAAAGAATTACGGATTTGGCCAGCTGGACAAAAATGGGTGTGAAGTTTTACTTGAGGATATTAGCTTAGGAAGCTGGGGGCGCGCGCTTTTACACCAAGAGCGAATTCTCGACATATTTCATGAAGCCGTGTCCGGAACTAAAGCGCCAGTTGATATGATTGAAAATCCTTTTCTCCTCTCCGAGGAATTCATAAGCAGCGTAGTAAATTATCTACAGCTGAACCAACTTTACACCGACTCAAATCTGAATCAAGGGGCAACCAGCACAGGACTGGTTTCAAGGACATTTTTGGCGGAGCTACTAGGTTGCCACCCTAGTGCATTTCAACATCTGAATATGCGTGCGTTTCTTCGGCAGTTTGAGCCCACCTTGAAGCACGAGTATCTATTATTAGAAGCCAATCGGCGTGGTGCGAATCACGCCTCGCATAAAACCGCGCTCGTTGCCGACACACTTGAACATACCATCGGCGTCAAAGCTTTCACAAATCATGTAATTATTCTAAAGCACTTTCTTTCCGCTCACTCTAGTTTTCCAGATGAAATTCCTAAAGTCTGTATCGATGAAAAGGATCTTTCACTCGGAAACAGGGCGCGGCTTCGGAAGGCGGGCCATACGGAAAAAATACCTTTAACTACTGGCATTAGAGGAATTAGCGCATCGATCAAATGGGTGATGGTCTATGGAGACGCCCTTGTCGATTCTATTATTTACTACACTCAGCAATCGTTAAGAATAAACATGGACGGCTCGCCTTACAGTCACAAACACAGAGCCAAACACAAAGATTTCCTCACCACAATTGATAATTTCATGTCGACCCCTTACGAGGAACTTCCTTCTTTCCCTTTGGGCGCGGCTCTTCATATTACTACCCTAAATCCTCAATCCCGATCCTCCGACCCGGCGGAAGGAGTTTCTTTTATCCATGTCATGCAGTCTTTTATAGGCGCTTGCACAGTGATGATCGCGTCGATGAAGCCAATGAGAGAAGGAGAAATCTCCAGCTTAGAAAGGATCTGCCTCGATATAGACACCGTTGATGGCGGAGCGTTTATGACTCACGAAAACAAAAAAAGCGGCTCCATGGGGCTAAATGATGACATTCGTCGTCCCATACCCTACGTGACAGCTCGTGCAATTCAGCTTCTTCAAAGGCTTGGAACGGCGCTAACGAAAATTTATGGTGATGATTCTGAATATGCTTCCAAGTTATTCTATTTCCCATCTGCTGTAGGTTTCACTAAGCCCTCCGGCAAGGGGCTAGACTTTCGCATCGACAAATGCGTCAAAGCGTTTTGTGATCAGATAAGCCTTCCTATCGATAAATTTGGTCGCCGGTGGTATATACGTAAACATGAGCTCAGAAAATTTTTTATCATCACTATGCACCAACATGCAGAGATGAGTTCGAATGAAGCATTAAGGCATCAAGCTGGCCACTTAGCTTTTGACAGCCTCGGAAAATATTTAGCCGGAGAACTACCACGGGATGAAATTTGTCAATATGAGGCCGAATGTATAGATGAGAAATTAATCAAGCTAGAGCAGGGTCTTTTGAACCGTAACGAAAATAGCGGTCTGGCGGCATTGTATGATGACGTATCCAAAATGTTCGGTGTTAGATCGGTAAAATCTAGGAATAAAAGACAGTATTTCAATCTTCTTCAAAAGTTGTTATATGCCAAAGATATCATGATAATCACTTACACCATTCATGCTGAAAATTTCGACGGGGAAGTTTGGGATACGGATATAGCAATTAAATACGGGAATAAGTCAGATGAAAAATTCTAGTTATGAAAACGTCAGTCAACGCTGTGTGTGGCTTTTCGAAGTGAAAAACGAGCCCATTCAAATCTCCAGCATTTATGTGGATCAATTAAAATCAATGAAGGAATTTGCAAAGCTTTTCGTGCAAGGTAAGTTTAGTACGTTATCTTACAATACAATGAGAGCCGCAGCGATAAACTCCACGCCGAACGGCGAATTCAAATACAGCTTCAAAAATAACTGGGAGTTACTTTCTCACCTACGAGCAGACGCATTCAACACTATCAATGAATCACGAAGAAATTTAAACTCAAAACCTACTAAACTTGAGAGTAATGAAATTGAGAAACAGGCATTGCTACACGCTCATATCTGTTCTACGGCATACTTAGAAATTTATAGGTTTTTAGACACCCTTGCTAACAACGACCTGTCGCTGAGCGCAAAAACGAGAAAAACTTTAGATAATTTTACATCGCAGTCAATGATAAAATACAGAGCTATCTTCTCGGCAGAGAATGCCACTAGCATCCCACTTCTGACCTTGGTTAAAGGCGGCAAAAAAAAATGAGTCAAAAACTTTATCGTCAGCTTGATCATGTTTGTATCCCATACAGTGTCAGCCCCAGTGGAAACGGTAGACTCAGGACACGAACCATAGAGCAATTGGTTCTGTTTTTTTGGCCCAACGGCAAACCGTGCTCTGCGGTAAATGCTTGGCTAATGGCTATATCGCGGAAATCAACTGGGCTTGAGTCTAGCAAGACCGCGGCAGTTGAGATAACACACTTGGTCAGGTACTGCTGGAGCAAAGCTATTGAGTTCGGCGACATCACAGACGCTGACTTGTATGATCTAGCCCAAGCATTGCGTGATCAAAGGAAGCTAAAAAATGGCGTGTTATCCAAAGCCAGGGAGGAAAACCAGATACATCAAGTTATGTCAAGGTCGCTTGACTTCATAATTTGGCATGACCGCAACGTAAGACCTTATCAAGTTGCCTCAATCATTGGTGAGGAAGGTAGTGGCGCCCAAATAACTGTGGAGATAGCGTACAACGTTCGCACCGGACGGCCTTACTACTCTCATTCGTCTATTCCACATAGAAGAGAAACCCTTGGAGATAAACACCCAATGCCCGACGCTTTCATCACTGATATCGAAAATCAAATATATCGTAGAAGCACAGAAGAATTTGAAGAATCGAATCTGGATTCACTCTCGACCAATAAGAGAGTGAGATTAGCACAAAGATATTATATATATGAACGACGTATGTTTATGATCTGGATCATGAAGCTGACGGGACTACGACCGGAAGAAATGCATAGGATTTCCTTACAACTTAATTCAAATGTCGAAGCTGACTTATGCATAATGCTACCGACGATGAAGAAACGGCAGCAACCTCCCCCACTGCGACGGTTCAATATTAACCTTGATGATGCGATCACATTCACCAGATATTTGGATGCACGAATTGATTTCCTCAATATTCTTAAAGATTGCGAAATTACGGTTGGTGAGCCGCCGTGCTTGTTTCTAGGAGAAAAAGGAACACCCATTCTCAAGGCATCTTTGGCGACTGATTTTAAAAGACTTGCTTTAGGTGCTAACCTTACAAACATCAAGGTATGCCTTTCCATGTTTCGACATCGCTTCATCACTCAACATCTCAGCTATGAAATCTACCGAGAAATGAAAAATGATATCAAGCTGATGGATGTATATCCTGAGTCGGTTCGGGATAAAGCTTATTTAACCGTATCCAAATTAACCGGCACTAGACCCACTTCCCTGAACCATTACTTCCATGATGCGCACAGCCTAGCTCTAGATTTAATGCGCAGCCAGAGGGACGTCAACGACATGAGGTCATTCAACTCTAAAATGGAAACGTTGCTTCGATTAAAGCATGACGTAAAGCGAAGCGATCAATCAGAAATTATAGATGACATTGAAAGAATCATGGACAAGTGGGAAAAGCTCAAGACCAAAAACGTTGATATATGAGCTGCAAACTACTGTTGCCCTTGTAAAATTCTTTTACATCAGCATCGTGGATACCTTTAACCAAAATAGGACATCCAATAACAGACCCCGTGTCCGACTTAATCGCTATAGAAAGGCAGGCTATAGCGGTACTCCCCCAAAAACGCACCGAGCGTGGCCTCAAATTCCTTTTCTGACTGCAGACCTGTGTCACTTTTCCATTGCATGAAGCTGGGCAGCGTGTGTTGTTCAAGCTTGCGATATTCCGCTAGGCCAGCTTCCCGGTGACGTATTCGCAAGGCACTTGAGCGCGCAGCCGCATGGACAATGAGCGTTGTCCGATTCGTGATGCCAAGTTGCTCATGGCAAATTCAATATCATTGTAGCCAGCTTGAGCGACAGACTGCCCAGTCGCATTGAGCCAATGCTTTAAATACTGACCATCCTGCCGGCGCCGTGGCAGCGTTTAAGCTCGCTGGAACTGTCCTAAACGGGTCATTAGACTGGACTTGCGACAAAAATCGCGCTGAAAAAACGTTACCGTTTTTTTCTGCAGCTATGACCCCACCTACCTACATCCGATTACACCGCCGCTCTTTCGAGAGGAAAATTACTGATCCTCGCAACTGTTTCAATATCGAAAAGCTAAAACGCAACGGTCGCCTGCTACTTGAGCACGTCATGCCAACGACTACAAATTCCGGCTATGGATTCGGCTGGGGCCTACAACAGAGATGCAGGCAGAGCTGTTCTAATCGCGAGGGAAACTCTTGCCCCATCGCGTACTTTAAGCCGAGCTTGCCTGACCTCGGCGTAACGGCGCGTCTATGACATAGTTCATACACACACCAATCGGATAAATCGCCCCTGAAACGAAAGGTTTCACTTCCTCACGGATGTCCTCGGAACTGAGCTCCTCAGCGGCGAGATGGCACACCAGCTCTATGTCGATTCCCATGCTTGCCGCAATACTTAAAATGGCAAGCAATGCCTCCCTCGATTCCCTAACTTGATTGTCAGTCATGGCATACTCCTCCCTGGTTTCCAGCAACGATAGACGCGGCACACATGGAGCAAGGACTGAATAGGAATAACGCCTAGATCGGAAATAGCTTAACGGAATTTGGTCTGACGTCGAACCTGATGGCGAGCAAGCGTGTTGCCGAAAGCAAGGTGGCGGCATACTGGCAAGGTTGTCGGGGATTCTAGTAAGCTGCTTCGCACACGACTTTCAAGGTGCAAGTGGCGCTTTCACTGGTGGCTGTAGCAGGACGTGATGAAGAGTTGCTGCTGCCCAGAAAAACCAAGTCGCAGCTGGTTCTGATGTAGGATCCTCTTAAGTGACTTCCTAGACGAAGTAATGCGGCTATTTTTTACGACTTAACACCGCAACGCTTAGATAGCTGACCTTCGCACCCAGGATCAGTGACTGACATGACATCTGAAAATGGCGATCCGGACGCAGTGCCAGCCCTGACAGCTAGGGAGGTTTGCCAAGTACTGTGTGAGGTGACATTTGGCCGTCGCGTGATGAGCAAGCTGGGTGCCAAAGCTTGGGATGAGGTGTATGCATGCCACTTCATTGTGGATGTGGATGGCTGGCGTATAACCCTCTATAACGATTGCGACACGTTAGATTATTGCGAGGAATGTATGAGTCCAGATGGAAGACGCTGGGCATTTGATCCCGGTGATCGATTTGGGACAGATCCGGTAGCTTTACTCAGTACCTGGGAGCACCGAGCACTTGAGCGTTTTTTGAAATCGCTTTGATCACGATGAAAGCTCAGAGCAGGTTGCTGACGCGGTGGTTTACGGACTAAATCGGGCGAGCGCGACCTACCAAGGATGGGACTGGGTTAAGAGTAGTAATTGAGAGAATGATCGTTTTCACTAGGCATTCTTCTACAAAAAACTGATCTGCCAATAGCAGACCAGCTTTTGATGTAGGACTACTACTGCCGAGCTTGGGCTACCCACGCGTCGAATGTAGACTTGTTGTTACTGATCCACTCGTCCGCGAGTGCCTTGATGGTGCGCTCGCTTGCACCTTTTTGACTCAAAGTTTGCTCCCAGTCTGACCACGACTGAAGAGGAAACGAAACCTGCTCGACGAGACTTTTGACTGCAGGATTCTTGGCGATGAAATCTTTGTTACCAACGCTCTGCCAGTTCCAGGCGGCCATGGCCATGCGGCAAGGATCTGCATTTCCTGCGCACCCTGGCACGCCTGGGGTGAGTGCGCTTGTAGTGCTATGCATCGCTTCAGGCAAAGCATCAAACGGAGTAGGAAGCCAGACCACGTCTTTACCGGGAACGAGAGCGGCGGTCATCCAGGACGGAATCCATGCGTAGAACAACACAGGTTCTCCACGCTTAACCTTTGCAATAGTCTCAAACATCAGCGCTTCATATTTGCCTGTGACCGTCTTGACCGTATTCCTCAGGCCAAACTTGTCAACTTGATACTGAACGACCGCATCGCAACTCCAACCTGGATCACAGGCGATAAGGCTCGCCTTACCATCCTTCCCGAACAGACCAGCGATCTTCGGATCTTTCAGTTGCTCAAGGGATGTAATCCCATACTGATCGGCCGTTTTCTTATCGATCATGTAGCCGTTATACCCCCCCCCCTGGATCGCACCATGACCAATTTTGACAAGATCGTTCTGAACCTTGTCAAAGCTAGGCTGGCGTTGTGGGAAATTGATATCCACCGAGAGATCAAGATCACCGTTGGCAGCGGCCTCGAAGAATAGAACAGAGCTCAACGTGCTGGGCTTTATCTCATACCCTAGCTCGCCTAAAGCGATTCTTACAATTCTATTCACAACGTAATTGGCACCCATGCTATCCGACTGCGCAAACCGAACAGTTTTTCCTTCACCGGGATTCTCAGCGGCAACGGAGCTACTCAAGAACGCTACGCTCAACGCACCTGCAGCAACGGTGGTGAGGAAATTTTTCAGCTTAAACATGGCACAGCCCTCTTGGCACGAAAATAGTATCGGCAGGTGGAACCGGTGAACCGAGGTGCATAAAAGAAACACCAAACGCATTCAATGCCCATCGCACTTGTTTATTATAATTCTGTGCAAATAAAGACTCTGCTAACGAGTCATGCTCTAACCCTGTTGGGCCACATCAGCCGCTGAAACAGCGATGTCTTTTTCCTTTTCTTTGTTGGAACTGCAAGTTTCTGGGTGATTCGATCTAGCATCATTGCCAACAACACGATCGCAATGCCACCCACAGCCGCACGTCCAACGTCAAGTCTTCCCAACCCTTGCAGGACAACAAGTCCTAAGCCATCTGCGCCGATCATCGCAACAACAACAGACATGACCATTGCAGTGAGAACGGTTTGGTTCAATCCGCCTAAAATAGTCGGGATGGCCATGGGAAGTTGAATCTCCCAAAGAAGCTGACGTCTGTCGGCACCAAATGCCAGGCCCGCCTCAACAATTTCTGTGTCCACCATCCGAATCCCTAGGTAGGTAAATCGAATTAATGGAGGAGCTGCCGCAATAACTACCGCAACTTCGCCAGAAACAGTTCCCACACCGAAGAGCATGACGACTGGAACCAAATACACAAATGATGGCGTGGTTTGCATTATGTCCAGGATGGGGCGAACGATTGCCCATATCTTTTCACTACGCGCACACAGGATACCAACTGGCACTCCGATAACTAAGCAGATCACGATGGCTGTGGTGATCAGCGATAAAGTCGTCATTGCTTCTGGCCAGACGCCAAGGGCAGCAATACCGACGAGAGCCAATCCAGTAAACGCTGCTACCCCAATGCTGGCCACCCGATAAGCAAGCAATACCAGCAAAGCGACCATTACCGGAAACGGAATTGCGTGAAGAACCTTGTCATTGAAAGCCAGTAAGTTTTCAATCGGCCAGCGAATAGCGAGGAAGAATGATCGGCCATGGAGACCCAGCCATTCGACCCCAGTAGAGATCCATTCCTCAAACGGAAAAACAGCGATATCTTGAGCTTCAAGCATTTGGCTGGCCTCCAAGCACAGGTTCAGGTGAAGAGACAGCGGAGATACATTCGAGAATATTGCTCGCCTCGACGGTACCTGCAAATGCTCCTGTCGTATCCAGAACGGCGGCCTGAGGTGCAGACTTCAAGATTCTGGAGGCATCAATCAGTTTTGCTGATGCTGGGAGCGAAACGAAATTCTTGTCCATCAATTCAAGAATTTGACCGCCCGATTTAACTTCACGCAGCCCCTGCGCAGTCAGGGATCCGACTACTTTGCGGCTGGAGTCCAGTACAAAGCCAAAGTCTGATGTCATCCCACTGCTTGCGAGCACTTCATACCCCGACGTCGAGAGGATGACTTCTGCCGGCTGCTTAACAGAGTTGATATCGAACAACCTTGCCCTGTCCACTTCTTTGGTGAATCCACATACATATTCACTGCCGGGCGACATGACAATGGACTGTGGTGTGCCCTCACGCGCAACCTTACCATCACGCATAATCGCGATCCGCGTTCCCAGCTTCAATGCTTCCTGGAAGTCGTGGGTAATGAACAGGATGGTCTTTTTCAACGTTCGTTGGAGACGGAGCAGTTCATCCTGCATCTCGGCGCGAATCAAAGGATCTAGCGCACTGAACGCCTCATCCATAATCAGTACGTCGGCGTCTGTGGCAAGTGCGCGAGCCAATCCGACCCGCTGACGCATTCCGCCAGAAAGCTCATGAGGATAGTGGTATGCCCACTTCGCAAGCCCAACAATGGCCAAGACTTCCTCTGCTCTTTTTCGGCGCACCGTAGAAGAGAGGCCCCGCATTTTCAAACCAAACTCGGTGTTCTCGATAACAGTCTTGTTTGGCAAAAGCGCGAAGTGCTGAAAGACCATGGAGATGCGAGTGCGTCGGACGTCTCTTAGCTCCTTACCCTTCAGCGGGACAATATCTTCACCGTCAAGCAAAATCTTGCCAGCTGTGGGCTCATTCAAGCGATTGATGCAGCGCGCCAATGTCGACTTTCCAGATCCGGAAAGCCCCATGATCATGTAAATAGATCCACTAGGGACGCTGAGAGAAACATCATTCAGCCCCACAACCGCGCTCGTTTCAGCCAAGACTTGATCTTTATCGGCGCCGTTGCGAAGCATCTCTATCGCCCGCTGGGGGGATGGAGAGAAAATCTTGTAGAGATTTTCAATCTTTAATCTGTCGTCCACATTTACCTCCAATATTTCCTTGACGCCAGATCTGGATCACAATGTTTTAATCGTTATGTGAACACCTGAACATAAGGAAAAAAGCCTTTATTAAGAAGTTGAGCACGCTGCAGCAAGGCGGCCCGAACACACCATGACGCACTTTCTAGTGCAGCGGCGAGAAACTCGCCGGTACCAGAATACGGTTTTCAGCACTTTCAATCAGTGCTGCAAGTTTTGGTATAAACGCTTGCCATTTAGGATCCTCAGACAACGCAGCTCGCTTCTTAGCCCGATCATCCAGGCTTTCATACGCCCACATATGCACTACATGGCTGAGAGGCCCTATCTCCGTTGAGAAATAACCAATAAGATGACCCAAATAAGACTTTTGAATTTCGATACCCTCATCGCGAACCAAAGCCATATAGTTACCCATCTGACCATTTCTAATCTTGTAGATCCGCTCTTCAACTATCATTACGCTCTCCACCAGCCGCTGTCCTCATAAACTCATCCATCATGTTAGCTACCAGTTTTGGAGCTTCAGTCAGAATCGAATGCCTAAGGCCCGGCAAGACAAAAAGCACGGAACCACTGATTTGATCATGCATAAACCGCGCCATTCTTGGATTGGATCCCGAGTCTTCTTCGCCTGTAGAGATTAAGGTTGGGCAGGCAATATGAGTGATCTCATCCCCAAAATCAGTTTCCGCCAATACCCTGTAAGCAGACGCATAGCACTCAGGATCGTTGCTTGCGTTTCTCGCTCGAAGTTCTTTAATAAGCTCTGGGTTCTGACGCTGGAAATCTTCTGTCAACCATCGTGAGAGCGAAGAGTCATAATGGGAACCGCTAACATTGTTTTTGAGCGCTTCAAGACGAGCCGCTACTCTGGCTTTCTCATCCTGGTTTCGACCCGCAACAGTAGAAAGCAGGATCAAGCTCTTGACTCTTTCGGGGTATCTGAGAGTAAGTCTCTGCGCAATCAAGCCCCCCAAAGAGAATCCGGCCAGGCTGAATGATGTGAAGCCAACATGATCTGCTAAAGCAATGACTTCGTCGACGATTTCATCAATATCATAAAACCCTTTCACGAGCGTAGACTTTCCATGACCGCGCATATCGAAAGTCAAAATCTTATAGGAATCATGCAGACAACTTACCACCTCCTCCCATGCGAGAAGACTTGATCCGACGCCATGGATGCAGATTACAGCCTGCTCACCTGTGCCTTGCGACCGATAATTCAGAGTGACGCGCCCGAGATTAATTTGCTGATCTGCAGGCTGAAGATTCATGCAAAGCTCCTGGAGCTGGATGTTTCCCTCTGCGCAAAGAACGGCATTACTTCGTCGATAAAAAGGCGAAGTGTCTGCTTCTGCATTTCAAAGGGAAGATTGAAGTTTAAGCCCAGGCAATACTGATCGACACCCGCTGCTTCGTAATCAAGCAACTTGGCTATGACCTCATCTGGTGTACCAAACATCAGATTCTTACGAATATTGTCTGGGTTATAGTTCTCTTTACCCTTGACCGCTTCAAACGGCACCGCATCGGGGAAGCCGTCGTTGACAGTCCCGATGTTCTGCATCAGGTTTTCAAAGTGACGCCCATGATCAATGCTGTACTTGACAGGCAGCTCCCAGTCGTCGGTTTTTGCATACAAACAGGTTCTGCGTTGCATCATAAACCGAGGCCTGGACACCTCAGGATGGTCAGCCACCGCCTTGTCAAACTTCTCTCCCAACACCTTGATCTCGGCCGCTGGCATGGCGAGAGGGGTGGACATGATGTTTGCACCAATGCTGACAGCCCAGTCAAACGTTCCTGGATCACGGGCCGCAACCCATATAGGCGGCTGGCCGCTCACAGGCTTGGGCACTGCGGCAGTTTTTGGAAACTTCCAGTAGTGCCCCTCGTGAGCGTAGTCGCCCGTCCAGAGTTTCTTGACCGCTGGTACGAGCTCCTTCATGTAACCCACACCCTCGCGCTGGTCAATGCCGGGCTGCATACGGTCAAATTCGTACTGATAGGAGCCTCGGGCGATACCGAACTCAAGCCGGCCACCTGTCAACTGATCGCACATCGCTGCCTCCGCTGCAAGGCGGATAGGGTTCCAATAGGCAGCAGCCAAGGTACCCGTTCCAAGACGAATACGTTGGGTGTGTTGGCCCAACCACACTAGAGTCTGGAATGGGTTTGGAGCGATCGTACACTCAAGGGTGTGGTGCTCAGACGTCCACAGCGTTTCGAAGCCGCCTTCATCGGCAATTCGTGCGAGTTCAAGCATGTTCGCGATCAATGTAGGCATCGGAGTGCTTGGTGAGAATCTTTCCAAACTTATGGCAATTGCAAATTTCACTGAGATGTCCTCAACGTCTTAGCGCAGACGGATAACGAATGGATCCTGCTGAGCGCCGGAGTAGTCGATCACGATATTTTTCGCTCGCGAGAATTCGCGCATGACATCGAATCCACCACGACGTCCGTAACCGCTCTCTTTAAATCCATTGTTCGCAGACATGTAGGCTGCTGACCGATAGGTATTGATCCACACAGTGCCGGCGTCGATTTGGTTCGCAAATCGCATCGCCCGATCAATGTCCCGCGTCCAAATTCCCGACGCCAACCCGTAGTTGGTGTCGTTCGCCATCTCGATCATCTCTTTCTCGGATTTGAACGACGCAACCCCAACGACTGGGCCAAATAGCTCATCACGCATGAACGACATGTGATTGCGGGCATTGCTCAGCACAGTGGGTTGGAAATACCAACCGCTCGAAAGCGCCTCCGATCCTGGTCGCTTTCCTCCAGATGCGATCTTCGCCCCTTCTTGAACCCCGGCTCCAATGTAGTGCTCCAGCTTCTGCAACTGAGCTTTCAGGGCGAGCGGGCCAACGTCGGATGTCTCATCCATGGGGTGGCCGAGCGCGATCTGATCCGTGCGAGCGACTAAAGCCTCGACGAAACGGTCGTAGATACTCTCCTCGACGAAGCAACGCGACCCGGCAACGCACGTTTGACCCGCAGCAGCGAAGATCCCTGAGACAACGCCATTGACCGCCCGGTCGATGTCGACATCGGCGAATACAACGTGTGGGGATTTGCCACCCAGCTCCATCTGGCACGGTGCTAGGTGCTGCGCGGCATTGGCGGCAATTCGACGACCGGTGTCGGTGCTACCAGTAAAGACGTATTTATCTACGCCCTTGTTGGTTGTGAGCGCCTCACCAGTAATAGCGCCATTCCCGCTCACGACATTAACGACACCAGGAGGGAAGCCTGCCTCCATGACAAGCTCGGCGAGAGCAAAGGTAGATGCTGTGGCATGCTCTGAGGGCTTGATAACGACCGTGTTGCCGATGGCTAGGCACGGCGCGAGCGTCCCAGTGAGCAGCATCAGGGGTGAATTCCATGGCGTGATCATTCCGATCACACCCAGTGGCTCACGAACGTTAAAATTGAGCTGGTCGAGCTTATTGACGGGAATCGTATCCCCCTGCAACTTGTCAGCCATGCCCGCAAAATAGGTGTAGGAGTCAGGTAGCGCGCGCATTTGAGCACGCATTTCACGCATGAGTTTCCCGTTATCCCGGCATTCCAGCAGGGCCAGCTCTTCCGCATTTTCCGCGATCAGTTCTGCCAGGCGTCGAACAAGCTTACCGCGATCAGTCTGTGTCATCCGACGCCAGGTCGGATTGATAAACGCACTGCGCGCGGCCCTGACGGCATCGGCTACATCCTCTTCACCGGCCTCGGAGAATTGATACCATGGTTGTCCGGTAGATGGGTCGTAGCTATCAATGTACCGTCCTGTACTCGACGCCACATACTCACCATTGATGAACAACTTTAACCTTGAGCCTTCACAGGTGTTAACGGTTGTTTTCATAGCTTCTACTCTAAACTTGTTGTTCGCGATTGAATTCATCCCAGGTCTGGGCTGCACCCTCGATCATCGCAATTCGGCCTCCATCGCTGGATCCCATGTAGATGCTGAATTTTTGATCTTTACGTTCCCGCATGTACCGACGAACTACTGCTCGCAACTCATTGGTCGGCATCAAATCGAATGGCAATTCATTTATGTCGAAGAATTTATAAGCAGGCGGCAGTTCAGCAGTCTGCACGCCAGCAAGCTGCGCACGAAACACGATGACACCTGGGTCTTGGTCATTGACGTCGAACATCGAATAAAGAAATGTCGCATTGGGGAGCAAACTGAGGCTTGAGTCGCCTACCGGTAGTGCAGATTTATTAGCACGCTGGGTTGATTCCGGCAGTGCCCACCCGCTTTTACCATCAGAGCAAAATAGAATGCTGTCACCTGACTCAATCAGGTACGTGCTCACCATTCCGTGCGAATTCAGCCAGCTTTCAGGCAAAGGGTTCTTCAAAGCCGCATAACTACCTCTGTTAAAGCACAGAGGGGATCGCGGGCTTGTGCCAAAGGCTTGGATCTGGCCGATCAACACCACGTGATCACCGGCATCTACCCGGCTATAGGTCGTGCAGTCAAACCAAGTTAGGCTGTCGGCCAATATCGGCGCGCCGGTGTGTACCCGGTCATGCTCGACACTTTCGAACTTATCAATCGCTTTGGATGCAAACTTGTTAGAAACGTGAATTTGATCTTCGTGTAAAAAATTGACCGCAAAACATTCACTTTCGCTAAAGGCCTTGTAGCTAGCAGCCGCTTTGCCGACACAGACCAATAGCAGAGGCGGATCAAGCGAGACTGAAGTAAAGGAATTAGCCGTCATACCTCGTGGTAGCCCATTCTCGTCTTGTGTCGTAATAACAGTCACTCCAGTCGCGAAGGTACCAAACGCCTGGCGAAGAGCTTTCGGATCAATAGCAGGCGGTTTTGAGTCCGGTGTGATGTCAGCCATGGGAGACCGTCCTTTGCTGCGGTTAATAGCAAGCCTACTGCCAGGTAACTAAACGCCTCTCCTACGATCAGGAGCACGCCGTCAGTTATTTTTCCGTCCAATCGGACTAATCCTGTCTGAGCAGTTGGGGTGGTGCAGAGGGCAACGGAAGGGCAGCAGACTCGCATTCACCATCCCTACTGCCGAGTGTGGAAGCCGAGTGCTTACTGTTTTTTTGCAGCTTCCTGTTCCATTTCCGCCATGTCCTGGAATCGATCGGCGATTCTCGGATGCGGGCGGGATCCGTCAGCGGCACCGATGGCGACGAGGATTTCGTCTGGCCCGGGAGCATCCGCGATTTGGAAGGTTGCAGTCAGGAAGTGTGAGCGCTTGCCAGTAGTGGTCTTGTGAACCATCGGCAAAGAAATCAGGGCACCTGGGCCGGTGCGCACGTTGGTGAAGCTGAGATAAGCGGTGCCGTCCACGGCCTCGCGAAACATGTTGCCAAATCGCAAGGTGTGAATCAGACCTGAAGCGTGTTCGATCTCACCGCTAGTGCCTACACATGCCGCCTTACCATAGGCCTCTACCTTATCCGCAGGCATGAGGGCGATAAGCCGATCCGTCATCTCCTTGCCCAAAGACGGCGCAATCTCCAAGATTTCCGGGCGAAGATTTTCAACAAAACCTTTCCCTGCCCACGGATTCTTCAAGATGGCAGCAACCACGACCATGGTGATCGGCGGCTCGGCGTTCTTCCCGCCTTCGATCAGGGTTTGCTCAATAAAGGTGCAGTATTTTCTTACGTTGAGGGTCATTCCGAACGTCCTTCAGATAACAGCGATGGAAAACGGTGTCATCAAGGTAAGGCGTTCAGGGTCGCTGGACTTCCTCTGAACAGAGGCATACAACAACCTTTGTTTACTCGGAATCGTGCTATTACCCAGCCTTTTTCGAAGGCATATTCACCGTTTGGGGGTAATCAAAGGTGAAGTTCTTGAATACGACTATGCAGTTGCAGTCACTGAGGGATGTCGCCAGCCAGATCAACTCCGGCGCAAACCTGACTGACACGCTGTGCCAGCTTGTTCGCGTTAGCTGCGAGCACACTGAGTGGGCGTTGGGTTCAATCATGGCGATCGACGTGCTTGAGGGGTATGCCTTCGTTCTGGCCAGGCACGACCCAACTCTCCTGAAACGCCCATTGGTTGATCGATGGGATTTGACGCAAAGCCCCGCGATCACCGCTCTCCAACGAAATGAGCCGGTTTACATCCGTGACGTCCGTGACAGCGAATATTCGGGCTACCGCGCTGAATCATTCGAAAGGGACTACCGGACGGTGCTAGTGATGCCCATGGGGTGCAAGGATGACCAAGGACGCCCAATGGTACTGAGCGTCCTCTCTCACCAGATCAAAGAAGCGGCAGAGGACGATCTAGCGTTTTTGGGGATGATCGTGCACCTTGGAGCTATAGCCGTTGCGCGCGAGCATCAGCTGGAAGCACAAAGGCTTGCGGCAGAGCAGCTGCAGCAGGCATTGCGCGTGCACACGACTCTGATTGAGCACGTGCTCGCTCAGAACTCTACGTCGTCACTATCGCTCATGGTGGGAAGCCTTCTGCCAACGCCAGTCGTTGCTGTCGACTTTAACGCCAATCAGGTCATAGCCGGGAGGTCGCCTGACGCTCTTCGCTTTGATGATCTGGGTTGGCAAAAGGCAGCCGCAGGCGCAATGAGTGCGCAAATCATCAAGAGCTGCCATGACGCATTAAACAGCTCGATTCGAGACTCCGTCCCAATATTCCTCGATGATGGCAGCGGTGGATTGACCTTCAAAGTGCGAGTCGAACCACTGACAATTGACAACGAATTAGTGGGTGCAATTATTTTATTTGCTCTTGACACCTCTTTGGGAGAGCTAGATCAGATAATGCTGGAAAGCGCGAAATTTGCACTCAGCGTGCAGATGATGCGCAGCTTCATCCGCTTTCGGTTTGAAACCAAAAACATCACAGAACTTCTGTTCGAGATTTTAGAACGCAGATGGCGTGACGAAGCGGACGTGCATCTACGAGCAAAACGCCTCGATGTAAACCTGGACGTGGTTCAGCAAATGATCGTGATCGAGTTCCCACGCTCTCAAAAAAACAGCCAGCGCCCGACGCTGAACCTAAGCCAAAATGTTTCGAGAGTTTTTCAACGCGCAACCATCACCTCGAACGTAATACCGACCGAGCACGGGCTGATATGTTTGATTCCCTTCGGCGGCGAGCAGGCATCCCGAAAACTGTCCAAAGTCATGAAGCAGATAACAGATGATCTCACCCACTACCTTGAGTCCGAGCCTATCGCGTTCGCCAGCGGCCCCTGCCGCTTGCTGACTGAATACGCCGACGCTTGGGACAAATGCCGCAGGATGATTGATATCGCCAAAACCTTCGGTAAAACCGGAGCCCTTTCGAATCATGACTTCGGGCCGATGCCAATTCTTATAGCAGCCGTTGGGGGTGAAGATATTCGTGCTTTCGTCAATGAAAGTGTAGGCGCCATGGTCGCTCACGACATTGACAATAAAACCAATTATTTGGAGACGGTGTCAACGTACCTGGATCAGAACTGCCGGGCCCAAGCGTGTGCCGACGCTATGGATTTACACGTCACGACGCTTCGATACAGGCTCACGAGAATAAAAGAGCTTTTCTCAGTGGAGTTTAACACGCCGGAGAAACGCTTTGCCTTTGAGCTTGCCGTGAGACTTCAGCGTGCTATCAATTAAGAGAATGAGGCCAACGCACTCGCTAGGTGTGATGGCCTGGCCTCGTATGACAGATTAGAAAATACTGAAAGGATATTCAGTGATTAGCCGAACCTCATCTATCTGTCCTCCACGCTCGTCACTGCGATAGCTGGCGTGTCGGATTCGAAAAGATAGGCTTTTTGCTTGCCCGCTTTGTACGACGTACCGGCCTTCAACGTTCCGCTCCCACGCACTGCCGTCGATATCAACCCCGCGACCGTTCTTGAAGTCATATCCCTTCACATAACGAGTCATGAAGCTAAGTCCGGGGACACCAAAGGAGGCCATGTCGAGATCATAGCGAAGCTGCCACGACTTCTCATCTTCATAGTCGAAATCTGAATACTGCACAGAGTTGGCAAAAAAGAAGTTAGCACCACCATCAGGGCCATACAGATAATCCCCTTTACCGATCACCTGTTGGTATGCCGCCATGAACTGATGAGCACCCGTCTTAAATGTTGTAGCAATACTCCAAATATCATTATCCAGATTGCCGCTGCGTGCCTCACCTGTACTTTTCGTATCATAGCCGTTGAAATCAAATTTCAGCGAGCTCGTCGCATTCAAAGGAACTACATAGTTGGCATTGGCGTAATATTTTCTGAAATGGTTTTCAGTATCCGCGTAATATAAACTCCCTGACAGTTGATCAGTAAACTTATACGCGCCCCCCAGGTAATCAACCGATGTCATTCTACCGCTGTCTCTTGACGACTGATTACGGTTGGTGAGCCCCGTAAAATGCCCAGCATTCAAACGCAGGTTTTTGAATTCCTCACTCACAACCGAAATGCCATCAACGGTTTCCGGCAGAAGACGGGTATCCGAAATATTCAGGATCGGAAGTGTCATCAGTTGCGTTCCGTACTTCAAAACAGTGTTAGACACGCGCATCTTCAGTACGCCTCCACCCTTGGAGTAGTCGTCCTTGGCGCCATTGCTGTCCTGCTCCAGCAACCCCGTACCACCGCCAGTTCGACCATCGCCGGTGTCAAGCTTTAGCCCGTAGAGGCCGATGAAATCGAACCCTAAACCGACAGTGCCTTGAGTGAAACCTGATTCCAAAGTACCGATGAAGCCCTGCCCCCACTCTTCACCGTAATTCTGAGTAGCCCCCGATGCCCTATTGTCACGCTGCATATACATGTTACGCGCTTTTATATTCAGCTTTGTACCATCAAAAAAACCGACAGCATCAGACTGACTACTCGCCTGCGCAACTTGACCGCTCCCAAAACTCAATACCAATGCTGCAACGCCATACTTGCCATACGTCATTGAGTAGCCCCTACCTAGAGTCATTTATGTTATGGCATAGAGGTGAATAGCAGCCCCAAGATGAACGCATCCATTTCTGCATCTTGTGTTTAACCATGCCGACTCTTGATGATCAGCTTGGCAATAGGAAAACGCTTCCCTGCGAACAACTTTTAAGGTCAAGCCAGCACGAACCAAACATTCTGCAAATGCAGCTGGGCTATAACTTTGGCATATCGACTAGCTGGTGACCCCATCTTTTAATCTACTAAAGGAGTAAGGCCGACAGAGATAAACTTTGTTTCAAGGTAGTCTTGGATTCCCCACTTGCCACCCTCTCGTCCAATGCCACTCATCTTTACGCCGCCAAAGGGCGCTTGCGACGTAGAGGGTGCGCCATCGTTTATCCCGACGATCCCGTATTCGAGTCGCTCCGACACTCGGTGAGCTATGTCCAGATCTTTAGTCCAGATATAAGCCGCCAGGCCGAAAGGCGTGTCGTTAGCCGCTGAAATCACCTCTTCAGTTGTCTCAAACTCCAGTAATGGAGCGACTGGGCCAAAAGTTTCTTCGTTCATAATCAGCATCCCAGGCCGAACATCAGCCAGGATTGTCGGCTCAAAATACAGGCCTCCAAGTGCTTTCCCGCCTACTAACACACGAGCCCCTTTCTGGACTGCGTCGTGGATGTGACTCTGCACTTTTTCCAGCCCCTGCTGGTCGACCAGTGGGCCTATTTGAGTTTCAGGATTTGAAGGGTTACCAACCTTGAGTGCAGAGACTTTTGAACTCAGCACTTGTGCCAACTGTTGGGTGATCGACTTGTGCACGTATATACGGTTTGTACAAACACAAGTCTGGCCAGCATTGCGAAATTTGCATGCCATGATCTCATCGGCTGCACGCTCGATGTCAGCATCACCAAAGACGATAAATGGCGCATGCCCGCCTAGCTCCAGCGAAACTTTTTTCATCGTCTCTGCTGATTTGCGGTACAGCATCACACCGACTTCGGTGCTTCCTGTAAAAGTCAATTTACGTATGCGAGCGTCGTCAAAAAATTGATTTGACACCTCGGCCGGCTGGTTGGACGTAATAACCTGAAAAGTCCCCTGCGGCCCCCCAACTTCAAGCCATAGCCTTTCCAGCAGGATCGCTGTAAGCGGTGACTGCTCAGCAGGCTTCACGATTACGGTGCACCCTGCCGCAAGAGCGGGTGCAACTTTGCGAGTAATCATCGCTGCCGGAAAGTTCCAAGGGGTGACCGCGTAAACTGGGCCCACAGGCTGTAGCAGCGTGTACAACCTTTTGTGCTCATGCTGGCTGGAAAATGTGTCTCCGTAGAGGCGTTTCGCCTCTTCGGCATACCATTCCGCAAATCCTGCCGCGTACATGACTTCACCGCGAGCCTCTCGGATAGGCTTGCCCATCTCGGTGCTTATCATCAAAGCGATTTCGTCGGCACAAGCAACGATACGGTCAAACCATTTACGTAGAAGGTGGCTCCGAGCGTCTGTGGTCGTACGGCTCCACGATTTAAAGGCATCAACCGATGCATCCGCGAACATCGCTGCATCTGATGCGTCGCAATCAGGAACTCGCGCAAAAACCTCCCCGGTGGCAGGGTTCGTCAGTTCGTAGAAGGCCGAGGTCTTTGAGCGCATCCCGTGCGATGGCAGTGTCCACGTTTCTACGGCGCTGCTCGATACAAGTGATTTCGTATTCATATGTGTCCGATGTGACCTGATTGATTACGGATGGGCATCAACGAGCACGCTACTCAGTGCTGGTGAACACTCGTCAGAGCGCGCTCGAACATCCCTAGGGCCCTGGTGACATCTGCCTCAGCAATGACAAGAGGGCAGATGAACCGCACGACGTTTCGGTAAATACCGCACTTGATGAGCAGCAGGCCTTCGGCACGTGCAGCATCAATGATCCGCTGCGCCAACCCTGCGTCCGGTTTTTTTGACTCTCGGTCGGTGACGAACTCGATCGCAGCCATGGCGCCTATAGCGCGTACGTTGCCGATGCTTTCAAAACGCTTTTCGAAAGCTTTGAATCCTTCGATCAACTGAGCGCCAATGGCCTGACTTCGCTCTAGAAGATTCTCCGCCTCAAAGACATTGATCACTTCCAGCGCTGCGGCGCAGCCCAGAGGGTTACCTCCATAAGTCCCGCCCAGTCCACCAGGCTCAATCGAGTCCATGATCTGTGCACGCCCCACCACCCCAGAAAGAGGTAGGCCACCTGCAAGGCTCTTCGCAACCGTGACGAGGTCAGGCTGGATGCCCGAATGCTGGAACCCGAACATTTTTCCAGTACGGCCAAAGCCGGTTTGGATCTCGTCGCAGATCAGCACAATGCCAAGCTCTTCGGTTTTCTTACGTAAGGCCTGCATGAACTCGTTGGGGGCAGCGATGAATCCGCCATCGCCTTGAACGGGTTCGATGATGATGGCTGCAACACGATTGGCCGCAATCTGCGTGTCGAAGATTTCCTGTAATGCGTTCAGAGCGTCCGTAGTGGATACACCTCGATACTCATTAGGGTACGGGGCGTGATAGATGTCGGGCGCGAACGGCCCGAAGTTCTGGCGATAGGGCTGACTCATGCCTGTAAGCGTCATACCCATGAGCGTCCGGCCGTGGAATCCGCCGCGAAACGCGATAACTCCCGGACGGTTCGTATAGCCTCGGGCGATTTTGATCGCATTTTCTACGGCTTCGGCGCCTGTTGTAAGGAACACCGATTTGTAGGAATCGCTTTGAGAAACCAGCGAATTGAGCTTCGCTGCAAGTTCTACGTAAGGCTGGTAAGACGCAACCTGGAAGCAGATGTGGGAGAACGTTTCGAGCTGCTTGCGCACTGCCTCAACAATACGCGGGTGGTTGTGCCCCACGTTCAAGACACCAATACCACCGACGAAGTCGAGGTACTCATTCCCATCCTCGTCCCATAGATAGGCGCCAGCGGCGCTTTTGACGTTAATGGGATGAGCAACCGCAACACCACGCGATACATGCTGTAAGTAGGCTGGGGCGTCTAAATTTTGAACCTTGGACATAGCAGTCACCATTCGTGTAAGTGACCTCATCCTAGGATGGCAAATCCTGCACAACTACTCATGAAACGTAGGATCAAAACGCCTACCCCCCCTATGAAAACGACTAAGGCGCAGGCGTTGGATCCGACGATTGCTTTAGATACTAGGATTGTTATTGGTAAAACGAGCCACACTGCGTATGGCCGGATGTTCAGGCTACCCAGCCTCTTTTTCAGATCACAACCGGAATCGATGCTGGCTCAATAACCAAAGCCACGATTCACCGTATGGAGAAGCGGCTGGCCCGATCGGTCACGCAGGATGCTATCAACCACCACCGCAGCTCCACCCTCGATCTGCATGGTGCTTGCAATGTGGGGCGTGACCCATACTCTCGGGTGCTTCCAGAGACGGTTACATAACAGCAATGGTTCTTCCTGGAAAACGTCAAGAACGGCGCCCCCGACTTGACCGGAGTCAAGCGCCGCTAGCAGATCAGCCTCATTCAGATGCCCGCCACGCCCCACATTGATCACTCCAGCTCCAAGGGGAAGCTGCCTGAAAAGATCCTCGTTCAGGATTTCGCGAGTCTGCTCCGTTAGAGGAAGCAGGTTGACCAATACGTCGCATTGCTCCAGGAACTCTTGAAACTCTTCTCGCCCGACATAGATGTCGACGCCATCAATCGCCTTCATGGAGCGGTTCCAGCCGAGAAGCTGAAAATCGAATGACTGAAGTTTCGCTAAGCATGTGCGCCCCAAGTGACCTATGCCCATGACGCCTACTCGTCGCCTCGCAGCCGCTTGGATGTCGCGAGGCTTCCAAGACTCAGTTAGCTGATCATTGCGGTAATCAATCATGTCGCGATGCAATGCGAGCACCGCAAACACCACGTATTCCGCCATGCTTTGCGCAATAGAATCCTCAACCATGCGTACGAGTGCCACCCCTTCTGGAAAGGACGATACATCGAACTGATCGACCCCCGCGCCAGCTGAGAAAACTATTCGTAGGGATGTGTATTTCTCAAGATCCGCTATCGGATCCCACGTCAGAATGTAGGTGACATCGGCTGGATCGACGTCATCCAACGATTGAATGAACCGCAGGTTAGGCAACTCAGCCGTCAGCAAGCGGCTCCAGCGCTCGGCCCTTTCTGCGTAAGAGTTGTACAGGAAATACATACTATGGCTCGCCGGTAGGTTAATGGTGCAGAACCATGATGGGCAGCTACGACAGGAAATTCCTCCTTCGGTAAGATGAAAATTTTGGTCGCCAATAGCATCGGAAGTAGGAAGAAGCACATAGGACTAATGAGGTAGAACGTCATCACCAAGCGGCGGCCATCGCCCTACCCCTCGGCGGCGAGCATCAAGCCCGTGGTTTGAACTCTGTTGACGCAGCGGGCATATGGACTCAAATTGTCCCTGCCTGAGAAACATTGCTTCACATCGGCAATATCGAGATTGTCGAAACCGGCCTATCAGGTGAAGCACGGGCAGCCGTTGACCACCAGTTCCTCCAAACAGCACATCTAGCGGGCCCATCCCCCTAAGCTTTCGGTCATCTGAATCGTGGCAGACAGCACCTGCGACTTCAATGCCCACCGGCTGTGATGCAGTAGTCGAAGCGCCGCGCCTGAGCACAAGCTGCTCGCGCATCCAATCCTCCGCCAGTTCAAACTTGGACATCATCTCTTCGAACTCTTCGAGGGACAGTCGATGGGGCACGTTACCGGGTTCCATCACAACTCCAGAAGATGGGCATAATTGGGTGTGCTCGGGATCAGACCGACTCAATCGAAATCACTTCGAAATATCGAAATTTCTTCTGCTTTGCGGCGGCCTTGGCTTCGGCTTCAGCGACAAGCGTGCTGAGTGTATTGGCGTCATAAACGAACGCTTCAATCGGGCCTTCAAAGGTCTTAGTCACCTGCAACGTTACACGCAGCCTAGGTGACAATGGCTTGGAGGGCGCAGCCTTCTTGGGGCGACTATGTATTGTGGCAGGCTGGGAGTCTTGATCTACCAATTTGCCGACCTGACTCCCCAAGCTCGGCCGGAGAATGCGAAGCCCTCAAAGGAATAGAGCATGTTGCCGCTGACCGAAAACTGACCCAGTAAAGGCTGTTCTGCCGACTGAAAACTGACCCAGGTGTTCAACTGCTTCTGCTCAATTTTTGAGCAGGAGAACACAGGGTGATCAGCATGGAAATGATGGGCAAAATTCGGCGGATGTATTTTCGCGACAAGCTGTCGCTGCATCAGATAGCCAAGCGTACCGGGCTGTCGAGAAACACCATCCGAAAATGGGTCAGAGCACCCGAAGCAACTCAACCGGCGTACCTGCGGTGCGCAGCCTTCAACAAACTCAGTCCATTTCACGAGACGCTGGAACAGGCGCTCAAGGCCGATTCCTTCCGGGCAAAGCACAATCGCAGGAGCGCCAAAGCACTCTTCGAACAGATCAAGGCCGAGGGTTACGACGGCGGCTACAGCCAGCTCACCGCCTTCATACGCTCGTGGCGCGGTGAGCAAGGCAAATCCTTACGGGCCTTTGTACCGTTGACGTTCGCACTCGGCGAGGCCTTTCAGTTCGACTGGAGCGAAGAAGGTCTGCTGATCGGCGGCCTGTTACGACGCATCCAGGTCTCCCACATGAAGCTGTGCGCCAGTCGCGCATTTTGGTTGGTTGCGTATCCCAGCCAAGGCCACGAAATGTTGTTCGATGCCCATACCCGCTCGTTTGGCGCGTTAGGTGGGGTGCCGCGTCGCGGCATCTACGACAACATGAAGACCGCTGTCGACAAGGTCAACAAGGGTAAGGGGCGCACGGTCAATGCTCGGTTTACCGTGATGTGCGCGCACTATTTGTTTGATCCGGACTTCTGCAATGTGGCTTCGGGCTGGGAAAAAGGCATCGTCGAAAAGAACGTCCAAGACAGTCGGCGACGCATCTGGCTCGATGCTCAAGATTGCATGTTCCACACCTTTGAAGAACTGAATGTCTGGCTCGGACAACGTTGTCGTGCGCTCTGGAGCGAGCTGCTGCACCCGCAGTACAACGGGCTGACGGTAGCGGACGTCCTGGAACTGGAGCGGGTGGAAATGATGCCAATGCCCACCGCCTTTGACGGCTACGTCGAACGCACCGTGCGGGTCTCCAGTACCTGCCTGATCAGCGTGGCGCGAAACCGCTACTCGGTGCCGTGTGAGCGGGTCGGCCAGTGGGTCAGCAGCCGTCTGTATCCTTCTCGGATTGTAGTCATCGCCGATGAAACGATGATTGCCAGTCACGAGCGCCTCTTTGATCGAGATCAGGTCAGTTTTGACTGGCAGCATTACATCCCGCTCATCGAACGCAAGCCCGGAGCGCTGCGCAATGGCGCTCCGTTTGCTGATCTGCCGAAGTCGTTGCAACTGCTAAAACGCGGCCTGAGGCGTCACACCAACGGTGATCGAATCATGACGCAGGTACTGGCGGCGGTTCCCATCGCCGGGCTCGACGCGGTGTTGGTGGCGGTGGAGTTGGTACTTGAATCAGGCAGCCTGAGCGCTGACCACATCCTGAATGTCCTGGCTCGACTGACATCGACAGCAGCCCCTCCGTCCGCCGAAACCAGCCTTCAACTCAAGATAGCGCCTGTCGCCAATACGGCGCGCTACGACCGACTCCGTGCCACCGATGAGGAGACTCGCAATGCGTGATCTTATGGCGGAACTCAAAGAACTGCGTCTGCATGGCATGGCCAGCGCCTGGGAAGAACTGGCTTCGCAAGGAGAAGCCTCAACGACCTCGTCGAAATGGCTGCTCGAACATCTGCTTCAACAGGAACATGCAGATCGCGCCGTACGGTCTGTGAATCATCAGATGAACATGGCCAAACTCCCCATGCATCGTGATTTGGTCGGCTTCGACTTCAGCGCTTCCAGCGCAGACGCCCGTTTGGTCAGGGATCTGTCCAACCTGGGGTTCACCGATACTGCGCAGAATGTCGTGTTCATCGGCGGGCCTGGAACAGGCAAAACACACCTGGCCACCGCCTTGGCCGTGTCCGGGATCACGACGCATAACAAACGCGTGCGCTTCTACTCCACGGTGGATCTGGTCAATTTGCTGGAGCGCGAAAAATACGATGGAAAGGCAGGCCGAATCGCCCAAGGACTGCTTCGCACAGACCTGGTGATACTCGATGAGCTGGGGTATTTGCCCTTTAGCCAGAGCGGTGGAGCCCTGCTATTTCATCTGCTGTCCAAGTTGTACGAGCACACCAGCGTGGTCATCACCACCAACCTCAGTTTCTCGGAATGGTCGAGCGTTTTTGGCGACGCCAAGATGACTACTGCGCTGCTGGATCGGCTCACGCATCACTGCCACATCGTCGAAACGGGCAATGAGTCCTACCGCCTGCAACACAGCAGTTTGATTGCACAGACAAAGATCAAGTCACGTGAACGAAAGCGCAAGGACGGTATCGAGGACGATGAGCCGTTTTGATCTGCACAATAAATACCCTGCCGCATGCCTACATGCGGTGGGGCTTGATGCCTCTTCTCACTGGGACACTGCTGCTAAGCTTATCCACAATTGCTGGGGCAAAAATCAGCAATCCGCCCTGGGTCAATTTTCAATCGGCAGGGTGGGTCAGTTTTCAATCAGCGCCGACAGAATGGCCTCAGCAGTGGCTCCATAGTACGGTCAATGCAAGACCAAAGTCGATTTTAACCAACACACGACCAAACTCCGCGATGAAGTTAAAGGCGGGATGGCGAGAACGACGCTCTACATAGTTAACCGATATACCTTAACCATTCATGCCAGCAGCAAGAATTGCTGATGGCATGGGGCAAGCAGTTTCCGGTGACACGCTGGGAAATGTAGAGCAGCACACGCATCGCAGTTCATGGCACACCCCATAGTCTCGTCAGGAGCGCCCCGCAAATGGACGCAAGGCTACAAGATACTAGGTGACCGCGTTGGCAGCTCTCCACCCGCGTACTTACCGCTCAGAAAGGGTAAAAAAAACACGCTCGGAATCGATAGGCGTCATCATAGGCAACAGCAACAGCCTTGTGTACCGCCGGTCTAAGGGTTGGCAGAACTGTATCAACGCATCCTTGAAATACTATGCCTAAGAGTCCGCGTCTCAATCGGCGGGCTATCGGAAAGCAGCAAACTGCAGCTGTCATTGAAAAATCCCCAACGTAGTAACCTTCATCAAAGTGAATATTAGATCTGTTAGGTGCTTCGCCGAACACCTGCGCCGATTTGTAATTTTGGCACGACCTGCCCGTCGAGCCTAGCTGGAGCCTGGATAGCATTACTAGTAAAATCTGAAACGTCGACCCCAAATTCCTCACATACTTAGGCACCGCTTTTCCAAGCGTTTGACACCCACAGATCGTGATTCAGAATCCAACTAAGACAACTATACTGACCCTAAAAATAACATGACCCGCAATTGTTGCTTCCGAAGACCATGTCAGAAACTCATAACGGCTTAGTTATTTTGTATGTAATGGTGATTTTAGGATTCTCGTTAAAGTTAAATATTGAAACATATCCCGGCCCCGCTGGCAGGCGTTGACGCAAAGTTCGAGATACGCCAACCTGTTTTTTCTTGCAAGCACTATCATCCTCCGAAGAGCAAATTATCACCCAGACCTCAAGAGCAGAGTCATCACCAGTGGTGCTAGATACATTCTGAAGCAAGAAATCAACAGGGCCTTCGCTTTGCAAATCTAATGAAATATTTTTAACCTGACCCGAATCTAATTCCTCCGGCCCATATTGATCTTCGCGATTTTTTTCCTGAGGCTCTTTTTTATTTCCGTCCGGCGTTATTTCTACTAATGAAAACTCCGTTGCTACCAACTCAGCCACCAAAACACCATAATAAGACGGAGAACCAGTGTTCGGATCAAACTCCGCGCCCGCAACGATACCCACAAGAGCATTGTTGCCTTTCATTACGACCGGAGCGCCACTCATACCACTGGAGGTCAAAACATCAGTTTTCACGATCCCCAAGCTATTGGGTATAGTGCTTCCTAAAGTCCCGCTAGTGATAGTTACGCCTCCAGGATCCCCTGCGGCAGTTACATTAAAGCCATAGGCAGAAAGCTCTTTCCCCGCAAGGTCAGTACCATCGACTTTAACATACGCTAAATACGGGAAGCTTTCTCCATATGATGGAGTAAAACGCATCAAGGCTGCGTCAACATCTACCGTCTTGCCGTATCGAATGAGTGACCGTGATGGTGTAGTCGCAGCAGTCCCGATCGACCCTTTACAGTCATAACCCACAGGAACTACATGCTTAGCGGTTAAAACATAGCCTTTCTCACTTACTAAAACCCCAGCACCTTTAGTAATACTGCCAGCATTATCACGGCACTCTATGTATACGACAGATGGTGGTACTGGCTGGCCGAAGGAGTAAGCTCCAAATGCCAGAAGTAATATTACTATATAACCTATCCTTTTAATTATCATTTTTTTGCCCGATCCATTCTCTTATTATCACCGCTAAGCGGGGTGTTAAGCGCGTAGCAGCATTATTTGAACTCCATGGTTCGTGCCCGTGTAAGCCATTCGTATGAACACCAATAACTGAGGCCCCACCAGCAAACATCACTGGAGCTCCACTCATGCATCCAAACGTGTCATTCTGATAAAACAGCTTCATAGGCAATAACTCATTGATCCGACCACTGCTCGACCACTGCCTTCCATAAGGGTGTTTATCGCAGGGGTAGCCCATGATGACGATCTCACGCCCTTTACTCTCGTTGATCACACTTCCAAGCTGCACCCAGCCTGTTCTGTTTCCTATCTTACAATCTAACCGGATAGCTCCTATGTCGTATAACCTAGATCCTTCGCTATTGACTGCGTCAACCCAACCTTTCAAAGAGTACAAATCGGTTGCTTTGCACTCACCATAAGGGACGACTGGCCCATTCCTAGCCGGAATCACGATCACAGAATCATGCCAGCCATCTACCGTCGCACCATCATGTACACAGTGGCCTGCAGTCAAAACCATGTTATTAGAAATCATAACACCGCTGCATCCATAGCTGCTTTCCACTGCCTTTTTTTTGAAGATAATTTGCACTACTGCTCTATTTGGGTATACCGTAGTTAACGGTATGACCGTCCTCGTGTCTGGCTGAATTACTGAATAAGGAATAAAGCTACTCTCCTTTTCTTTAAATTCAGGTGCGATCTCATATCCTGCATAAATTGGATGCAACTCAACAACGGAATTTTTACTTTTATCACTTGCGTTATTATTGGGTTTGATGACTCCAGTCCCTGTAACCAATGCCGGTTCAGAAGGAGGGCCAGCATCGTCGCCTTCAGAAAAATACGTCACACTTTTATTTTTAAGATTGTAACCGACGCCCATATTGGATTCTTCGGTTTCTGATACCTCTTTATCTTCGCCCTCTGTAGAATCCGTCCACTCAGTTTGACTTACCAACGAATAAAGCGTGTCTTCATCGACGATCCCGGTTACCCTCAATGAACGGCTTTTTTGATATTTTTCTAAGGCTGATTTAATAGACAAAGGACTTGTATTGCTCTCGTTAGCAGCCAACGGAAGGAAGCCAAGATCCCGTAAAATATCTACTGAGCCCGTTTCCTTAATGGCTTGCAATGCGCCTGTACCGGAATCATTTAGCTCTGCCGTTTCCTGCTCGGCTTCAATTACTCGTCTGATAATTCCGAACCAAAGTTTCGAGGCGTCATATCCTAATGCGCGAGGGCCGTTGATTGCCCGTCTAACACCTTTCAAGTCATTCCTATCGGCAATTTCATTAATACTCCTTGACTGCCAATATAACAATGATATCTCCACTCCGTATTTTATTTCTCGGGCAAGATCAGGTTTTTTTTCTAAAGGTATTTCCATTCGACGCCCTGTCATTTGAAAGTTGTAACGACCTGTTAATTGTATATATCCTGAGCCCCGATACTCCCACCCATCCGTAGTAGATCTTCCTCTATTACCCAACCTATCACCATACACGTAGTTTGCGATTTCCTTGGGTCGATACTCAAGCTGAGCCGCAAGCGCAGGGGTAATACTATTGAAGGTTCTTACGAGTTGAGCTGATGAGTACATCATATTCTCATCAAGCCTAACCAGACCACCCGTCTCAGTGAATATTTGTGCAAGGTAATGCTGTATTCTCAAATTACTATTTACGCCTGCCGAATCAATTACTTCAAGCTTGTCGATTACCCCTGACAAAATTAGGGAGGAAGCACGGGGTGAAATTTTAAGCATATTCTCTCGCGTTAAAATATTACGCCACTCATTGGCTTGGACAGCTCCATCATAAAAATCAGAAAAAAGCCCAAGCAATATCACTAACAACCAGTGTTGCCTAGTCACAAAACCTCCTCAATGGATATATCTTCGCCCGCCCTGAGATATACTCCATACCGGATTCCGCCATCTAGTTTGCTAGGAACAATCACGATCAACTTTACCTAGCGGCCCATAAAATCAAGTTACGATTAGCATAGGCCTCCACTGTAAATCCATTAGCTTAATTCACTATAACGATCATCGCACTTATAACACCTGCGCATAGGTATGAACAACGATTTGATCACGGCCGATTGACGAAAAACAAACATCACCCTCATCCAACCCCCAAGATCGTTAAATCTGTAACTTTAACAATACACCTCGTTTTACAGCATACTCATTAGCTCATTAACAACTATCGTCCCCCTGCTGCGTATCGCCCACCTTGGTACAACCTCGAACTGCTGCATTGACGGTAAGCGATCGATGCGAAACCCTGAAAATGAGTATCTCGCCAACAGGCTCAAAAAGCCGGCGTCGTGCACGCGTCAGCACCACGGGTGAACGAGTAAATGACAAAAGCCGGGATCTGGAGCCTATAGAAAACAACCATAAAGTCGGCCGAAACCAGGAGGCCTTCTTCATCCACACTGAGTCTTCCTGACGGGAACATAATGACCCTCAATAGCCAGAGAGCCCCCAGCTTGGACTTGCAGTTTGAGGTCAGATTTGTTCAGCTCAAACCACGTCCTCTGAAAAATGATGTTGAGCCATGACGACGTTGAACAGTGTCGAGATCTGGCAATGGGCTTTGATCTGGTCGACCATCGCAAATGGTAGGGCGCGGCCCGTCAATTCGATGGATCCTGAAACATCCATATTGACTATCGGAGATAGTGCGAGCCAGCCGGGCGCAGGTTTGATTTACCCAGCAGGCTGGGTTCAGAGGCCTAGGGCGTATCTATCGTATATTCCATGGTTCGTAAAGCGCAAATCCTAATCTGGCATAAATAGCGAAAACAGTCATAATGGCGTTGCGCCATTTACCTAGAAGACAAATGCACAGATTCAACAATGCTTTTTCAATCATTGCATTAAGCGTACACCACCCAAGCTATGCTGCCTATTCTCAGCAGGATTGGCCTGCGCTTCTGCATCTTACTTACATTTTTCAGAGGATGAATCATGACCGACCTAACAGATAACTCGCTCCTAAAGTTAATCGAGAGCTTTTACAAAGGAAACGAAAGCACGATAATAAAGGGCGCGCCACTGCTAATTGGTTTTTTAATATTCTTTATTTACTTCATGGATAATTCTTTTTTCCCAGCTATTGATCTGTTCAGCCTGGTATCATTACTAACAGCTGCCTTTATCATTGGTTCGTTTTTTATAATTGCGACTTTTTTGGGATTGATTTATCCCGCGAAAAGCTGGTTTCATTTATTTCTTGCTGACGGGTCGATCTGGGGAGATATTACAGGAGGTTCACCAGCCAACCAACAGAAAGCAAAAAAGCTGATTCATTGGTTTTTCACCCTCCCTGTAATAATTAGCTGCAGTTTGAATACAGTGATTATCGAAGTGTCGCACTCTACATTATTTAAAATGTGGGCTTTTTTTATAACTGCGGCTGTGGTCAGCGTTACATTTGGAGGTGCTATCACCAAGGTTTTTAATCTATCCGCAAGCGCATTTAAAAAATATGTCATGACCATATGGCCTCCACTGATTTTTTCTAACTTCATCTGCTTCGGGTTTGAAATAGCACTTCTTGAATCCGATGAAACGAACAACGGACTTACGGCCCTGACATCTCCTGCAATCACTGGGACTTGTATAGGGCTATTGCTGATCCTGATTACCATTTATACAATACAAGCAAAATCAATAAGAACCACCTTCATGGCGATAACTACAGGCTTCGCTGTAATGATCTTAATGGGCATGCAACACAGCGTCCCTTCGCAGATTGTAAAAACATTAGGAGTCGGCAACTACACCGCACGCTCGATTATTTTAAAGCCAGAGATGTGTCAATCTTTAAAAGAGGCCAGCTTCATAATTGATCATTGCACCATAGGCTGGGTGCACGTAATTTGGGAGTTGGGGGACGCCTATAAAATCTCTTACAAACCAGATTACCGAAAAATAGATAAAAACGGGGACAGGCTTACCGAGTGCCCGGGAATTGAGCCCTGCGGGACGATTTTGACGCTACCAAAGGACTCAGTAATTGTAGTGATCAAATAAAACACTTTGATCACAGATGAATACAGAACAAATGAGTCCGACGTAGGCACGTTCCGTCCTCGGAAGTCTAGCTCTAGAACGTGCGCCCTGGAAAAAGCCACCGTGGTGGCCCTTCCTACTCCGTTTCCATCGTCACTGGCTGGGTATGGTGACGTAGATATTTTCCTTATACTCTGAATTGTGATATCGATACTGTTATCCAAAACTGCATGCGCCTTGTAGAAGCCATTCTTGACTTCTTCATTATTCGACACGGCAATGTATTTCGAAGGTTATGGAACTGATTCTTGATAATTTTTGCCACTACCGTATACGCGACTTCAATTGCAAGCTCGCTGTCGATACATTTACCCCTATGGACAAAACGAAAGCGGCAATCCAACCGTAAGGGTGGTTGTTCTTCTGATCCAGTAGGATTGACGGCTTCCAGAGATATACGGGCACAATCGTGGCCAACAGGAGCTAAGAGGCTGAGTGGCCAGCGGATTTCAACTAAGCTCATGCAGGATGCATAAGCTAATGTCGAGTTCGAGGTACAGCCACCAAAGGTCTTTGAGCGCTGCTATTCGGTACTGCACCCACTGGAGGAAACGCGAGACTGCGCAGACGAAGCAGTTGTCATGCTCGGTCGCTGCCAGCGTTGGCGGCTCAGTAACACGCCCGATAAGCAGGCGACCTTTGACGTCTTGCCGATTCTTCAAAAAACAGCCTATAAGTAAGCTAAGCCTGAGCCACGGAACCATCCTTTGCCGTCATGGGCGCCCGGGGGTTGACGGTGGCCGATTCAGCACGAATGCGTACGCCAGTAATTTCGCCTAGGGCCCAAAAAGGCGAGTTCTCGATGAGTTTTAGTCGTGTATCCTTGCGCTGGTAAGGATACTTGTCTGATCCAATGAAGGGCCACAGAAAATGATCCCTCCATTTCTGCCGTCACAAGTTTCACACTTCCAACAGCTCTACGCGCACAAAGCTCTAACGCCTTGGGTGGGAGCTTCCCCTCACTCCTGGGCCGAGTCAGTCTACGCTGGCCTTGGTAAAGACTATGGACTATCCACGGGACAGCTCACTCGCGCAGCGCTCAGGGCTCTCTGGGCAGATCCTTGTGTTTCAGACGAAGCTTGTTTTCTGAGCACGATGGCATGGGGCGGAATGCAACGGGGTAATGGGCGTAGATCGTGGGCCTCACGCAGTCATTGGCTACCCGTTTGCAAAGCGTTGCGTGATGGGATACATAGCCGTGCGACGGGTTTTTCCGCATTTTCAATGCTTCGGGCACAAGGCAAACTGCCTGGTATGGGGCCTGCCTATTTTACAAAAATATTGTTCTTCGCTGAGCCCAATGCGGACGCCTACATCTTGGATCAATGGACAGCGCGTAGCATTCACATCCTCAGCGGACAAGGAGCGATCCCTGCAGTGCGTAAAGATTATGCTTCCTCTAGGAAAGCCTCTGAACTAGGTACACCATCGAAGCTTCGATTGATTGTAGACGACAAGGTGACTGTCGCTGATTACCTTGATTACTGCCGACAGGTCGAACGACTAGGTGAAATGCTTGATCTTCACCCGCATCAAGTCGAGGAGCAGTTGTTTAGTGCTGGAGGAAAATCGCCGCATCCGTGGCGAGACCACGTTATGAAGGCTTGGGTTAGTCCAACGTCTAGCCTGTATCGTTGAGTCGAGGCTCATATGTCGAATGTGGACTTCATAATGAGACGCATCACTGAAGCACTTATGATCGTGCTGTTTGCGACTGTGGCCTTGTGGGCAAGCATCATTGAAGCCGGTGGTGCAGTCAGCGTCCGCGGCTACACACGCTCAAACGGGACTTATGTAGCGCCTCATTATCGCTCAGCGCCCGATGGAGTATTCGGAAACAACTGGAGCACATTCGGCAATATCAATCCACATACTGGAAAACCAGGTATTTTGACATCACCCTCCCACTCGACCGGATCTACCTATGCCGCTCCGGTGCAATTGCCAAACGATACAGATAGCCAGCAGCCAGTTACGTCGTCAAAAATCCGGAACAATCACTCTAATTTAATTAATCAACTAAATCACTCTTTACCAGACCATGCGAAAATTGATTATAGTGGCCGTAGCTGGGAGTGCATTAGAGGTTATAAAAGAGATGAACTCGGCTGCACGCCAGTCTTTATACCCCCTAACGCCAAACTAAATTACTTTGGCAATGAATGGGAGTGCAATCGCGACTTTAAGAAAGTGAGCAATACGTGTACTCCTGTAATAATTCCTGAGAACGCTAAACTAGATTATTTCGGCCATGAGTGGGAGTGTGACCGTGGCTTCGTCAAGCGAACCGATCACTGCCTAGCGGTTAGCATTCCCAATCATGCAAAGCTCGACTATTTCGGCCACAACTGGGAGTGTGAGAGAGGCTACCGACAGTCAGGTAACACCTGCGCGGCCGTAATAATTCCTGCAAATGCGAAACTGGACTATTTTGGTCACAATTGGGAATGTGATAGAGGTTACAAAAAATCAGATAATCAATGTGTCTGGTTGCTAGTCCCTAAAAATGCAAGGCTCGATTATTTCGGCCACAACTGGGAATGCGATGCAGGGTATCGGAAAACCGCAAGCGCATGCCTATTAGTAAGAGTGCCTTAAACGGCAATACACTCCCGAGGCTGCGTTTAACGTTATGCGCGCCTGCTACGGTGGCTGAGTAACAGCATGATAGGCGCTGATCAATCAACCGTTAGTTGTGAAAGGAATTAACCACCTATAACATAGGCGTCGAATTTGCGAATTTTAAAATGATTCACACGTCCCAAAAAAGACCCCATCGTTGATCAGGTATACAAAAGGCTTCTTTTTACCTGGTAGATACTCCAAGACATTGAGTGCTGTAAGAGTTGTTCCTGGCATGCCTCTTTCCACCCCCACTGATGACATTACTTTGAATGAATTATCAGTATCGCCAGGGTCAATTACGGTCGGCACTGAATCGGTTGAATTTTTTAATGCGCCTACCGTGATTCCTGTTGCACGATCAATGGTGAACTGCTTTCCTATGAGTCCCTCCGTAACTATTTTGTAGATTGGGCCGGAGTCTCCCTCCGCCTGAGAAAAACGTTCAATCGTACATAGATAGTCGAGACGACCTAGCAAAGCCGCGGATGCCTGTAGGCCGAATCCCCAAGCGAACGCGCATAGACAGATCGAAAACGACTTCACAGCGACCTCCTGAGGTTTTGCCTGCGCCAGAGACTCACGCTCTTCACTCATCTTTAGTAGCCGTTTGACGTGACAACTATAAATCAGGTTAGCTCTCCCGGAGCTTGCCGTCAGGGGCGGGGCATGCGATTCCAGCAGCGGCATAGACCTGAAATCTTCCTGTTGAGGGCATAGGGATGCAACCCATAGCTAAGAAATTCGGCTATAAGAATGGAGCAACGAACTCAACGACGGCTCTGCCAGCATCCTTAGGATCCCTTCGAGTCGCCAGCCTCCTCCCTTGAAGATTCCAAAGCTGATGATTTCGCCGATTTGAACCCTGACCAATACAATCTTGATTTGAATTTAATCGAAATAGTCGACCGTCTATGGCTCGACATCCCTTAGGACTGGCAGGAAGAATGGAAATTCTTTCCGACCTCGATAGGTACGTGCCATCGTAAGTCGCCACCCTGGAACGGTGCTCTTTGAGAACGCCAACAAGATCGCCATACATATCTCCCAGGTATCCCGAATGCATCGTCTCGTCCGCAAGCACTGCACGTGGCGCTTCGTAACTTCAGTTAGAAGAGTGAAGAAACGAAGTCAGCGACCGGTTCTGGCAGTAAATCTTGAGGGTGATCTCCACCGAGAGTGGCTAGCCCGCTCTTCCCTCTTATAACCCCAGAACTGATCACATCACCAGTCTGAACACGAACGACATCAACCTTGACCTCTACCCTATCGCGAATCATCGATCACTCTGTTGCCCTGTCTTCCCAATGCAGGATTGAGCGTGGCCGGTTTGGTGGGATGATGGTGCTCCAGACCTGAACAGGCAAATGGTAGCGAACACGCCATACGCGGACTGGTACCAATCCTTGGCCGCTAGCGATCCTTCGTAATCAGAAACGACTTTTCTGTCTCAGACGCATCCAACGCCTAGAGGGCTAGCTTTCCCTTAGTCCAGATCAACCCGGCTAAGGACTGCAGATGACCTTCTACATCTTCCTCATCGTTTGCTGTGCTAGACACACTCAACGCGTTATGGCTTGCGCAGATATGAAAACGCCCCGGTAAACCGGGGCGCTATTTTTACAGCTTTAATCTACGTCGACGCTATTTCCAACTCGCGACCAGAACCGCATCTAACTGATTCTGCTGCGCTTGAGTCAAACTACTTTCTGCACCAGCACTCACGCCGAAAGATGCCATGGTGTCGACCAGGCTTTGCACCTGGCTGTCCAGCAAGGTTTTCCCGTCAGCTGTTTTGAACTGATCCACATGGTAGTCATTGGAAGCGTACCAATTACTAACCACGACCTTGTCGGGGGTATCGACAATACCGACTTCCAGGTCGTTACTGCTGCGACGGAACCAGAGATCCTCAAGACTGACGCTAGCGTCGAACTGAACGGTATCAGTACTGGCGCTCGTGCCATAGTTGTTGATTGAGTCCTTCCCTCCTCTGACTCCAAACGCATAAGTGTCATTGCCTTCACCGCCAGTCAAGATATCGTTGCCCGCCCCGCCATCAAGCACGTCATCACCGTCACCGCCAGAGAGCGTGTCAATACCTGCATCGCCCAGTAAATGATCATTGCCCGCCTCGCCGTAAAGCGTATCGGCACCAGCCCCGCCAGAAATCGTGTCGTTACCATTGGCACCATAAACAACGTCATCACCCATGCCTGCGCTGATCACGTCGTCGGTAGCGAATCCACGCAAGATGTCATCCGAGTCAGTACTGCGAACTATATTCGACTTGATTGCAGTTTGATCCCACTCACTTCCATCAGCAAACTGAATGCGATCAACCTGATATCCGGCAGTTGCATCCGTGGTGAAATGTGAGGCGACGCGCAAGCTATCCGAGCTACCAATAACCTGGATAAGCAGGTCGTTGTTTTCACGTTTAACGAGCACATCTGTAGGGTTTAGATCGGTCAGTTCGATCGTATCGGCTTTCCCTACGCGAACCTCGCCGCCGTTGTTGATAGTGTCCTGACCAGAGCCCTTGCCGAACAGGTAGGTATCGTCTCCGTTACCACCGTTCAGAACATCGTTGCCTGCTCCGCCATCGAGAACGTCATTACCGTCATTGCCGTTGAGGGCGTCGTTGCCGGCACCACCTTGCAGCGAGTCATTACCTTCGCCTCCGTTCAGAGTGTCGGTACCGTCATTCCCCTTGAGGGTATCGTCACCGCCTCCACCGTTCACGATATCGTCGCCCAATCCGGCATTAATGAAGTCGTTACTACTGGTGCCGGAAAGCGTGTCATCGCCATCCGAACCTTGCAGTACCTGGAACTTGATCGCGGCCTGATCCATGAAGCTACCATCGGCAAACTGGATACGATCAATCTGATACCCGGCAGTCGCATCTCCCTGGAAGTGATACATCACTCGCAGGCTGTCTGTCGTGCCGTTGACCCGGATGACCATATCCATGCCATCACGAGTAACACTTACATCAGTGGCGTTTAGGTCAGTCAGTTTGACAGTATCCAGCTTGCCTGCACGAGTCTCGTTGGCGTAGTAGATGGTGTCCTGCCCAGCCCCTTTGCCGAAGATATAGGTGTCATCTCCCGCGCCACCGTCCAGGCGATCATTGCCGGCGCCACCATCGAGCACATCATTACCCTCTCCACCGTAGAGGCTGTCATTGTCTGCGCCGCCCAGCAGGACGTCATTTCCTTCGTTACCATTGAGCGTGTCGGCACCGGCGCCGCCGGTAAGCATGTCACTACCCGCCATGCCGCTAACAGTATCGTCCCCAGCTCCAGCATCGACGGTGTCGTCCGCCGAAGTCCCTGACAGTGTTTCGTCTGCCGCAGTGCCGTGCAGGATCTGCTTCTTGATTGCGGTCTGATCCCAGAAACTGCCATCGGCGAACTGGATACGATCAATCTGATATCCAGCCGTCGCATCGCCCATGAAATGGTAAACAACCCTGAAGGTATCGGTTGTTCCATTGACCCGGATAACCAAGTCATAGCCATCGCGTGACAAACTCACTTCGCTGGCGTTCAGATCGATCAATTTCACGGTGTCGATCTTGTCTGCCCGGGTTTCGTTGGCGTAATAGACACGGTCTTGGCCAGAGCCTTTGCCGAACAGATAGGTATCGTCACCATTCCCACCATTCAGCAGGTCATTGCCTAATCCACCATCAAGGACGTCATTACCATTCCCGCCGTTGAGGGTGTCGTTGCCAATTCCACCTTGAAGAAGGTCATCACCATCATCACCGTTAAGGGTGTCCGTGCCGCTACCCCCGATCAAAGTGTCCTTACCTGCGCCACCACTAATCGTGTCGTCACCCACTTCACCGGACAAGATGTCATTACCGCCACCACCGCTAACAGAGTCGTCACCCGCGCCAGCATTGATCACGTCGTCCGTTTCGTAACCAGTCAACGACTGGTTAGCGTCTGTGCTTCGCAAAACTTCGGTCTTGATAAACGTCTGATCCCAGTAGTTGCCGTCGGCAAACTGAATGCGATCAATCTGATATCCAGCCGTAGCGTCGCCCATGAAGTGGTAAACAACACGCAAGCTATCGGTTGTGCCATTCACTTTGAGGACAAGGTCATAGCCCTCGCGAGAAATGGTGACGTCACGCGCATTCAGGCCGAGCAGTTTCACCGTATCAAGTTTGCCTGGACGAGACTCGTTGGCGTAGTAAATCGAATCTTGGCCAGATCCTTTACCGAACAGGTAAGTATCGTCACCGGCACCACCATTCAGGATGTCATTACCTGCACCACCGTCGAGAATATCAGCGCCCGCGCCACCATTAAGGGTGTCCTTACCAACGCCGCCGTTCAGCTTATCATCACCATCATCGCCGTTAAGCGTGTCCGCACCGCTACCGCCAGACAGAGCGTCGTTACCCGCTCCACCGTAAACGGTGTCATCACCCGCACCCGCGTCGATAACGTCATCGCTAGCGTAGCCCATCAAGCTTTGATCCGAGTCCGAGCCCTTCAGCACCTGCGTCTTGATGATCGATTGATCCCAGAACGAACCATCACCGAATTGGATGCGATCCAACTGATAGCCGGAAGTCGCATCGCCAATGAAGTGATTCGACGCTCGTAAACTATCGGTTGTGCCATTGATACGGATGATCAGGTCATTGCCATCGCGGGCCAGGCTGATGTCTGAGGCGTTCAAGCCATTCAGTTTCAAAGTGTCTACTTTGCCCGCACGGGTTTCGTACGAAGACAGCGTGTCTTGACCCGAGCCTTTGCCGAAGATGTAAATATCGTCGCCTGCACCTCCATCCAGACGGTCATTGCCTGCGCCGCCATCGACAGTATCGTTACCAACACCGCCATTGAGGGCGTCGCTGCCTGTGCCACCCTGAAGAAGGTCGTTGCCGTCATCGCCGTTAAGCGTATCGGCTCCAGCGCCACCCAATAGCGTGTCATTACCGCCGCTACCGCTGACCGTATCGTCACCGGCTCCGGCGTCAATCACATCGTCTGTACTGTAGCCTGTAAGAGACTGACTACCGTCCGTTCCTTGAATCACACGTGACTTGATAGCGGACTGATCCCAATAGCTACCATCTGCAAATTGGATTCGATCAACTTGGTATCCAGCTGCAGCGTCACTCTGGAAGTGATTAGAAACTCTCAGGCTATCAGTGGAACCATTTACGCGAATAACGAGATCAGCACCTTCCCGAGAAAGGGAGACATCAGACCCGTTGAGATCCATCAGCTTTACAGTATCGAGCTTGCCGACACGATTTTCATAAGAGGAATAAATGTCTTGCCCTGCTCCCCGACCGAACAGATAAGTATCATCGCCTGCCCCGCCATCCAGCCGATCGTTACCACTTCCGCCATCCAGCGTGTCGTTCCCGGCACCACCACTCAATGTGTCGTTTCCTGCTTCGCCCTCTAGGACATCATCACCTTCGTCGCCGCTAAGAGTGTCTGCGCCTCCCCCACCGATCAATGCATCGTTACCTGCTCCGCCACTGACAGTGTCGTCGCCACCCCCTGCGTCGATCTGATCATCTGTTTTATACCCGGCTAAGTACTGGTCAGCCGCAGTGCCAAGTAGCACTTGGGCTTTGATCACATCCTGACTCCAGAAGGTGCCATCCGAGAACTGGAGTCGATCTACTTGATAGCCGGACGTCGCATCGCCTATGAAGTAACTCGACACTCGTAAACTATCGGCCGTGCCATTGATATTGATAACAAGGTCATAGTTCTCACGCTTCACGCTAATGTCGGTAGCAGTAAGATCAACCAACTTGACGACATCCAACTTGCCCACGCGAGTTTCGTTGGAGGAAATCGTGTCCTGCCCTGATCCTTTGCCGAACAGATAGATGTCGTCACCTACACCGCCGTCCAGACGATCAGCTCCCGCACCACCATCAAGAATATCGTCCCCGGCACCACCGCTCAGGGTGTCGTTGCCAACACCTCCAGTGATCACATCATTGCCGCTTGTGCCATTGAGATTTAGTGGTGCAGCCGAAACTACCACGCTTGCATTGATATCAGCCTTGCTCCATATATCGCCACCTTCAAACCGAAGCTGATCAATGGCGTAGCCCGATATGGTGCTGGTACTAAAGTGCGAAGCCACTCTCAGGGTATCGCCAGTGTCTTTGACCTGAATGATCAGGTCATCCGACTCTCTACGCAATATGACATCCGTAGAGGTCAACCCCTCTAATTTTACAATGTCCAGTTTGTTGGCAGTCGTGTCGTTGTAGAAATAGTTGTTAACGGTGTCCTGCCCGGAACCTTTTCTGAAGATATAAGTATCTGATCCGGCCCCGCCGGCAAGTGTATCGTTACCGATCCCACCATCCAGGACATCGTTACCTGTTTCTCCATTAAGCGTATCGCGGCCTTCGCCTCCCAAAAGCACGTCCTCACCGCCTCGACCACTCAACGTGTCGTTGCCAGCAGACCCCGTCAGTACATCCGCTGACTCATAACCGATTAGAGTATCATCGCTATCAGATCCGCTCAGCATGGCCGACCTGATCTGAGCGTTAGTCAGAATGGCTCCGTCATTGAATTGCAATTGATCAATTGCATAACCAGAGATTAGGCTAGAACTGAAATGCGAAATCACACGAAGGGTCTCGCCAGTCTCTTTAATTTGGATAACCAAATCGTCCGACTCGCGCCGTATCGAAATGTCCGAGAGGTTCAGCCCATCAAATTTAATGACATCCAGTTTGTTAGCCGTCGTGTCGTTATAGGCATAGTTATTGATCGTGTCCAGGCCCGAACCTTTTCGGAAAATATAGGTATCCGAACCAAATCCACCCCCCGACGAATCATCACCGGCACCACCATCCAATAGGTCGTTTCCATTCCCACCTGATAGCGTATCGTTACCAGCCCCACCCTGGAGGATATCGTTACCTTCCTCTCCATTGAGGCTGTCTTTGCCGTCACCGCCATCAAGAGTGTCGTTACCTGTACGCCCGCTGATGGTGTCATTGCCAGCAGAGCCTTTGAGTACGTCATCGGTTTCATAACCGATAAGGGCATCGTCACCCTCAGTTCCATTCAGCAGTGCCCTTCTGATCTGCGAATTATCTATTACTGCTCCGTCGGCAAACTGAAGCTGATCGATGGCATATCCGGAAATCATACTGGTGCTGAAATGAGAAGTGACCCGAAGGGTTTCACCTGTTTCTTTAATCTGAAGAACCAGATCATCGGACTCACGGCGGATAAGCACATCCTCAGAGTTGAGGCCCTCAAATCGAATGACGTCGAGCTTGCCTGCTGTTGTATCGTTGTAAGCAGAGTTGCTGATCGTGTCATGACCTGCTCCCTTACGGAACAAATAGGTATCTGAACCAAAACCACCACTCAACGAGTCGTTACCCAAACCACCATCAAGAGAATCATTCCCATAACCGCCATTCAGAGTGTCATTCCCAGCACCACCGAGCAGCGTGTCATTACCATCGTCACCGGAAAGCGTGTCTTTACCATCGCCCCCATTCAGAACATCGTTACCGCCGCGACCACTGATCGTGTCGTTTCCACTAAGCCCGTTAAGAACATCTGCCGACTCGAATCCAATAAGGGAATCGTCCTCTTCTGTTCCGACGAGCATGAAGGCCTTGAGTTGATCAACGTTCAAAGTTGATCCATCTGCGAACAACAATTGATCGACGGCATACCCGGAAATCGCACCGGAGCTGAAATGCGAGGTAATGCGTAATGTCTCTCCTGAATCACGAATCTGGATAATGAGATCGTCCGACTCACGACGCAGGGAAACGTCAGCCTGGTTCAGTCCTTCAAGCCTTACCACATCGAGCTTATTGACCGTGGTGTCGTTATAGGCCGAGTTATTGATGGTGTCCTGTCCGGAGCCGTGGCCAAAGACATAGGTGTCGGATCCATATCCGCCACTCAAAGAGTCATTCCCTGAACCACTATCCAGAAGGTCGTTGCCGTAACCACCATTAAGAGAATCGTTGCCCGAACCGCCGAGAAGCAGGTCGTTTCCATCATCACCTGAAAGGGTATCCTTGCCATCTCCGCCATCAAGTCTGTCATTTCCAGAGCTACCGCTGAGCGTGTCATTACCATCCTCACCGGTAATGACGTCATCAGTGCCGTATCCCGTCAGGACGTCGTCACCATCGGTTCCCAAGAGCAATGCAGCTTTGATCTGTGCGTTACCCAGAACCGTACCATCGGCAAACTGAAGCTGATCAATCGCATAGCCGGAGATCGTGCTGGTACTGAAATGGGAACTGACGCGTAATGTTCCACCAGACTCTTTAATCTGAATCAGCAGGTCATCCGACTCACGCCTGATAGTCACATCCGACATGTTCAGATCTTCAAGACGAATCACATCCAGCTTATGTTCAGTCGTATCGTTGTATGCAGAGTTATTGATCGTCTCCTGGCCATAGCCTTTACGAAAAATGTAGGTATCCGACCCTTTACCGCCGGCGAGCGAGTCTGTACCAGCTCCGCCATCAAGAAAGTCATCGCCGTCACCGCTACTCAGATTATCGTTCCCTTTTCCACCCAGCAGAGTGTCGTTGCCACCCTCGCCGTAAAGCGTGTCATTACCCTCTCCGCCATCCAGAGTGTCATTGCCCGCTCGCCCACTGAGTACGTCGTTACCCGCCAATCCGCTCAGCTTGTCATCAGTGGCATAGCCAGTGATGGTGTCATCCCCAGCAGTCCCCAGCAGCAAAGCGGCGGTGATTTGGGTTTTATCCCAGAAAGTACCGTCGCCGAATTGCACTTGGTCGACGGCATAGGCGTCGCTACTGAAGTGCGACGAGACACGAAGTGTTTCGCCCGTTTCAATGATCTGGACAATGAGATCGTCCGACTCACGACGAATACTGACTTGGGAGGCAGTAAGTCCCTCCAGTTTCACGACATCAAGTTTGCTCTGAGTCGCGTCCTGAGACGCATAGTTCGAAATAGTGTCCTGACCAGAGCCTTTGTGGAAAATATAGGTGTCTGAACCACTGCCACCACTCAACGAGTCGTTGCCTGATGCCCCATCCAGAATATCGTTACCGTTTCCACCGGAAAGCGTGTCATTACCAGCACCGCCAAACAGAGTGTCGTTGCCATCCTCGCCATACAACGTGTCTCGGCCATCGCCCCCTTCCAAGATATCGTCGCCAGCTCGACCACTAATTGTGTCGTTGCCGCCGAGCCCTTTCAGCGTATCCGCAGTCTCATAACCTGTGATGCTGTCGTCACCAGCAGTACCGGTCATTAGCGCGGACTTGATAAAAGACTTGTCCCAAACTGATCCATCAGCGAATTTCACCTGATCGATTGCGTAGCCGTACGCGACGTTTGAACTGAAGTGTCCGCTCACCCGAACAAAGTCATTCGTATCCTTGATTTGAATGATCAAGTCATCGGACTCGCGTCGAATCACGACATCTTCAGGGCTGAGACCTTCAAGATGAACTACGTCCGACTTGTCAGGATTGGTCTCATTGGATACCGCATTGGAAATAGTATCCTGCCCTGCACCGCGCCGAAAAACGTAGGTATCTGAACCAAGCCCGCCTGCGAGCGTGTCATTACCTGTTCCACCGTCCAGTCCGTCGTTACCCTCTCCGCCGTTAAGTGCGTCGTTATCAGCACCGCCCAGCATAGTGTCAGCGCCTTCATCTCCGTTGAGAGTATCCTTCCCAGCACCGCCATCCAGCATGTCATCGCCACCACGGCCGCTGATCGTGTCGTTGCCTGCCAGGCCGAACAGTTGATCAGCAGTCTGATAGCCAATGATCGTATCGTTGTCGCCAGTTGCCCTCAGCACTTCTGTTTTTAGTTTTGCTCCATCCCAGGCGGTTCCGTCTGCGAACTGAAGCTGATCCACCGCGTAGGCGCTAGCACCGTCTTGGCTGAAGTGAGAGTTGACGCGTATTGAATCGCCTGTTGACTTAATCTGGATGACCAGATCGTTAGATTCTCTACGCACCGTGATATCGGCCGGGTTCAACCCATCCAGTTTGACGATATCGACTTTATTGGCAATCGTATCACCCGATGTAGCATTATTGATTTGATCCTGTCCTGATCCTTTTCGGAACAGATAGGTATCAGATCCCATGCCGCCATCGAGCGTATCGTTTCCGCTACCGCCATCCAGAGTGTCGTTGCCATTGCCGCCGTAGAGTAAATCAATACCGGCACTGCCGTAGAGAGCGTCGCTTCCCTCTTCGCCGTACAACGTGTCGTTACCAGCATCACCTGACAACGTGTCATTCCCGGCCCGACCGTAAATCGTATCATTGCCCAGACCGCCGCTGATGGTGTCGTCGGATGCATAACCCGTCAGGACATCGTTACCATCAGTGCTCTTGAAGGCCGCCATCGTTTTGACTTGATCCGGCCTCCAGATCGTCCCATCGGCGAAACGAATCTCGTCAAGCTTATAAGCGTTATCACCGTCATTACTGAAGTAACTGGAGACGGTTATGTTATCGGTACTGCCGCTCAGCGTCAGAATCAAACTGTCGCCGGAACGAGTGACAGCGATATCGCCAGGCACGATGCCCGATGCAAACTCAATGGCATCCGATTTATTGGTGCTGGTGTCGTAGTTGCTGATCGAATCCTGGCCCCAACCTCGGCTGAAACGATAGGTATCGGAGCCTGCACCGCCCGACAACGAGTCGTTACCGGCACCGCCATCGAGGACGTCATCGCCAGCATCGCCATTGAGATTATCGTTGCCGCTGTTGCCTTCGAGCAGATCGGCCCCGGCACCACCATACAGCGTGTCGACACCGTCGCCACCCGACAACAAGTCCGTCCCGTCACCGCCATTAAGGGTGTCGTTGCCAGCATCACCCTTCAAGGTATCGTTGCCAGCCTGGCCATAGAGGGTGTCGTCACCCAGGCCACCGCTCAGGGTGTCATCGGAGGCATAACCCCAGATTGAATCATTGCCATCGGTGGACTGCATTGCCAACGACTTGACCTGATCGAGTGACCAGTTGGTGCCGTCAGCAAACTTGATCGACTCCAGCTGATAGGCGCTCACGCCATCGTTGCTGAAGTAGCTGGAGACCGTGATGCGATCAGTTGTTCCACGCAGCGTGAGAATCAAACTGTCGCCGGAACGAGTGACAGCGATATCGCCAGGCACGATGCCCGATGCAAACTCAATGGCATCCGATTTATTGGTGCTGGTGTCGTAGTTGCTGATCGAATCCTGGCCCCAACCTCGGCTGAAACGATAGGTATCGGAGCCTGCACCGCCCGACAACGAGTCGTTACCGGCACCGCCATCGAGGACGTCATCGCCAGCATCGCCATTGAGATTATCGTTGCCGCTGTTGCCTTCGAGCAGATCGGCCCCGGCACCACCATACAGCGTGTCGACACCGTCGCCACCCGACAACAAGTCCGTCCCGTCACCGCCATTAAGGGTGTCGTTGCCAGCCTCACCTTTCAAGGTGTCGTTGCCAGCCCCGCCCGACAACGAGTCGTCCCCAGCATCGCCGCTCAAGACGTCATTGCCTGCCAAACCAAATAGAGAATCGTCCCCCATCCCGCCACTTAATGTGTCATCAGTAGCACCGCCCCATAACTGATCATTACCATCCGTGCTCAGTTGAGAAATTGCTCTAACTTGTTCAACAGTCCAAAAACTTCCATCATCAAATTGGATTTTATCGACCGCATATCCGTTGTTGGCCAACGTCACGTCGTCGAAATAGCTTTGAATCGTAACGCTGTCTTGAGTACCTCGAACAGTAAGAACGAGGTCGTAGTTGTTACGCTTGACGATGATGTCCGCCGACGATATATCCTTGCCAAAGACAAGCGTATCGGGCTTCGCCCCTGCATCATCTACGTCACCATTCTGAATAGTATCTTTGCCATCGCCTAAATTGAAATGGTAGGTGTCGGCGCCGTCTCCACCAGCAAGATAATCATTGCCAGCACCGCCATAGATTTCGTCGTCGCCCTCCCCGCCATAAATATTATCGTTACCCGCTAACCCTCTTAAATGGTCGTTACCAGAAGCACCATTCAATACATCGTTACCGATACCGCCTATATTGTTGCTGTGCCCCATAGCTGAGAGCAGAGCTGAGAAATCACCATCCTCAGTTTTTCCAGCATTCCGAAGTTCAACCAATAATTTTTCGCCGAAATCACCTCCATCAGCTAACCCCTTAGCGAATTCGGAAATCAACAGCTCCCCTCTCTCGGGATTTACATCGAATTGGGCTTTTAGCTTGGATACGACAGTTGATACATCCCAATGAGTACCATTTTCATCATATGTAGCACTGAGGCCGTCGAATAGCTCCGCCAAATGCGTCTGAAGCATGAGCTTGTCATAAACAATGGACGCAAAATTATCAAACGCCTGAAGCAATTTAGCGGCTGCGGGGCCGTGCGGATTAGGATCACGTGTCCCCCAGCACCAAGTACCTAGATAATCTTCGCCCAAAAACGTCTCTAAAGTCGCGAGCTTACGAGCATCACCAATGACATTTCCGTAAATTTGCGTAGCGGCACGGCTTTTAGGATCAACATCCTGCACTCCAGCCCAATGATAAATAATATCTAAAACTAGCTTCTGCCTAGCTGACGCATCCAGCTCATTTTTGAACGATTCGACCAGAAACTGAAGGGGCTTATCACGGGCCATTGCCTGCTGCAGATCATGGGCATTCCCGAACCCTTCGATATTAGGCAAAGATGCTATTTCAGGCGAGATTTCAATCTCAGAATTATCGATCGTATCCGAGCCATTAACATCAAACCAGACATCTTCTATTGCAGCAAGAGATCCGTCAGTTCGTGTGTAAGTACTAAGCTGTCGATGCTCGTTACCATTTGCATCAATGATATTACGAGGTACATTCCCATTAGCATCCAGCTTACCCGGATCAGAGTAAGACAATTTAATTGAGGCAACTCCCGCCTGATCCAGGGATAACAGTTCACCGGCATCCACAGCACCATTTGAGTCTTTATCTACCCATACGTTTATTTCAGAAAATGCCGCATCACGAGAATCAAAAATCCCATCTTTATTACCATCAAAATCAGCTAGCGCCAAGAAGCCATTGGCTGCTTTTTGACCTATTGAAACGGTTGTTTTATTTCCAAAAAGTTCTAATCCAGAGTCGATTTTACCGTCGTGATTCTTGTCAAAAACTAACAAGCCGTCATCTTTTCCTACCCACCCAGTACTTTCCGAAAACCCATTACCATCGTGATCAAAGTGAACTCCGGGAGAAACCCCAACTGTCTCCACTCCATCACCATCAAGATCTAACACCAAGGGGCTTGTGGTAGTTTCCGCATCATCGAACGACGACCCCATCTTGCCAATATCATCTTTTTCAACTTTTGAGAAGTCAGGAATAAAGCCAGGAGGGAAATCAAACTCACCCTCCTCCTCCTCCTCCTCTTCCTCCTCTTCTGAAGATCCAGCATCCCCGTTATATGTCTCCTTAACCTTCATACCGCCGTCTTTATCAATACCAATACCAAGACTTCCTGTCTCAGTCTTGAATTCCCCATTCTCGCCTTCCTTTTTTATTCTTTTAAAACCGATATCAGCCCCATCCCTTCCAAAACCAAACTCGGTATATGTCCCATCTTTCTGTTCTTCAGTATATCTACCAAGCCCACCTAAGCCGTCCTTATCTTGAAAAATTTGTACTGTACTGGTCGACCCATCGTCATTAGTCCAAGTATAATAAATCTTTCCAAAATTATCAGGAGCCAAATCAAAATGACTTATTTCGCCATTTTTACCTACGTGATTTAAGTCGATATTTCCCTTCGACCCAAAACCAATATCCATACTTGTATTATTATCATGCAAGTTTACACTAGTAGGATTTCCATAAGTATCAAAGGTAATACCCGCGTATGTATCCTTACCAATAGGCAACTGCAGGCCAATTTTAGTTTTGCTTGAAGTGCCACCATCTGAATGCTCAGATGTCACCTTGACAGCAGAACCATTTTTTGTTGTGACCTGACCAGTAGCACCAAACTTACCACCTGAATAAGTCAGAGTAGCTGTTGCAGTCGCAGAACCCGACATAAAAACTCCTGTAATTTTAGAAAATCATTTTCGGAAAGTAAAAAATTAGCGGATTAATCCGGTGTTAATTTTAGGCGATATATGACACCACTCCCCCATAGCGCAGCTATTAAAAAGCTAGTATCCCATCAAGGCCACATCCGTGGCTGCATAAAAATCCTAACAGTGACGGCCAGGAAAGGCGGCCCTGCATCGGCACATGCAGTTGACAAACAACTCAACCCTCTCGGTCTTTCCCCTAAAAAAAGACGCTATCCGAATAGCATTTACGCCAATAATAAAACAAATAGCAAAAATATCAATTTGCCTTTAGCTATTACGCTCCATCACTTAATAACTTAAACTAATTCTGCGCACACCACCAACTATAAAATTTAGTACCCACAATCTGCCTTAATAATAAGACAAGCAAAAGGCCGTAGAACTTTTTCACCCGTAGTGATACCATTTTAACCAAGCTGTGGAAACCGCTAACCCAGCATCCTTAAAGGCAGCCATCCATCTATAACGGCCAAAACGGAGTTGACCAACTTGAATCCCCTTAGATTAATAATTTCACTGGCACTTACAGTTTCATCTGCCGTTTCGCACGCATCTATCGAAGAAGGATTACAAGCTTTAAAACAAAATAATTATGATAAAGCCATACATCTTCTTCGATCAGAGGCTGATGGTGGCTCCGCACTCGCTACGCGTTATCTAGCCAAGCTCTACTTAGCAGGTAATGGTGTGCCTCAAAATTTTTTAGAGGCAGCAAAACTGTTTAAAAAAGCAGCCGACAAAGGAGATACTTTATCTGAAGCGGAGCTAGGCTCAATGTATGAGCACGGACAGGGTGTCAAGCAGGACTACTCTAGGGCTGCGGAGTTATATCAGGGCGCTGCAAATAAAGGCTTGCCTGAGGCGATGCATGCATTATCAATTTTATATGACAAAGGTTTGGGTGTCCAAAGAGATTCTCGAAGAGCTTTCGACTTACTTCAAACGGCTGCAAACAAAGGCAACGTCTCAGCACAGAACGATCTCGCTATAAAGCTCATGACGGGGGACGGCACGCAAAAAGATCCAGAGAGAGCTATGAGGTTTTTCCATTCAGCAGCCAAACAAAATGATCCTGTGGCTCAGCGAAATATTGGTATTGCATATGCCAAGGGTTTGGGTGTAGAGAAAAATCATGCGAAGGCAGTTCATTGGTATGAACTCAGTGCAAAGCAGGGAGATGTTATTGCTCAGATCGCATTGGCGCAAACATATGAACAAGGCAATGGCGTAGCTGTCGATTATACTTTGGCGCTTACATGGTATAAGCATGCCGCAGCACTGTCTAACGAGTTTGCCAATTTCAAGGTTGGTTATTTTTATTGGAAAGGACTAGGTACTAAGCAAAATTCGGTAGAAGCTGCAAAATGGTTAACCCGATCTGCAGATAATAATTTTCCTGCCGCACAGACAACTCTAGCATTGCTTTACGTAAACGGAGATGGCGTCAAAAAAGATGATGAAACCGCCTTTAGACTTTATAAAAAGGCAGCATCACAAAATTACCCTCAAGCGATGTTTGAGCTGGCCCTAATACTTCAAAACAATGAAAGCCCACATCAAAATTTCTCCCAAGCAGCAATACTTCTAGAGAGACTTTCTGACCTTGGATTTAGCCAAGCCCAAGCACAACTTGGGAGGCTGTATGAAAGGGGACTTGGAGTAGAAAAAAACTACGACCAAGCAATTTCTCTTTATATATCTTCGGCCAATGAAAATAACAAACTAGGGGATGGACTCGAGTATTTGGGGCTCGCATATGAAAAAGGCATTGGAGTACGGAAAAATCTAATAATTAGCTATGCCCTCCTGCAAAACGCTTTGACAAAATCTCCAGAAAAAACTTACCTCACCGAGAGAATCACCAAAATTTCAAAAAATTTGAGTGACACAGAACTTGAGCAAGCAAAGGTGCTTTCGTCTAAAATCAGCTTAGAAGGAATAGCTGTTTTGGACTTAAAAAAATAACGTTCCTAGTCAGATAGCGCTGTAGAAGTTCAACCTTTTACAGCGCCGTCGCCCTCATTCCACCCATTTAAACTATCTTTCGTGAAGCGATTCTGTTATGTGCTGTCTTAGCGGACTCAAAAAATACTCTACAATTCGCCGTTTATCCGTCTTCACTTCCGCGGTCACTGCCATTCCTGGGGTCAATTCAAACTCTCTGCCATCAACTAACAAACGATTTTTTTTCAAATGAATTTTGCTGCTATAGAGCAGACCACGCTTCTCATCTTCAATCGCATCTCGCGAAACGCTGACTACCTCTCCATCAATCGTTCCGTACTTAGTGAAAGTAAAGGTCTCTACTTTCACTGTCACATCCTGTCCCACATGAACAAAACCAACGTCCTTGTTTTCTAGCATTGCCTCCACTTCCACAGAAACCTGGGAAGGCACCAACATCATCAGAGGCTGGGCAGGCGTGACTACCCCACCGACAGTATGGACATTCACTTGCTGAACAGTACCGTCCACGGGCGCTTCAACTGTTGTCAGATCTTCCTGATACCGGGCTTTCGCTAATTCCTGGCTCAACGACGCAACCTTTTGATCCGCTTGCTGCAACAGATCAAGCATCGCTCTCCTGGTCTGTGCAACAACTCCTTCCCTTCTCCGCTCCGCTTGTTGACGCGCGGCATTGGACTGAACAACGCTCACCTGCTGGACAGCAAGCTGGCGCTCCAAGTCCAGTCGAGCCTGTTGCTTTTCAAGGTATGCGTGACGAGCGATGTATTGCTTCTGCAGCAAATGCTCGTAGTCCTGGGCAAGCTTTGCCGCGATGGGCAAAGTCTTTTGCAGACTCGCGACCTGGGCGCGGGCAGCTTGAATGTCCGCTTGGCGCTGCAGTATTTCCGCTTCGCCCTGATCCAGGTTACTGCGATATTCCTGATACTGCCCCTGAAGCCATCGCTCAGCAGCAAGAACATGCTCTGGGTCGCCGCCGGGAATGGTATCCGCCAGAGATCGCGGCGCATGGTTACCGTTGATGGCATCCAGCATCGCCCCGGCTCGGGCGCTATCAATACGAGCAGCCAGTAGATCGCTCTTGACCCGCCCGACATCAGCATCCGCTGACGTAGAGTCCAATTCAAGCAGAAGCTGCCCGGCTTTGACCACTTGCCCATCGCTCACATAAATCGCCTTTACCACTGCAGTCTCACTCGATTGAATGATTTTGGTTTTGCCACTCGGGATAATTTTTCCGCTGGCCGTGGCGACTATGTCGATTTTTCCGACACAGGCCCAAATCAATAACAGGAAGGCAAAACTGATGATCACCCAGATAAAGATTCGAGGAGCCGGATGCACTGGCTGATCTTGCAGTTCAAGCGCAGCAGGCAGAAATTGAACTTCATGTGCCAAACGCTTAGGGGCATCCATTTCCTTGCGCCGGCGCCAAGAGTCACGCCAGGCTTTGCGATAGCGTTGACCCAGTCCCATTTTTTGAGCATCAGCCATGGCCGCCGCCCTGTTGCAAACGATGGAGACGGGAGTAATGCCCGGCCTGATGAGTCAGCAGCTCGGCGTGCGTGCCCTGTTCGACGATTTGTCCCCGGTCAACAACGACGATGCGATTCGCATCGCGAACTGCTGATAGGCGGTGGGCAATGATGATGACCGAACGCCCCTTGCAGATGGATTTCATGTTCTGCTGAACAATCCGCTCGGACTCGTAATCTAGAGCACTGGTTGCTTCATCGAAAATAAGAATGCGGGGATTACCCATCAGCGCCCGGGCAATGGCTATACGCTGACGCTGCCCACCGGACAGTGAGGAGCCATGCTCACCAACCATGGTGTCGTAGCCTTCAGGAAGCTCCAGGATGAAGTCGTGAGCTCCCGCGAGCTTTGCAACGTCGATCACGGCTTCCAACGGAACGCCGGGGTCGCTTAACGCAATGTTTTCCCGAATGCTACGGTTGAACAGCATGTTGTCTTGCAGCACCACACCAATCTGCCGGCGCAACGACGAAACGTCGGCCAACGCCAAGTCCATCCCATCAACTAGGACGCGCCCCCGCTCAGGCACATAGAGTCGCTGCAGCAGCCTTGTCAGCGTGCTTTTGCCTGAGCCGGATCTTCCGACGACACCGATGACCTCACCGGCTTCAATCGCGAGGCTGATGCCCCGAAGAATCTCAGAGCCATCTGGACGATAACGAAAGTGAACCTCATCAAACTCGATACGCCCTTTGATGGGCGGGAGCGCGCTACGAGTAGCCTGAGTCAACTCAGTCCGGGTATTGAGGATGTCACCCAACCGCTGCACGGATACACCGGTTTGCTGAAAGTTTGTCCACAGCTGAGCCAGACGCATGATCGGTTGTGCGACTCGACCAGCAAGCATATTGAAGGCAATTAGTTGCCCAACGGAAAGCTGACCGTCGATGACCAGTCGAGCGCCCACCCAAAGTGTGGCCACGGTGACCAATTTGCCAATCAACGAAACGCTCTCGTTGGCGATGGTCGACAAAGTCTGGGTTTTGAAACCTGCTGCCACGTACCCCGCTAACTGGTTGTCCCATTTACGAACAGCCTGGGGCTCAACAGCCATCGATTTCAGGGTGTCTATACCGTTAACCGTCTCTACCAGAAATGCCTGATTTTCAGCGCCCCGAGCAAAGCTGTCATTCAGACGTGCCCGCAATATCGGCGTGATGAAAATCGAAACTAGGATGTACATAGGGAGTGACAATAGGACGATCAGCGTCAGCCAACCGCTGTAATAGAACATCACCGCGATGAAGACTGCCGAGAACAAAATATCGAGGAGCAAGGTGATGGCATTGCCGGTAATGAAACTACGGATGTTTTCGAGCTCCCGCATCCTCGCTACCGAATCCCCTACCCTTCGCGCCTGGAAATAGGAAAGCGGCAGTGTGATCAGATGCCTGAATAACTTGGAGCCTAACTCCACGTCGATTCGGCTGGCGGTATGGGCGAAAACGTAGGATCGCAAGCCCGATAGACCAGATTCAAACAGCATCACACCCGCCAGGCCAATTGCGATCACGTCAAGGGTGGTCAATCCATGGTGTACCAGCACCTTGTCCATGACGACCTGAAAAAAAAGCGGGGTGATCAGCGAAAAAATCTGCAGCACGAAAGAAACCAGCAATACCTCGCCGAGAAGCTTTCGATACTTAACGACCGCCGGAATGAACCAGGTGAAATCGAAACGCGAGGACTCACCCGCGTTCCCTGCTCCCGTTCCTATGAAGAGCAGTCGCCCAGCCCAGCGAGCGGCCAAATCCTCGATCGTAATGATCTCGGGACGCTGAGAACGAGGGTCATGAATGAGCACCTTGCCTTGGTCGAGGCGCGCCACGATAAAAAACTGCCCGTCGGCGCCTTGTGCGATTGCAGGCAAAGGGGTGCGATCCAGCCTGTCGATAGCCGCTTTGGCAAACTTGGCCTTAAGGCCTAATTTTTTTGCAGCTAGAAGCAGCTCGGATGGCTGGAGAGCTTCACCTGACGAAAATTCATGGGCTAGTTGTTCAGGGGATGCTGACACCTGATGAAAACGAGCCAGCATCACAAGCGATGCGAGTCCCGTGTCTATCGGTAAAGCGTTATTAGACGCTACGCCTGGATCCGTGGAGGTCATAAAGCATCCCTGCAAATTAAGGTGAAGCGCGCCGGAGTCATTGCTGGCGGTTAGCCATCTCAATATAGCTGAACAGTACCTGAACGGATACAAAATATTACAAGGCAAGACGAAGCGATGACGCCCATCAAAAATTGATGGGAATCACTGCAATTGATGTTGAAAAAAGGACGACAAAATCACTGATATGCGCAGGCATAGCTGGTGATCTACGCCTGGAGCGAAGTAGGTATCTGACCGTTCATACGGTTGCGGTACGCTGCACGGAGCTTAAAGATCCGCAGGAAGGAAATCCCGGCTTGGGTCATAGTCCTGCTTAAGGTAAGCAGATAGAGACCTGAGGTCATCCGGGCTGAGCGAGCCCGCTGCTTGTTTGAGCTTCAGGTTGTCCAGGATGTAGTCATAGCGAGCATCGTTATAATCTCGAACAGCCGCATACAATTGCCGCTCAGCGTTCAACAGATCAACAATGTTTCTGGAACCAATATCGACGCCGACCTTGTTGGCTTCGACGGACTTTCGGCCCGAACGAATGCTCTGGCGTCGAGCGGCTATCTGCTCAATGTCTGAGTTGACCCCCCGAAATGCGTTTCGCGTATTGAGCACCACCTCACGACGCCGGTCTTCTTGTTCATCCTGACTTTGGTACAACCGCTCCGTCGATTCTCGAACCTGCGAATTCACCATTCCGCCAGAATACAGTGGGATGTTCAGTTCAAGACCTATGCTGCCCTGGGCAACGTTGCCTCGGTATCCGCTTGTCCCGGACTCCGCAGGGTTGCTATATCCAAAACCATCGTTATTGCCTGTGCGGTACGACGCCACAGCATCCACCGTAGGGGCGTGCCCTGCCTTACGCTGAAGAAGAGTCTGCTCGGCGGCGCTCACCGCGTGCTCGGCAGCCTGCAACTGGAAGTTTTGCTTTATAGCAGCATCCACCCAGAGAACCGGATTGTTAGGCGTGGGAGGTGTAACCGGTAGTTGATGCCCCATACCAGCCAGAGAGTCATAGGACTCTTTAGTCAAGCGAGACAGGGCCTCATAGGCATCATCGACCTTGCGTTGAATCAGCTGCCGATTAGCGCGGGCATTGTCGTAAGCCGCCTGCGCATCGTAAACGTCGGTAATGCTTGAAGCCCCGTCCTCCAGCCGCCCTTGAGCTTGATCTCGCTGCCGCAAAAGCGCTGCTTCCTCAGCCTCAGCGGCGGCTCTAGCATCAAGCTGGCGCAGCGTTTCAAAATACGCCTGGGCAGCAGTCAAAATCAGCTCTTGCTCCTTCGCGGAAAGCTCAAGCGCCGCCTGGCTAACCGTGAACTCTGCTGCTTTGAATTGATACCAGCGATCTATACGAAACAGAGGCTGACTTAAGTTGGCCCGAAAGGTCGCACTGCTGCGCTCCCTGGTCAGAGCAGGCTCGTCGCGCTCTAACCGAGTTACCTCGGTCGTAGCGCCTGCCGTGAGGCTTGGCAGCAACCCAGAACGCGCCTGTGGTGTAGCTTCCAATTGAGCATGATAGGTATGCCGGGCAGCGGAAAGCCTCGCATCGTTTAACGATGCAGCTTGATAAACCGCGAGTAGATCAGCGTGCTTTGAATATGGCTCACGTGCCAAGGCTTCTTGGCCATTCATGGTGAAAAGGCAAAGAGAAAGCGTGCAGAGGGAGAAGTAGTGCTTCATCGACGTTCCATGTACCAAATGCATCCAGACAACCTAAATGCCAGCCAGACAGGTTTGTCGGCTAGCTGCTAAAACTCTTTAGCGCTGCACAGCAAGCGCCGCGGTGTATCTATTCGTAGCCACATCACCAAGCATCTACGATGCTCCCACCAACCCCTCCTCAATTACGTCCTCGCGTGAAGCCGGCTTGCTGATTACGACCGCTCCATCTGAGCGCTGAGTGATTTCAAGAATATCACCCACTCCCATCCCACTTGCGCGAGCATTTCGGGAGCCAGCTCCACCACGGCCCCACCCTCTACGTCATCAATGAGCGCTGCCTGAACCCGGGCCTCTAGCGCGAGCAAAAAGCACTCTAGCCCCGCTCGGTTTTTGAGAGATCCATGTGCGGAAATTATCCCGGTTTTTTTCAGCAAGTCCGCGCCCGCGACGAGCACAGGTATCGACAACAACTTCGGCAAAAATTAGCTCACTGTCGGCATTAGAGCTATCCATGACGGGCCCAATTGCAGACATGATCAAGTCGATTCGCTGCCGTAATTTGTCCACTAACGCCTCCTCGCACTCGACTATTCTGGCGTGCATCACGAACTCCGGGCTACTCATCGCCATCTCGTATCGGTGTCCAGGCGATATGCTTTTCACAACGCATGCTGACCCACCGCTCTCCGACTAGCTCCCCAGGCTTGCCGTAGACCTCGCAAATCGTCAAGGATGCCTCCTGTGCAGCATGCACCGCCGCTCGACAAAAACTCATCACCGCCAGCGATATAAAACCGTAAACCGCCGGATTTTTCCTTAACTTGGATCACGATGATTTGAGGTGTGCCGAGGTTGGCATCCAAGTGTGTGTGTGCAGTTCATGGCAAGGCTATTAAGTAAATTCAGCCAGCCGGGGTAGCAGGCCATTTCCCGCACATGCTCACTGCAAAACAGCTTGGAATAGCGCTCCCACAGTACGGGCAATAGATCATCAATCACGATACGGGGCTCCCATGGATTGCTGGAGAGCTACCAGCGCGGGCAAGCTCACGTGCTTCGGAGCGCGACGGCCGGCAAGGATGTACAGAGCGTCTTTGCTTTCAAAAAACAGGTTTCGAAGGTTGTCTGGTAGCCCCTGACAACGCCTGTACCCATGGATATTGAAAGGATCGCTAGCAAAGACAACCTGGCCCGCATACAAATCGGTTGAGCTTTGGCGCTGCGCCTCAATCTGAATAGTCATGTCATCTGGAACCATTACGTCCAGAATCATCCAAGATCTCACAATGCAAAATGATCTCCCTTTGAACTCATCGCCGGACAGGTGAAGAGCTTCTTGACGAGCCCATCAACAAATGTCGAAATATTGTGCACTTTCGCCACTCCGCTCACGGACTCAACGGCACGTCCCTATACCCCAGCGGCAGGGGTCTTGCCCTATAGATTCAGATCGCGCTCCAGTTGATCCACTAGGGTAAGGTCAGACGCGTCGCCAGAAACTATGAGGCTCTGTTGGAGCACGTGGTAGACGTGAGACCGGAGTGTAGCCCTGACGGAGACATAGCTAAGAATTGCCTCACCTTCGTGCAGCAATCCTTTCCGATCAAGCGCTGTCCTAAGCGCATGCAGCCCACAAGTGCCGATCTGAGAGGCATGCATCCGCTCCACGCCCGCGTGACCAGGTTCTCGCAAATAGCAGCTCACCGCTACATCCACTAAAACCTCAAACGCCTGCTGCGAAAACGTATGCTGCGCTTGTGACCAGATTTTCGACTCCAGACTGTACTCCATCATGCCATCCCAAATTTAAGACGTAGTTCAACGAATTTGTGCGCTCCGCTGGGACGAACGACTTTACAAAAAACCTATGAGCTTCGCTCTTTGAAGACAAAAGGTGAAGCAGCGGCCTAGCGGCCAATGGACGATTTCCCCCTACCCCCGATGCCAGCGTTCATGCCTGTTCAATGCCAACTTTCTTCCAAAAACACAGCAACGAACAGATCAAGGGCACGCCAAAGATGTGAAAAAAAGCCTACGTTGGAGGGGACGACGAGGATGCTGCTTTTTCTTTGCTCTCAATATAAGAACTCCGGTTTCAAAAATATTTTTATAGAGCAGAAAGAAAAAATAAATTTATTTACTTATAAATAACGTTTTGTATCAGTTGCTTGATATTTTTTTTGGCTGGCAATTATTGTTGCTCTCATCACCTAAAATCGGATTTCTGTTGGGTAATCGAGTGCCATCACTGGCGGGCCAACTCATGGACAAACAGGCAGGCGGTGACGCCAGACAGCAGTTTGGGGGTGTACCTCACAGCTGACGGTTGCGTCAGATAGTCGGTTATTGATCGCGATGCAGATCATGCTTCTGATAGTAGCAGTGCTATATCCAGAGCCAATTCATGGCTGGAGCTTAGTCGGTACCCATCGCTGGACGCTGAGCTTCCGACTACATTTAGCGTTAGTAAACTAAATAATGGCGAACCGATGCAAACGATCCCAACGCAGGGCGCCAGCGACGACGAATGGGATGAGTATGCACGCCAAGGCTGTGAATTCCTGAAGCCTCATCTTGCCGAATTTCTAACTGCACGGTTCTCATACAAGCCGCGTTACGTCGGCCAGACGCTTTGGAGATCTGGCTCCACAGTCTCGGCTTTCACAAGAAAGTACGACCTCTACTTTCGCGTATTTGTCCGCCCGCAAGACTTCTGGCCTAGGGAGTGCATTATCTTGGCGCGCCTTATGCTCAAAGAGCAGCGTGCGGGCCACGGCCGGGGGCTGCTAGAGGTGTTGGTGAACCTCGCACACAGCTCAGGTATAAATTTCTTGCCATCGAATGCGCCAATGACAAAGCCGTCGCAGTCGGAAAGCGGATGGGCTTTGATCCCTACGAAGATGGGCGGCACTGGGTCGGATCAATCCCTGACAACGCTGGAACGAATCGAAATAATTAGGGCGAGGCGAAAATCAAGGGGGAATAACTGGGCTTTCTTGTAGATACGTCGTAAGCGTCTGGCAAAGTCGTGTTGACTGATGCGCGGATAACTATTGGCCATTCGTAACAAGTTATCGCGGTGAAAAGAGCTTCACTACACTCGCTGGAGCGTCATTGCCGAAGAAGCTCTGGTGATTCTTAGCCGTTTCCTCCGCGAAGGCGGCGCTGCGTGGGAACAGTGCTTGCTCGTACACAGCCAGAGCTGCCTCTACATTCCCGAAATGATCCCGTATCGCGTGAGCGAGTGAGGCCCCGTCATAGATCGCGAGGTTGGCACCTTCCCCGGCGAATGGCGACATCAGGTGTGCAGCGTCGCCCACGAGCGTGACATCAGGTCTGCGCTCCCACCGGTGGTTAATCGGCAGGGAATGAATCAGCCGCACAAGCGGCGTGGTATCGCTTGCGGTGACCAACGCGCGAAGCGGCGCAGCCCAGCCTATAAACTCATCGGCAACCTGCTGAAGTGCCGCCGCCGGATGGTTAAAGTCCACTGCGTCAATCCATACTTCAGGCTTGTTCAGCGCAATGTAGGTGTGCAGCGTACCGTTTGCGTGGTGATGAGCAAGGATGGCCTTCCCTGGCGCAACAGCCATCAGCGTTCCAGTGCCGATGGCGTCGGCGCTGGCTTGATGTTGGGTGGGGCCATCGAAGAGGTGGGTTTCGATGAAAGCCGTGCCGGCGTAATGAGGCTTTGCGGCAGAGACCAGCGGGCGGACTCTCGACCACGCACCGTCTGCGCCCACCAGCAAGTCTGCTGTCTCTGTCGAGCCGTCGGCGAATACCAGTTCGTGCAGTCCCTCGGCACCGCGATTCGCATGCACAAGCTTGCGACCCCATAGGATGGATTCAGCAGGTAGGGATTTGATTAGAAGGTGCCGAAGTGCGCCCCTATCAACTTCTGGTTTGGCCGAACCGCCCAGGCCGGGCCTGTCAAACAAAACGGTGCCGTATTTGTCGACGATACGCTTGGCATCTTCACCCGGAAGCGCGAGGGCCAGGAAAGCATCATAGAGACCCGCAGCTTTCAGTCCCACCTGACCATTGTATTCGTGAATGTCCAACAGGCCACCTTGCGCTCGCGCTGTTGCCGATACTTCGCTCTCATAAATGGTGGCTGGTATGCCGTTGACATGCAGGACACGTGCAAGCGTCAATCCTCCGAGGCCAGCCCCCACAATAGCGATACGAGGGGTAGTCGATGAAGTCGATGATTCGGGGGGGCTGTACATGGCGTGTTCCGGTATTACGAGCATCGCCAAGAAGCAAGGCACTCGTAGAGCTCCGACAAAATGTCGGGGGAAAACGCTGGCCGACCTTCCGGGAGACAGAAGGAGGCGTGTACGCGATTGCCTGATGGTGCGGCAGTGTGACCCGCGCGATACAAGCAACCGTTTTTCGCGGCTTAGACGCGTAATTTTGCATAGCGAAGTCTAAGGCGTCAACACGTGCTCAATGATCGTTTATTGGCGCAGCTTTGCTGCAGAGGCGTCCACCTATGCGGTAGTAACTCACCCACCAGCCGTGCAGGATATGTCGGTAAACGCGTCAAAACATCCTTCAGATAAGCGTACGTATCATGTCCATTAAGCCGTGCTGACTGGATCAAACTCATGATCGCAGCCGCCGTTTGCCGCTGCGCAGTGAACCTGCAAAGAGCCAGTTCTTGCGTCCAAGAGCCCATGGCCGGATCTGGTTCTCGCACCAATTATTGTCAATGGGTACGGCCCCGTCATCAAGGTAGCGCGATAGCGCTGCCCAGCGTTTCAGACTGTAATCCAATGCTCTGCTGATAGCCGATCCTTCGGGTACAAGTTCTCGCCGGGCGATCATCCAGGCATGCAGCCTATCCATCACCGGCACGGCTTTTTCTTGCCGTATTCGGCACCGTAAATCCGGTTCCAAGTCGCGGGCTTCTCTTTCGATTTCGTACAACAACTGGATATAGCGCAGCGCTTGCTCGGCGAGCGTGCTTTTATTCGTAGTGTGCAGTTCGAAGAACTTGCGCCGTGTATGGGCCATGCACCCAATCTCGGTCACGCCGAGTTCAAAGCTGGCCTTGTAGCCGCCAAAGTCGTCGCAGACCAGCTTGCCCCTCCAGTCTTGCAGGAAGTTGCGAGCATGCTCACCGGCACGGCTGGGACTGAAGTCATAAACCACCGCTGCCAAGTCCGAGAACTGGCTGGTGGCGTAGGCCCACACATAGGAACGGTGAGTTTTCTTTATTCCCGGCATGAGCATCTGCACCGGTGTTTCATCTGCGTGGATGACTTGTTGCCCAAGCACTACTTCGCGCAGCGCGTCGACCAGAGGCTGCAACTGCACTCCCGTCACGCCAACCCATTGAGCCAATGTTGAACGTGGAATCGCAAAGCCTGCTCGACCGAAGATCGACTCCTGACGGTAAAGCGGCAGATGGTCAGCAAACTTGGCAATCATTACGTGCGCCAGCAGCCCGGCGGTCGGGATGCCCTTATCGATGATCTGCGCCGGAACCGGTGCCTGGATGAGCCTTTCGCAGTCATCGCAGACCCATTTGCCACGCACATGGCGCTCGACGGTGAACACACCGGGCGTGTAGTCCAGCTTTTCGCTGACGTCCTCGCCGATGCGTTTGAGGGCGCAGCCGCATGGGCAGTGAGTGTTGTCTGGTTCGTGATGGATCAAAGTGCGTGGAAACTCAGCTGGCAATGCCGTGCGCTTTGGCTTTTGTTTCTTCTCGGTAGGAGTTATCGCTGCCTGCAAGCTTTGAAGCTCGGCCTCAATCGCTGCGATATCGGTATCGATCAGGTCATCGAGCAAACTGGCCTGCTCAGGATTCATCTGCTCGCTGCGTTTGGCAAACTTCAAACGCTTGAGTTGGGCGATCTCATGAGTCAGCTTTTCGATCAACGTTTGGTCGCGGTTGATCTTCTTGCCCATAGTCTCAACGGTTTTACCCATCGTTTCGACCGTCTTGCCCAGCGTGTCAACCTGATTGTCGAGGCTCTCGACGCGCTGCATCAACTGCGCGGCCAAGGCGCGCAGTTGTTCAGGGGACAGGTGATCGAGATTTGGGAGCGAAGTCATGGGGCCGATTTTGCCAGAGCAGGCAATTTGCGGCGATAGGTCGATGGGCTAATGGCAGCCGCTAAAGCAGTGTGATCGAGCCTCCAGAACCTGCGCGCTGCCATGGCAGCCCCAGCACCAATGCCTGAAGTTGCTCGGTATCCAATTCCATTTCTGAGCCATGGCGAACGCCGGGCCAGTGAAACTTGCCTTGGTTCAACCGACGCGCCGCCAGCCATATTCCGAAGCCGTCATGCACCAGCACTTTCATGCGATTGGCGCGGCGGTTGGCGAACAGATAAGCACAGTGCGGCTGCGCCGCACCGAACGCTGCAATCACCTTGGCTAACGCCGTATCGGTGCCTGCCCGCATGTCCATCGGCTCAGTGGCGAGCCAGATGGAGTCGATGCGAATCATCGCAGAAGGTCTCGAAGAAAGGTCGCGCAGGCAGCAGCACTTTCAGTGGGCCAGTTCACTGTGACGGTGCCGCGCGAGTGCTGTATCTCAACGTGGATATTTGACGATGCGTGCGAGTGTGCAACGGCCAGCGACACGGGTAACGGAATAAATGCAGGTTGCAGCGCCGTGCTTTTCTGCGCTTGCAGGCGAATCCATTTGTGGACGAGGTTTGCATTGAGGCTATGGCTGAGTGCGACGCTGGCAATCGAAGCACCGGGCTGTGCACACTCTTGAATGACTTGGGCTTTGAAGGACTTGGAATAGGAACGGCGTGTTGGCTGCATGAAATACCCGCTTAAAAGGCTAGAACTGGTGCCCACTTAAATTTAAGTGCACACCATGTCTTGGCTTTGCGGGGCTGGGTAGATGACTTGGCCGGACGGTTACGATACGTCATCCCCTTTTCCCTACTGAATGGGAGCTGAATACTCTTAAGCGTGACGCTCGAAAGCGAGCCTCGTAGACTGGCTCCTCAGAAATGAATGAAGTACGGCAAATCTAATATAGGAATACGAGTTTTGGGCCGTAGGCAAACCTCGAGCATGGAGCATCACATGAGAAGGCAGCTGGCGGTGTGCGGATTTGTATTCATGCTGATGCGCCCCGCATTTGCAACAGAGGTTGAAGAATTTGAAATCTTCATCAGAGCCAAGAGCTGGTATCCGGCAGGCTTGATGATGTTCGATCTTGCCCAAAAAACGTCACCCAATTCATCTTTCGCTTCCGAAATGTCAAAGGCCGGTTACAGCGAAGAGGCGCTTGCTCAAGCGTACAAAAAACCGATGGGCCAGAGAGCTTACGACTTTCTGCAGATTGCACAGGACGCTGTAGCACTACAGCACTCTAGGCGAATTGAACTGCTCGCATTGGCGGAACAGGACGCTCAGGGGGGCGCGAACCGGTGGGTTCTTGGTTATATAAGTGCGACGTATCTCTCCCTCGGAGTGGAGAGCGAAGCAAAGCAGAGCTATGCGACGTACATGGCCAGGCCCAACCCTACCCCACTAGACTACCGCCAATTAGCAGAGGCATTCGAAGCACTTGCCCCTGCTGTGAAAGTCGATGCCTGGGCAATCGATCCTATATTGGAGCGGTTGGCAACCGTGAAGCCTGGGTTTGATACGGCATTTACTTTCCAAAAACTGAGCCTTCTGTACTTCCGGGGCGGAAATGCAGGGAAAGCTTTGTCGACGCTTGAGCGCGGCCTGCAAGTAGCAGTTGCTCTTGAGAATCAAGGCGCCAGGCGCACGGCGGTCAACTTGCTGGCCGAGACTGCCTTGGTGCTTGGCAACGTCAAGCTGGCAGAAAAGTATGGAGATGTCAGGTATCTGATAGCGCCTTTGGCCGTAAATGCAGCACGTATCGGGGAAACTCAAAAGGCACTCGATATCTTGCCAAAGCTTGGAGCAAATTTGTATGTAAATCATCGAGACGATGCGATTAGGACGATTATCCGAGAAGCAGTCGACCGCCACGACTTGGTAACAGCCAGACGATTTCTTCAGGAATTACCGTCATATATGTACCCGCTTTCAGCCCTATTTTGGCTGCAAATAGCTGACATAGAAAAAGCGGCAGGCAACAGTCGCCAAGCTGAAGTCATCACCCTTGCTGCGCTCGCTCCGTTTAGCGAAGCGAGTCTGGAGAAAACGAGTCCACACGACTTTTCTCTTATCTACCGATTGGCGACGATGTTGATGGCTAGCGGTGAGTCCGATAAAGCACAATTGCT